>SEEV01000049.1 GCA_004211695.1 Rhodococcus sp. (in: high G+C Gram-positive bacteria)
TGGCTGCTGATGGGTGCCCTGTTCGTGATGGGCATGGGCATGGGCTGCACGATGATGCCGCTGATGACCGCCGCGATCGTGACGCTCTCCAACGATCAGGTCGCGCGTGGTTCGACCCTGATGAACATCGTCCAGCAGACCGCAGGCTCGATCGGTACCGCGGTCATGTCGGTGGTCCTCACCAACCAGCTGCTCGATCGCGGTCTCGACAGTCAGACCGTCGCGATGCAGCACGTGCCCGAGGTTGCCGCGCAGGAGCCTCCCGGCATGGTGGACCAGGTCCTGAGTCAGGCCGCCGAGGCGTTCGGCAACACGTTCCTGGTCGCCACCGTGCTGATCGCGTTGACACTCATCCCGGCGTTCATGCTGCCGCGGAAGAAGTCGGTCAACCCGCATCTCGAGGCGGAAGGCGCCCCGACGGTCATGATGCACTGATCCGGCTCTGCCGGTCATGAAGGACTGATCCGGTTCTGCCGGTCATGATGCACTGATCCGGCTCTGCCGGTCATGAAGGACTGATCCGGTTCGATCCGAACGTTGCCGAGGGCGGCAAGCGCACTGCGCTTGCCGCCCTCGGCCGTTTCCGGAATAGCGGGAAGTGATTGAATGTTGCAATAGGTTCATGCAAACGCATGGAGTTCTGACGCGAGAGGAACAGCTATGCAGTTCGGAATCTTCACCGTCGGCGACGTCACGCCCGATCCCACCACCGGCCGCGCACCCACCGAGCACGAGCGCATCAAGGCGATGACGACCATCGCCAAGCATGCGGAGGACGTCGGGCTCGACGTGTTCGCCACCGGTGAGCACCACACCCGCCGTTCGTGCCGTCGTCCCCGACCACGATGCTGGGCTACCTCGCGGCGCAGACCGAGAAGATCATCCTGTCGACCTCCACGACGCTGATCACCACCAACGACCCGGTGAAGATCGCCGAGGACTACGCGATGCTGCAGCACCTCGCGGACGGGCGGGTGGACCTGATGATGGGCCGCGGAAACACGGCCCCCGTCTACCCGTGGTTCGGTCAGGACATCCGGCAGGGCATTCCGCTGGCGCTCGAGCACTACCGGCTGCTCCGCCGGCTGTGGGACGAGGATGTCGTGGACTGGCAGGGGCAGTTCCGCACGCCGCTGCAGGGATTCACGTCCACCCCGCGACCGCTCGATGGCATCCCGCCCTTCGTGTGGCACGGATCGATCCGCAGCCCGGAGATCGCCGAGATCGCGGCGTTCCACGGCGACGGGTTCTTCGCGAACAACATCTTCTGGCCCAAGGAGCACTACATCTCCCTGATCAACCTCTACCGCGAGCGGTACGAGCACTACGGTCACGGCCGCGCGGACCAGGCCATCGTCGGACTGGGCGGGCAGGTCTTCATGCGCAAGAACGCCAAGGATGCCGTCGACGAGTTCCGGCCCTACTTCGACAACGCCCCCGTCTACGGCCACGGTCCGAGCCTCGAGGACTTCACCGACCAGACCCCACTCACCGTCGGCACACCGGAACAGGTGATCGAGAAGACCCTGACGTTCGCCGACTTCTTCGGCGACTACCAGCGGCAGCTGTTCCTCGTCGACCACGCGGGGCTGCCGTTGAAGACGGTGCTCGAGCAGCTGGACCTGCTCGGCGGTGAGGTCGTGCCCGTGCTACGCAAGGAGTTCGCGGCCCGGCGACCGGCCGGCGTTCCCGACAACCCGCCGACGCACGCGTCGATGAAGTCCGATCGCGAGCCGGTCGATGCCGCCCGTCAGTAGAACCGAACGAGCGACCGAGGCGTGGGAGGCCCTGTTCCGCGCCCAGGTCGCGGTGATGCGACACCTTGCCGCCGACGACGTGTGGGACGAGCTGAGCATGCGCGAGTACGACGTGCTGTTCACCCTCAGCCGGGCGCCCGGACGCAGGCTGCGACTGCACGACCTCAACCGGGGGATCCTGCTCAGCCAGCCGTCTCTGAGCCGGCTCGTCGAGCGCCTCGTCGTCGCCGGGCTGGTCACCCGGGAAGGCGATCCCGGCGACGGCAGGGGAACCGTCGTCGCCCTGACCGTCGAGGGTGCGCGCCGGCAGCAGTCCGTGGGGCGCAGGCATGCTGCGAGCATCCGGCGGCACGTCGGGCCCGCCCTCTCGGACGACGAACTCGACACGCTCACCGACTTGTGCACGAAACTTCGCGGCGCACAGAACTGACGGAAGGCACGATGGAGCAGTGAGCAATCTGGAGACGAATTCGGTGGAAGAGCGGTGCGAGTCCCACCCCGACGGCGGTGGCATCCAGGTGCTGGGCGCCCGCGAGGTCCCGCTCGGCGGTCCCCGCGCGATGCCGGTCCGGCGCACCCTTCCGCAGCGGGAACGTTCGCTGATCGGGGCCTGGTGCTTCGCCGATCACTACGGTCCGGACGACGTCGGGACGACGGGCGGGATGAACGTGCCGCCACACCCTCATACCGGGCTGCAGACGGTGAGCTGGCTGTTCACCGGAGAGATCGAGCACCGCGACAGCATCGGTTCGCACGCGATGGTGCGCCCCGGCGAACTCAACCTGATGACCGCCGGGCGGGGGATCGCCCACTCCGAGGTGTCGACACCGCAGACGCGCATCCTGCACGGCGCGCAACTGTGGGTGGCGTTGCCGGCGTCGGCGCAGGACGCGGAGCCCGCCTTCGAAACGTACGCGCCCGATCCGGTCGTCCGGGGCGGCGCCACCGTTCGGGTGTTCCTCGGAACCACGGCGGGTTCGACG
Source organism: Rhodococcus sp. (in: high G+C Gram-positive bacteria) (assembly GCA_004211695.1). Lineage (GTDB taxonomy): Bacteria > Actinomycetota > Actinomycetes > Mycobacteriales > Mycobacteriaceae > Rhodococcus_F. The sequence goes on from SEEV01000049.1 coordinate 2,741, forward strand.
TCGCCGGTCCGCACCTTCACGCCGCTGCTCGGTGCGGAGATCCTTCTGGAACCGGGTGCGGACGTCACCCTCGACATCGAGCGCGGTTTCGAGGCCGGGGTGCTCGTCGACGAGGGCGAGGTGCAACTGCGCGGAACCACGCTGAGGTGGGCGGAACTCGGATACCAGCCGCCCGGCGAGTCGCTGGTGGCGCTGCGCAACACGGGCGGAACGCGCGCCCGGCTGCTGCTGCTCGGCGGCGAACCGCTCGGCGAGCAGGTGATCATGTGGTGGAACTTCCTCGGCCGAAGCCACGAAGACATCGTCGGCTACCGCCGCGAATGGCAGACGGAGATCCGGGGAGCGGCACCCGTCGACCCGCGGTTCGGCACTGTCGACGGCTACGATGGCAATCCGCTGCCCGCGCCCGAGCTACCGAACAGCCGGCTGAAACCGCGCGGCTGACAGCTCCGCCGGATCAGTAACTGGTCAGCGACGTGTTGGCGCCGCACAGGACGACGCACAGCGGCTTGTCGTCAGTGGGGACGAGCTGTCCGGTGACGATCGCGGCCAGCGCCGCCGCGGTGCCGTGTTCGACGACGATCCGGAACTCCTCCCACAGCAGCGTTCGCGCGTCGATCAGGGCGTCGTCGTCGACGATGAGGCTGGAGACGGGCCGCGACCGGATCGTCTCCCAGGCGATGGAGCCGATCTTGGTGGCGCCGAGGGAGTCGCCGGCGATGCTGTCGATGTCGATGTCCACCGGTTGCCGCGCGGCGACGGCGGAGTGCAGCGTCGCCGCGCCGCGCGGTTCCACCCCGTAGATGGCGTCGTCCTCGTTGCTGCCGGCGACGACACCGGAGAGCAGCCCACCGCCGCCGACGGCGATGACGTAGGACAGCGGCTCGGCGACGTCGTCCTGGATCTCGAGGGCGATCGTGCCGGCGCCGGCGACGATGTCGGGGAGATCGTAGGCGTGGAGGGCGAGGGCGTTCGAGGACGTCGCGAGCTCTTCCGCGTACTCGGCGGCCTCGGAGTACCGTTCACCGACCTTGCGGACGTCCGCACCGAGCGCGACCAATTTGTCGATCTTGACGTCGGGTGCCGTGACGGGAACCACCACGGTGCATTTCACACCCCGCAGCCGCGACGCCCAGGCTGCGCCGATGGCGGCATTGCCGCCGGATGCGATGACGACGCCCGCGTCGTCGAGCCGGCCGTCCTCCTCGGCGTGGAGCAGCGCGTTGAGACTGCCCCTCACCTTGAACGAACCGCCGTACTGCAGGAACTCGAGTTTGAAGATCACCGGTACGGCGCCGTGGGCGGTCGGCACGACCGCGCGGAACGTGGGTGTCCGTCGGACCAGGCCGCTGATGCGCCCATGCGCCCTGTCCACGATTGCGCGGTCTACGAAGTCAGCCATGGTCCCATCGTTTCATCCCGAACGGCGGGCTACCGGGGCTGCTTGACCGTCGCCGTGCCCTGGGCGGCGGCACAGAGCACCTCCGTGCCGTCTTCCTGCACCGCGTAGATGTCGCAACGGCACAACGCCTGACGCCGGGTCGACGCGTCGGCCCGGGCATCCGCGCGGAGCAGCGTGCCCTGGGCGGGACGGAGGTAGGTGATCGTGAAGCCCGCGGTCATGATGTTCGCGCCGAGCACCGTGCCCGCGGCGAACGTCAGGGCGTTGTCGGCGGCGTACGACAGGACACCGCCGTGCACGAAGCCGTTCTGTTGCCGCAGTTCGTCCCGGATCGGGATCTCGAGGGTGGTGCCGCCCTCGCCGAACTGTGTCATGCGCGCGCCGACGAGGGCGCTGAACGGCTGGGCCGCCAGCACCGCCTGTGCGGTGTCGGCGGTGAGTGCGGTGTCGACCGTCATCGGTTACTCCTGATTTCGTAGCGAGTTCCACGCGGCGCGCGCCAGTTCGGGCGCCACCGCGGTGGGATCGGTGGTCATGGCGCCGGCGAGCCACTGGCGGGAGTACTCCTGAGCCGGACCGAGCCACAACGCGTAGAGCACGTCGAAGTCGAGTCGCCGGACGGTGCCGTAGTGCTCGTGGACCCGCCACCAGTGGGTGACGTCCCGGAAGAACACTGCGTTGGGGGAATCGGCACGCTCGTCGATGCCCGGGGGGCGGGGGGCGGTGAGGATCGTTGCCCGTTGCGGGTGGCCGGACACCCACTGCAGGTGGCGGACGACGGCGCCTTCCACCCCGGACCGGGCATCGGCGCATTCCACGAGTGCCGTCCGGAATCCGTCCTGGTAGTCGGTGAGCGCGCGCAGCCAGACCTGGATGTACAGCTCTTCCTTGTTCGGGAAGTGGTGATAGACGGCGCCCACGCTGACGCCGACCTCCGCCCGGATGTCGGACAGGCGGGTCGCGAGGACGCCGCGACGGGCGAAATGGCCCTCCGCGGCATCCAGCAACAGACTTTGAATCGGCACATACCGAATATAGTTCGGTCGTGGTCCGAGCGACAGTGAGTTCGCAGGATTACGGCGAAGGGCGACGTCGTTCCTGGGACGATGGGGACGTGCGCATCCCGCGACAGCCCCGACGGATCACGCCCCGAACGGGGCGTCTGGTGTCCCCGCCGCCTCGCCCGCTCCGACGCCCGGGTCCGCGACCCTCGCAACTGCACGATTTCGAGCGCGCCGGCTTCCTCGACGGGCTCAGTGGCTCGGACCGCTCTGCGCGGATGGGGGTGCTGAACACCCTGGTCGAGGAGGGGGTGTCGATCGACGACCTTCGGGCCGCGTCGCAGGACAACCGGCTCGCGCACCTGCTGCTCGAGCATGCGTTGTCGCCGAAGGGCAGCTACAGCATCCACGAGATCTCGCAGATGACCGGTGTCAGCGTCGACGACGCCCGCCGCTGGTTCCGGGCCATCGGCCGCGGGGCGTCGGAGGACGGGACGTATTACAACGACGGCGACCTCTCGCTCGTGCGCGGACTCGAGCAGTACCGCAAGCTGGGGCTCGACGAGAGCGGAGTCTTCGCAGCCGCCCGGGTACTGGGGCGCAACCTCTGGACGGTCGCCGACGCCGCGGACGCGCTGCTGCAGGAGCGTCTCGAGGCGACGCGCGATCATCCCGAGGTGGCACTGCGGTACGCGGTGGAGGTGCGCCGCATCGCGGACTTCGAGGCGCAGATCCTGGCCCAGCTCATCGCCACCAATCTGCGCCAGCAACTGCGGTCCGATGCGGTGGGGATCGCCGGAGACTCGAATCTGCACCTGCGGGGTGCGCAGGAGGTCGGGGTCTGTTTCGCCGATCTCGTGGGGTTCACGCTGCTCGGGGAACAGGTGACGCCCGCCGATCTGGGCCGGGTCGCCGAGCGGCTCGACCGCCTCGCCACCGATCTTCTGGTTCCGCCGGTGCGTCTGGTGAAGACGATCGGGGACGCCGTCATGATGGTGTCGCCCGACCCGAACGCGCTGGCGTACGCGGCACTCGACCTCGTTCAGGCCGCGCGCGCCGAGGGGCTTCCACCGTTGCGGGCCGGGATCGCCTGGGGCACGGCCGTGCCGAGCGCCGGCGACTGGTTCGGCCGCCCGGTCAACATGGCCAGCCGTGTCGTCGCGGTCGCACCGTCACACGAGGTGGTCGTGACGGGCGAGTTCTACGACGAGCTCGACACCGACGAATTCTGGGGTGAGCCGGCAGGCAGTCACCGGCTGAAGGGAATCGATGCCCCGCAGGACCTGTTCGGGATCGGACGCCGGTCCGTGGCCTGACCGCCGCGCCGCCGAAACGTGTCGTACCCTCGCGATACTGTCATGGCACAGCTCACAGAAGCAGAACGAGTGAGGCGCATCATGACTGGCGATTCGAGCGCAGACTGGCATTTCTACGCGGTGGTCGAAACCGCGGTGGACGGCGGTCACACGCTCGCCGCGTTCGGGCCGCGTCCGACGGCGCTCGACGCTCTCCGGCTGGCCGTGCATTCGGTCAACCACACCGCGTATTCCGTTCTCGAACAAGGCATCGCGGGCGATCCGCGGGCCGACGCGAGCGTCATCGAGCGATTGCCGATCACGTCGTTCACGATCAGGCGGCACCGCCGCAGCACGAGTGAGCTCGATGCTCGCTGGATGCTGAACGGCGGCAAGCACCACCGGGAGCGCTAGCGCGGTCCGGTGGTGAGGTAGTACTCGAGCACCGGACCGACCCACCGCACCAGCTGCTCGTGCGTCATGTCAACCAGGGGCGGAACCCGGAGTACGTAGCGCGCGAAGGCGAGTCCGAGGATCTGCGACCCGACGAGGGCCGCGCGCTCGTCCGCACGATCCGGTGCCACCGCGGCGAGGGCGGGCGCGACCTGGCGGGCGAACACTTGCAACATCGCTTCGGCGGCCCGCGGGCTGCCGGCCGCCGCGCGGAGCAGGGGGAGAAACGCGCCGTCGTTCTCCCACACCGCGAAGAACTGCGGCATCAGCACGGTCGCGAGCTGATCCGCCGGAACGTCGTGGAGGTCGGGCAGGTGTAGTTCGAATTCCGCGGCCTCGGCGAACAGTGATTCCTTGTTGGTGAAGTAGCGGATCACCATTGCGGGGTCGACGCCGACGTCCGACGCGACCCCGCGCATCGTCGTGCGGTCGTAGCCCTCTGCTCCGAACCGGGCTCGGGCCGCGTCGAGAATCGCGGCGCGGGTGGCGACGGCGGAGCGGGTGCGGCGTTCGGGCATTCCCCCAGTGTAGTCAACAGCCGTTGACCTGACGGCCGGATGCGCCTAACATCGTAGTCAACAGTTGTTGACTTGATGGGGCATATTTCGATCGGAGGATCGTCATGAAGCACATCGACGTGGTGGTGATCGGCGCCGGACCCACCGGGTGCACGCTCGCGGCCGAGCTGGCGACCGCGGGCCGATCGGTGACGGTGCTGGACAAGCGCCCCGCACCCTCGCCGCTCAGTCGCGCATTCGGCGTTCACGCCCGCACTCTCGAACTGCTCGATGCCCGCGGACTCGCCGATCAGCTCGTGGCCACCGGGGCTCCCTCGACCGGTCTGAAGCTGTGGCACGGTGCGGCACTGAACCTCGGACGCCTAGATTCCCGCTTCCAGTTCGTCCTCGTCACACCGCAGCGGAACGTCGACGCCCTCCTCGAAGCGCGGGCACGCGAGCGCGGCGCCGACATCGTCCGCGGATTCACCGTTACCGGGGTGGACCAGGACCGGGACGGCGTCCGGGTCCGCGGTCACGACAGCTCGGGCGAGGAGGTCACCTTTCACGCAACGTACGCGGTCGGTGCGGACGGCGCGCACAGCGCGGTGCGGACGATGATCGGGCAACCGTTCCCTGGGCAGGCCGTGCTGCGGTCGATCATGCTCGCCGACGTCGAGCTCGCGAACCCGCCGGACAACCTCGTGACCGTCAACGCCGTCCGCGACGGCTTCGCGTTCATCGCACCATACGGCGACAACCTGTTTCGGGTCATCGCCTGGAACCGGCGACATCAGGTCGACGACAGCGCCCCGGTCGACAGGGAGGAATTGCGCGCCACCATCCGGACCGCGATGGGCACCGATTACGGACTCGGCGACGTGCGCTGGCAATCGCGATTCCACAGCGACGAACGGCAGGTGCCGCAGTACCGGACGGGTCGGGTGTTCCTCGCCGGCGACGCAGCCCACGTGCATTCGCCGGCGGGTGGGCAGGGCATGAACACCGGCATCCAGGACGCCGTCAATCTCGGCTGGAAACTCGCGGCCGTCCTGGGCGGCGCAGACGAGTCGGTGCTCGACACCTATCACTCCGAGCGGCACCCGGTCGGGAGGCTGGTGCTGCGCTCGAGCGGTGCGACGATGCGCATGATGACGGTCCGGCCGTGGATTCTGCGGAAACTCCGGAACGTCGCCGTCTCAGCGCTTCTCGGTTCCCCGCCGATCGGAGACGCCGTCGCCCGGATGTTCTCGGGCATCGGAATCGGCTACGGACACCGGACCGGTGAGAACGCACTGGTCGGCCGGCGGGTCGAGGACCTGCCCACCGACGCCGGCCGGCTGTACGAGGTGATGCGTTCGGGCGGTTTCGTTCTGGTCGCCGAGTCCGGGGCTCCTGGCCCCGCCGAGATCCACGCGGTGACCCGGACCGATGCCGGTCCCGCACTGCTCGTGCGCCCCGACGGCTACATCGCCTGGGCGGGCGACAGTGCGTCGGGCGAGTGGCGCGGCGTCCTGGACCGGTGGACGGCCCGCACCTCGAACGGTGCCCACGCCGTTAGCCCGTGAGGTCCGACCGGCCGTTGAAGGCCTGCGCTCGCAGGTCCCGGGCGAGATGATCCCGCTGCTCGACCACCAACCGGCGGAGCGCGGCCGGCGCATCGGCGTTGGCGGCCAGCCAGCCGTCGGCGGCGTCGAGATTCGTCTCGGGCGGGAACAGCCCGACCACGATCCGCCGGGCGATCTCGATGCTGCGCTCCTCCCACACCGAGCGAATCGCGGCGAAGTAGTCGGCGGCATATCCGGCGACGAGGTCGTGCCGGGCGCCGGCGCCGAACCCGGCGATGACCGCGCCGAGATGGTCGTTGGACAGCGTGCGGTCGTCGAAGATCGACTGCCAGGCCTTCGCCTTCACATCCGGGTCCGGTCGCGAGAACGTCGCCCGTAGGTACGCGGTGCGGCCCGAACCGGTGTCGTCCCGGCGCAGTTCATCGTCGAGGTCCGCGTCGCCGGCGTGCCCGGTGGCGGCGAGAGCGCCCCAGAATGCCCAGCGCAGATCCGGGTCGAGCGACAGTCCCGTCGGCGCCGGCCCGCCGGCCTCGAGCATCGACCGGATGTCGTCCGCGCGACCGTCGTCCATCGCGGCGGCGGCGGCCACGGCACGTGCCCAGGTGAGTTGGCTCCCCGAGCCCGGCGGTGCGGCCTGCAACGCGCGCCAGGTGTGCTCGAGCCGGTCGCGGCGTGCGGCGTCGCGCGCGGACTCGGGGAGGTAGTGCTCGACCGCGTACGGGGCGTTCGCCAGCACCGAGGTGAGGAGGGTCGGGTGCGATTCCGCGGGGGAGAACCGCTCGGCCATCGACAGGTACCGCAGCGCGCCCAGTTCGCTGTCGCGGGTGGCGTTCCACAGCGACGACCAGATCAGGCCGCGCGCCAGCGGGTCGCGCAGCCGGTCGAGCGACTGCTCGACGGTGGCCAGCGACCGATCGTCCAGCCGCACCTTCGCGTACGTCAGATCGGCGTCGTTGAGCACCACCAGCGGCGCGTCGGCGAGGTCGATCGGGGTGCGCGCGTCGGCGAGGTCGACCTCGACCCGCTGCACGCACACGAGGTCGCCCACTTCGTCGAAGTCGTAGCGCCCGACCCCCAGCCGGTGCGGACGCGGCTCGGTCTGCACGATCGAGGCGCGTCCGTCGGCGTCGCGCTGCAGGGTCAGCGCCGACACCCCGGTGGTCTGCAGCCAGGCCCGCGCCCAGGTCGACAGGTCCCGGCCCGACGTGGCCGAGAGTTCCGCGAGCAGATCCGTGAGGGTGGTGTTGCCGAAGGCGTGCGCGCGGAAGTAGCGGCGCGCTCCCTCGAAGAACGCCTCCCGCCCGGCATACGCGACGAGTTGCTTGAGGACGCTGGCGCCCTTCGCGTACGTGATGCCATCGAAGTTCAGTTTGGCGGCCTCGAGGTCGACGATGTCGGCGACGATCGGGTGTGTCGTCGGTAGTTGGTCCTGGAGGTACGCCCAGGCCTTGCGGCGGTTGGCGAACGCCACCCACGCGTCGGTCCACCGGGTGGCCTCCGCGCTGGCCAGTGCGCCCATGTAGTCGGCGAACGATTCCTTGAGCCACAGGTCGTCCCACCACACCATGGTGACGAGGTCGCCGAACCACATGTGGGCCATCTCGTGCAGGATCGTGTTCGCGCGGCCCTCGTACTGGGCGTCGGTGGCGGCCCCGCGGAACACATACGCCTCGGTGAACGTCACACAGCCGGGGTTCTCCATGGCGCCGAGGTTGTACTCGGGGACGAACACCTGGTCGTACTTGCCGAACGGGTAGGGGTAGTCGAAGGCGTCCGCGAAGAAGCCCAGTCCCTGCCGGGTGATCTCGAAGATCGTGTCGGCGTCGAGGTACTGCGCGAGCGAGGCCCGGCAGAGGACGCCCAGTGGAATCGTGAGGTCGCCGCCGCTCCACGACGAGTCGACCCGGTGGTACGGCCCCGCCACGATTGCGGTGATGTAGGTGGAGATCGGCAAGGTCGGCGCGAACGTGACGACCTGCCCGCCGGCGGTGTCGTCCCGTGCGGCGACCCGCTGGTTGGAGACCACCTCCCACGCAGGCGGCGCGGTGACGACGAACGTGAACGGCGCCTTCAGGTCCGGCTGTTCGAAGCACGCGAACACTCGTCGCGCGTCGGCGGGTTCGTACTGCGTGTAGAGGTAGGTCTGCCCGTCGGCCGGGTCGAGGAACCGGTGCAGGCCCTCGCCGGAACGGCTGTACTCGCCGCGGGAGGTGACGGTCACGACGTTCGATGCCTGTAGCGCGGGCAGCGCGATGCGGGCGCCGTCGTAGTCGACGGGCACGTCGGCGCCGTTGATCGTCACCGACTCCACGCCGGCCCCGAGAAAGTCGAGCCAGGTCGCTGTGGTGGTGGCGGTGAACTCCACGGTCGTCGTGGTCGTGAAGGTCCCGACCTCCCGGTCGACCGCGCCGACGAGGTCCAGTTCCACGCGATAGCCGAGAACGTCGATCGCGCGGGAACGTTCGGCGGTTTCGGCTCGGGTCAGGTTCGCGGTGCTCACGCGTCGATCCTGCCAGCCCTGCCCTCCCGCCGCGCCGCTACCGGTTGCTCAGCACCGATCCGACGCCGGCCGCGACGACGAGCGCGATCGCGGCCAGCGACTGCAGGCCGAGCACCTGCCCGAGCACGATCACTCCGGCCAGTGTCGCGGCCGCCGGTTCCAGGGCGATGAGAACGGCGAACACCTTCTTGCTCATCACCTGCAGTGCCCTCAGTTCGAGCGAGTAGGGGATGACCGAGGACAGCAGGGCCACCGCCGCGCCGACGGCCAGGATCCGGGGGTCGAACAGCGCGGCGCCGCCGGACACCGCGCCCAGCGGAATCGTCAGGGCCGCGGCGACGATGCTCGCGCCGGCGAGACCGTCCGCGCTGGGGACCGTCGCCGCGAGATTCGACCCGGCGACGATGTAGCCGGCCCACGCGGTCCCGGCGAGGAGCGCGAAACACACCCCCACGAGATCGAGGGACTCGGCTCCCGAATTCTCGCGCAGACCGAGCAGCACCACGCCGGTCAGCGCCGCCAGCACCCACACACCGTCCTGCAGTCTTCGCGACAGCACCGCGGCGAGGGTGAGCGGACCCAGGAATTCGATGGTGACGGCGGTGCCGAGCTGCAGCCGCGCGAGCGCCTCGTAGAACGCCGAGTTCATCACGGCGAGCGCCACTCCGAGTGCGAGGACACCCTCGCGCTGCGTTCGCGTCCACCGTCGCCACCGCGGCCGCACGATCACCCCGAGAATGAGTGCCGCGATCGTCAGCCGCAGCGACACCGCACCGCCTGCGCCCACCTCCTCGAACAGGGTGCTCGCGAAGGCGGCGCCGAACTGGACGGACAGCACCGATCCGAGGACCGAGACGACGGGAAGAAGCTGACTGCGGGGTTCGGCCGTCACCGGGGTGCGGTGCCCGGGTTCACCGGCCGGTGAAGTTCGGGCTGCGGCGATCGAGCATCGCGCCGACCGCTTCCTGATGGTCCGCGGTGTGGTGTGCCAGCGACTGCATGGCCGCGGACAGTTCGAGGAGACTCTCGAGGCTCTGGTGACGGCCCTCGCGCAGCAGTTTCTTGGTCATCCGCAGGACCTGCGGCGGGTTGACCGCCACCCGGTCGGCGAGCGCGCGCGCCGCGGTGAGGAGATCGCCGGGTTCGGTCACCTGCGAGACGAGTCCCCATTCGAGGGCCTTCGCGGCGTCGATCGCGTCGCCGGTGAATGCCATCTCGCTGGCCCGCGCCATCCCGACGGCCTGCGGCAGGAACCAGGCGCCGCCGTCGCCGGGAACGAGCCCGACCTTGACGAAACTCTCGGCGAAGACGGCTGCCGTGGAGGCTATCCGCATATCGCACATCAGCGTCAGGTCGCATCCCGCGCCGATCGCGGGTCCGTTGACGGCGGCGATGGTCGGAACCTCGCAGTGGTACAGGGCGAGGGGGATGCGCTGGATGCCGTGCCGGTAGCCCTGGCGCAGGTCGGCGGGGGAGCCGCCGAACATGCCCGCGCGGTCGCGCATGTGCTTGACGTTGCCGCCGGAGGAGAACGCCGAGCCGGCGCCGGTGACGATCGCGACGCGCACGCTGGGATCACCGTTGACGTCGGCCACCGCACTCTCGAGCGCCTCGATCACGTCCGGTTCGGAGATCGGGTTGCGGGCCTCCGGGCGGTTGAGCGTCCAGGTGACGATGTCGCCATCGCGGGTGGTGAGCACGGCGTCGGTCATGGACGACTCCCTCGGGTGTGAGCGCGGATTCGAGACCGTCCCAGTCTGTCATTGCGCTCAGATGCCGGTGCGCCGTACCAGTGCGTCGGTCGCGGACGGCGCGAATGTGCCGAGCAGCCGGAACAATTCCGCGTAGCTGGGAAGCAGTTCGATCGGCCGGGTGCGGACGGCGGTGACGAACCATTCCGCCGCCTGCTCCGGGGACAGGGCCGCCATGGCGTCGTAGTCCGTGGTGGGCGCGATCATCGGCGTCCGGACCAAGGGGAAGTCGAGGGTGGTCACCGAGATTCCGCGGTGGCGCAGTTCGGCGCCGAGGCTCCGGCCGAACGCGCCCACCGCGGCCTTCGAGGCGTGGTAGGCCGAGAACTTGGGCATGACGCCGGCGGGCACGCCCCACGTCGCGACGTTGATGACGTGCCCCTCGCCGCGCTCGATCATCGAGGGCAGGAACGCGAGGGTCAGCCGGGTCGAGCCGAAGTAGTTGACGGCCATGGTGCGTTCGAAGTCGTGGAACCGGTCCAGTGAGTCTTCGACGGTCCGCCGGATCGACCGCCCGGCGTTGTTGACGAGGACGTCGACGGGGCCGATCTCCCCGAGCACCCGCGCGACGAGGGCGTTGACGGACTCCGGGTCCGTGAGGTCGCAGGGGACGGCATGCGCGTCGCAGCCGGACCGGAGGATGTCGTCGCGCACGGATTCGAGTGCCTCGGCGCCGCGGGCGACGAGGACGACCTCGGCGCCGAGCGCGGCGAGCCGGCGTGCGGCGGCCTCGCCGACCCCCGAGGAACCGCCGGTGACGAGGATCCTCTTGCCGGCGACGCGGTGGCCGGTTCTCGGGACCAATCGCGCTGCCAGGGTGCGCGGTGTGGGGAGTGGATTGAGCGCCGCCTGGGTGAGCATCTGTCGGATCACCAGACCAGGATGTCAGCTCCCCCGCCGAATAACAATCAATCGTGCTTGCTTTTTTATCGGGCCGGTGTGATGCTGGTCGCATGGCTGAACTGCAGAGGTTCATCGATGACTTGTGCGCCGAGAGCGACTCGCTCGACGCGCTCGTCGCCGACCTCCCCGACTCCCGCTGGGCCGATCCGACGCCGGCCGAGGGCTGGACCATCGCCCACCAGATCGGACATCTGCTCTGGACCGACGAGGCCGCCCTGCTGGCGATCACCGACCCCGACGGCTTCACCGAGCAACTGACGGTGGCCGCCTCCAACCCGGCCGGCTTCGTCGATGCCGGCGCCGCGGAGCACGCCCGTCGGGAACCCGCCGAACTGCTCGCCGCCTGGCGCTCGGCCCGGGCTCGACTCGCGGAGGCTCTCCTGGCGGTGCCGCCGGGGCAGAAGATCCTCTGGTACGGCCCGCCGATGAAGGCGGCGTCGATGGCCACCGCCCGGTTGATGGAGACGTGGGCACACGGCCAGGACGTCGCCGACGCGCTGTCGGTGCCGCGCAAACCCACCGATCGGTTGAAGAGCATCGCCCACCTCGGTGTCCGCACCCGCGACTTCGCCTACGCCGTCAACGAACTCGCCCCACCCGCGGACGAGTTCCGCGTCGAACTCACCGCGCCCGACGGAGTGTCCACCTGGACGTGGGGTCCCGAGGACGCCGCGCAGAAGGTCACCGGCCCCGCCGAGGACTTCTGTCTCCTCGTCACCCAGCGCGCGAACCGTGCGGATCTGGCTCTCGACGCCACCGGCGCGGACGCGGACGCGTGGCTGAACATCGCTCAGGCCTTCGCGGGCCCGGCCGGTGGCGGTCGTGAGGCGGGAACCCGATGACCGTACGGATCGGCAACTGCTCCGGCTTCTACGGTGATCGTCTGTCGGCGATGCGCGAGATGCTCGAGGGCGGCGAACTCGACTACCTGACCGGCGACTATCTCGCCGAACTGACCATGCTGATCCTCGGCCGCGATCGCATGAAGGACCCGAACCGCGGCTACGCCAAGACGTTTCTCCGTCAGGCCGAGGACTGCCTCGGACTCGCCCTGGATCGCGGCGTCCGCATCGTCGCCAACGCGGGCGGTCTCAACCCCGCCGGTCTCGCGGACGCGTTGCGAGAGGTGAGCGACAAGCTGGGGCTGCAGGCGAAGATCGCCCACGTCGAGGGCGACGACCTGATCGGCCGGGCCGCCGAACTGGGTCTGGGCAGCCCGCTGACCGCCAACGCCTACCTCGGCGCGTGGGGCATCGTCGAGTGCCTGAACACCGGGGCCGACGTGGTCGTCACCGGACGTGTCACCGACGCCTCCGTGATCGTGGGGCCGGCGGCCGCGCACTACGGCTGGGGGCGAGACGCTTTCGATCGACTTGCCGGCGCCGTGGTCGCGGGTCACGTCATCGAGTGCGGCACCCAGGCGACGGGCGGAAACTACGCGTTCTTCACCGAGATCGACGACCTCGATCGCCCCGGATTCCCGATCGCCGAAATCGAGGCGGACGGCTCCTCCGTCATCACGAAGCACGCGGGGACCGGCGGCGCCGTGACCGTCGGCACCGTCACCGCGCAATTGCTGTACGAGATCACGGGCGGCCGCTACGCCGGCCCCGACGTGACCGCGCGGATCGACACCGCCGCACTGTCGCAGGACGGACCCGACCGGGTACGGATCAGCGGAGTCACCGGTGAGGCGCCGCCCCCACAACTCAAGGTGTCGCTGAACACGCTCGCGGGATTCCGCAACGAGGCAGTGTTCGTGCTTACCGGCCTCGACATCGAGGCCAAGGCCGCCCTCGTGAAGCGGCAACTCGAGGGCTGGCTCCCCACGCGGCCCGCCGAGCTCGACTGGTCTCTCGCCCGCACCGACCACCCGGACGCCGACACCGAGGAGACCGCGAGCGCGCTGCTGCGCTGCATGGTCCGCGATCCCGATCCGGCCGCCGTCGGTCGCGGATTCTCCTCGGTCGCAGTCGAAATGGCGTTGGCGAGTTATCCCGGCTTCACCCTGACGGCACCGCCCGGGCAGGGCCAGCCCTACGGGGTGTTCACCCCGGGATACGTGTACGCCAAGGAGGTGCCGCACCTCGCGGTGCTGCCCGACGGCACCCGGGTCGACATCGACCCCGCCACGGACGTGCGCGAACTCGAGGACGTCGCCGAGCCCGCGCTCCCCGAACCGCGGGACCCCGAACCCACCGTGCGTGTCGCACTGGGCACCGTCGCCGGCGCCCGCAGCGGCGACAAGGGCGGCAACGCCAACGTCGGTGTGTGGGTGCGCACCGACGAGCAGTGGCGTTGGCTCGCCTACGCCTTGACGGTCGACGAGGTGAAGCGCCTCCTCCCGGAGGCTGCCGACCTCACCGTCACGAGGTACGTGCTGCCGAAGCTGCGTGCCGTCAACTTCGTGATCGAGGGAATTCTCGGGCAGGGCGTCGCCTCCCAGGCCAGGTTCGATCCGCAGGCCAAGGGCCTCGGCGAATGGCTGAGATCCCGGCACCTCGACATACCGGCATCACTCCTCCCCGAAGGGACAGCGTTGTGAACGTGTGGGACACCCCCGAGCGGCAGGAACTGCGCAAGACGGTGCGTAGCTTCGTCGAACGACAGATACTGCCGAACCTGGACGACTGGGAACGCGACGGCGAACTTCCCCGCTCGTTGCACCGGGAAGCAGCCGAACTCGGTCTCCTCGGCGCCGGCTTCCCCGAATCCGTCGGGGGCGAGGGCGGTGACCTCGTCGACGCGGTCCTGATCTGCGAGGAGTTCCACCAGGCTGGTGCGTCGGGTGGCGCGTTCGCCTCCCTGTTCACGTCGGGCATCGCCCTGCCGCACCTCACGGCGGCAGGTGACCCCGAGCAGATCGAGAAGTGGGTCCGCCCCACGCTGCGCGGAGAACTGATCGGCTCACTCGCCATCACCGAACCCGGTGGCGGTTCCGATGTCGGGCATCTGCGGACCACTGCGGTCCGCGACGGTGACCACTTCGTCGTCAACGGGTCCAAGACGTTCATCACGTCCGCAGTCCGCGCCGACTTCGTGGTCACCGCCGTGCGCACCGGAGGTGCTGGGGCGTCCGGGGTCTCCCTGCTCGTGATCGAGAAGGGCACATCGGGATTCGAGGTGGCTCGCAAGCTCGACAAGATGGGCTGGCGCGCATCCGATACCGCCGAGCTGTCGTTCGTCGACGCACGCGTTCCCGCGGCCAACCTGGTCGGCGAGGAGAACAGCGGATTCGCGCAGATCGCCCAGGCGTTCCTCACCGAGCGCATCGCCCTCGCCGCGCAGGCGTATTCGAGCGCGCAGCGGTGCCTCGACCTGACACTGCAGTGGGTGCGCGACCGAGAGACCTTCGGCCGTCCGCTGATCAGCAGACAGTCGGTGCAGAACACGGTCACCGAGATGGCACGCAGGACAGACGTGGCCCGCGTGTACACCAGAGCGCTGGTGGAGCGTTCGCTCGTCTCGAACGAGGACTTCATCGCGGAGGTCTGCTTCGCGAAGAACACCGCCGTCGAGGCCGGCGAGTGGGTGGCCAACCAGGCCGTCCAACTGTTCGGCGGCCTCGGCTACATGCGGGAGAGCGAAGTGGAACGGCAGTACCGCGATATGCGCATCCTCGGAATCGGTGGCGGTACCACCGAGATCCTCACGGGGCTCGCGGCCAAGCGATTGGGGTATCAGTCATGACCACGTTGAAATCCACCCTCGACACCGGTTCGGAGGAGTACACCGCCGCGGCTAAGGCCATGACGGAGAAGCTCGCCGAAATCGACACCGAGCACGCCAAGGCGCTCGCGGGCGGCGGCGAGAAGTACACCGAGCGGCACAAGAAGCGCGGCAAGCTCCTCGCCCGGGAACGCATCGAACTGCTCGTCGACCGGGACTCACCGTTCCTGGAACTGTGCCCGCTCGCGGCCTGGGGTAGCGACTTCCCGGTCGGCGCCAGCACCGTCGTGGGCATCGGGGTGGTCGAGGGTGTCGAGTGCCTGATCGTCGCCAACGACCCCACGGTCCGCGGCGGCACCAGCAACCCGTGGACGCTGCGGAAGGGATTCCGCGCCAACGACATCGCCCGGCAGAACCGGCTCCCCGTCATCTCCCTCGTGGAATCCGGCGGCGCAGACCTCCCCACCCAGAAGGAAGTCTTCATCCCCGGCGGTCGCATGTTCCGCGACCTCACCCAGCTCTCCGCGGCCGGCATCCCGACCATCGCCCTCGTCTTCGGCAACTCGACGGCCGGCGGCGCCTACATCCCCGGCATGTCCGATCACGTCGTCATGATCAAGGAACGGTCCAAGGTGTTCCTCGCCGGACCGCCGCTGGTCAAGATGGCCACCGGGGAGGAATCCGACGACGAAACCCTCGGCGGCGCCGAGATGCACGCCCGCAAGTCGGGACTCGCCGACTACTTCGCTGTCGACGAGCAGGACGCGATCCGCATCGGGCGCAGCATCGTCAAGCGTTTGAACTGGACGAAGCAGGGTCCGGCGCCCCGGGCCGAGGTGATCGAGCCGCTCGAGGACCCCGAGGAACTGCTCGGCATCGTCCCCGCCGATCTCAAGATCCCGTTCGACCCCCGCGAGGTGATCGCGCGCATCGTTGACGGCTCCGACTTCGACGAGTTCAAACCGATGTACGGATCGTCGCTCGTCACCGGCTGGGCCGAACTGCACGGATACCCGGTGGGCATCCTCGCCAACGCGCGCGGCGTGCTGTTCAGCGAGGAATCGCAGAAGGCCACCCAGTTCATCCAGCTCGCCAACCGGTCGAACACGCCACTGTTGTTCCTGCACAACACCACCGGCTACATGGTCGGCAGGGAATACGAGGAGGGCGGCATGATCAAGCACGGATCGATGATGATCAACGCCGTCTCCAACTCCACCGTCCCGCACATCTCGATCCTGCTCGGCGCGTCCTACGGCGCCGGCCACTACGGCATGTGCGGACGCGCCTTCGACCCCCGATTCCTGTTCGCCTGGCCCAGTTCCAAATCCGCCGTCATGGGCGGCGCGCAGCTGGCCGGCGTCATCTCCATCGTCAGCAGAGCCTCCGCCGAGGCACGTGGGCAGGCGTTCGACGAAGAAGCCGACGCCGGCATGCGCGCGATGATCGAGAACCAGATCGAGGCCGAATCGGTGCCGATGTTCCTGTCCGGCCGGCTCTACGACGACGGTGTCATCGACCCACGCGACACCCGAACTGTGGTGGGAATGTGCCTGTCGGCCATTGCCAACGCCCCGATCGAAGGCACCGAGAACTTCGGCGTCTTCCGGATGTGAGGCAGGAAATGATCCAGTCCGTCCTGGTTGCCAACCGCGGTGAGATCGCCCGCCGCATCTTCGCCACCTGCCGCCGCGCAGGCATCGGCACCGTCGCCGTGTTCTCGGACGCCGACGCACTCAGCCCGCACGTCGCCGAGGCCGACGCCGCGGTCCGGTTGCCGGGGCACAGTCCCGGCGACACCTACCTGCGCGGCGACCTCGTCATCGAGGCGGCGCTTCTCGCCGGTGCCGATGCCGTCCACCCCGGTTACGGGTTCCTCTCCGAAAACGCCGAATTCGCGCGCGCCGTCCACAACGCGGGGCTGACGTGGATCGGACCGCCCGCGCCCGCCATCGAGATGATGGGCTCCAAGGTGGAGTCCAAGAAGATGATGGCCGCCGCCGGAGTCCCTGTACTCGCCGAACTCGACCCGGGCGCCGTGACCGAAGCCGATCTGCCGGTGCTCGTCAAGGCGTCCGCGGGCGGTGGCGGTCGCGGCATGCGCGTCGTGCGTGAACTCGCGGACCTGCCCGAGCAGCTGGAAGGCGCGCGGCGCGAGGCGCAATCGGCGTTCGGCGACCCGACCGTGTTCTGCGAACGGTACCTGGAGACGGGCCGGCACATCGAGGTTCAGGTGGTGGCCGACCGGCACGGAACGGTGTGGGCGGTGGGGGAGCGTGAATGCTCCATTCAGCGCCGCCACCAGAAGGTGGTGGAAGAGGCGCCGTCACCGTTGGTCGAGGCGAGGCCCGGAATGCGTGAGCGGCTGTTCGAGGCGGCCCGGCTCGCGGCGAAGGCCATCGATTACGAGGGTGCCGGAACGGTCGAGTTCCTCGCCGACGACGCGGGTGACTTCTATTTCCTCGAGATGAACACCCGGCTGCAGGTGGAACACCCGGTCACCGAATGCACCACCGGCCTCGACCTCGTGGACCTGCAGTTGCAGGTCGCGAACGGGCACGCGCTCGACGCCGAGCCGCCGGTGGTGTCCGGCCATTCCATCGAGGTCCGGTTGTACGCCGAGGATCCCGCGGAGAACTGGCAGCCGCAGAGCGGACCGGTCCACCACCTGGAACTGCCCGGCAGTGCGGTCGAATTCGACGTTCTCCGCTCCCCGGGCATCCGGCTCGACTCCGGGGTGGTCGACGGTTCCGCCGTCGGTGTGCACTACGACCCGATGCTCGCGAAGATTATCTCCTTCGCGCCGACCCGCACGCAGGCCGCGGCCGGGCTGGCCGCCGCAGTGAGCCGCGCGAAGATTCACGGACTGCGCACCAACCGGGACCTGCTGGTCAACGTGCTCCG
Organism: Rhodococcus sp. (in: high G+C Gram-positive bacteria); assembly: GCA_004211695.1. GTDB lineage: Bacteria > Actinomycetota > Actinomycetes > Mycobacteriales > Mycobacteriaceae > Rhodococcus_F. Next base: position 20,684 of record SEEV01000049.1, read on the forward strand.
CCACCCGGCATTCCTCGCCGGTGACACGGACACCGCCTTCTTCGACACCCACGGGCTCGACGTGCTGGCGCAGCCGCTGGCGTCGGCGGAGACCGAGCGGCTGTCGGCGCTGGCCGCCGCGCTCGCGGACGCCGCGCACAACCGTGACGTCGCCGCCGTCAACGCCACACTCCCCAGCGGCTGGCGGAACCTGCCGTCGGTCCCGCAGAGCCGCACCTTCGAGGTGCGCGACCGAGACCTCGAGATCCGCTACCGGCTCACCCGGTACGGGCTGAAAGCCGAAGGCTACGAGGACGTCTCGCTCGTGGCGGCCACGTCGCGGAACGTCACCCTGGACGTCGCGGGGTTGCGCCGGTCGTTCGCGGTATCCCGGTACGGCAACGACGTATTCGTCGACTCCGCACTCGGACCCGTGAGTCTGCACGCGGCACCGCGATTCACCGATCCGAGTGCCGTCGTCGCCGAGGGATCGCTGCTCGCCCCGATGCCGGGCTCGGTCATCCGACTCGGCGCCGAGGCCGGGGATTCCGTGACCGCCGGTCAGCCGATCGTGTGGCTCGAGGCGATGAAGATGGAACACACGATCAAGGCACCGGCGTCCGGTGTCGTCACCGAACTTTCCGTGACCGTCGGCCAGCAGGTCGACGTCGGAACGGTCCTGGCAATAGTCGAAGCAGCGCACACAGAGGGAGAGTCATGAGCTTCATCGAGACCGAAGAACAGAAGGAACTGCGCGCCTCCGTGTCGAGGCTCGGGGAGCGCTTCAACTACGTCGACTACGTGCTGCCCCGCGCTCGGCGCGGCGAACCGCTCACCGAACTGTGGAACGAGGCGGGCAAACTCGGCTTTCTCGGCGTCAACCTCCCCGAGGAATACGGGGGCGGCGGCGCCGGCATCTACGAACTGGCCCTCGTCCAGGAAGAACTCGCCGCCCACGGCGCTGGCCTCCTGCTGGTGGTCGTGTCGCCGGCCATCTGCGGCACGATCATCGGCAAGTACGGCACCGACGAGCAGAAGCAGACCTGGCTCCCCGCGCTGGCCGACGGTTCGAAGATCATGGCGTTCGGCATCACCGAGGCCGACGCGGGTTCGAACTCGCATCAGATCACGACCACCGCTCGTCGAGACGGCGAAGACTGGCTGCTGAGTGGGAACAAGATCTACATCTCCGGGGTCGACCAGGCCGACGCGGTGCTGATCGTCGCGCGGACCGAGGACTCGAAGACGGGCAAGCTGAAGCCCGCTCTGTTCATCGTCCCGACCGACGCCGAGAACTTCGTGAAGACGCCGATGGAGATGGACATCGTCGAGCCAGACCATCAGTTCATGCTGTTCCTCGACGACGTCCGGTTGCCCGCCGACGCGCTCGTCGGTGAGGCGGACGCGGCGTTGATGCAGCTGTTCGCGGGTCTCAACCCCGAACGCATCCTGGGGGCGGCGATGGCGATCGGGATGGGCCGCTACGCGCTCGACGCCGCGGTGCGGTTCGCAAAGGAGCGGACGGTGTGGAAGGAGCCGATCGGCGCGCACCAGGGCATCTCGCATCCGCTGGCGCAGATCAAGATCGAACTCGAACTCGCCAAGTTGATGATGCAGAAGGCGGCCGTGCTCTACGACAGCGGCGACGACTTCGGCGCCGCCGAGGCCGCCAACATGGCCAAGTACGCCGCCGCGGAGGCCAGCATCAAGGCGCTCGATCAGGCCGTCCAGACGCACGGTGGCGCAGGCCTGACCAAGGAATACGGTCTCGCGGCCATGCTCGGCGCGGCACGCATCGCCCGCGTCGCCCCGGTGAGCCGGGAAATGATCCTCAACTTCGTCTCCCAGCATTCGCTCGGGCTGCCGAAGTCGTACTGAGATGTCGAACGGACAGCACATGACCGACGTGGAAGCCGACCGGTACGTCCGGTACGAGGTGAGCCGGGGGTTCGCCACCCTCACGCTCGACTCGCCGCACAACAGGAACGCGATCTCCGGCAGGCTCGTCGGCGAACTGCTGCAGGGATTGCGGGACGCCGCCGCGGACAACGACGTCCGCGGCGTCGTCCTCACCCACACCGGGGGCACGTTCTGCGCCGGTGCCGATCTGAGTGAGACGTCCGGCGACGTCGGCTCGCGGACCCGGCAGATGGCCGAACTGCTGCGGGTGATCGTCGAGTTGCCGAAGCCGGTGATCGCCCGGATCGACGGTCACGTCAGGGCCGGCGGCATGGGGTTGGTCGGGGCCTGCGACATCGCCGTCGCGGGACCCCGCAGCACGTTCGCGCTCACCGAGGTCCGGCTCGGCCTCGCCGCCTCGATCATCTCGTTGACCGTGCTGCCCCGGATGGATCCGCGAGCCGCGAGCCGCTACTTCCTCACGGGGGAGAAGTTCGGCGCCCACGAGGCGGAGGCCATCGGACTGATCAGCGAGTCCGCCCAGGATCCCGAGGACACCGTCGAGGAACTGCTCGACCAGTTGCGGCAGGCATCACCGCAGGGCCTGGCCGAGTCGAAGACTCTCACGACGCGCGACGTTCTCGCCGACTTCGACCGCTACACGGACGAGCTGACCGCCCAATCGGCGAGGCTGTTCGAATCCGAGGAGGCGCGGGAAGGCATGATGGCGTTTCTGCAGAAGCGCCCGCCGAGGTGGGCCTCCGGCCCCGTGCGTGGTTGACGAGTCTCAGGACTCGCTACGCGCGCACGGGCGCGGAGCGCGACGAGAGGAAGGTGACACATGACCCGCGAACCGAAGCAGGACCGTAGCCGGGTCACGCGCGGGCATCTCCTCGAGGTCACCATCGACTGTCTCGCCGAACTGGGCTGGGGCGCCACCACGGTGAGCCTCGTCGCCCAGCGCGCCGGCGTGTCCCGCGGCGCCACCCAGCACCATTTCCCCACCCGCGAAGACCTCATCACCGCTGCCCTCGAGGTCATGTTCGACGCCCGGATGGAGCAGGCCCGGCGCGAGGCCACCGACCTGCCCACCGGGGCCGGGCGCACCGAGGCGGTCGTATCCCGGCTCGTCGACTACTACACGGGCACCCTCTTCAAGGCGGCACTGCAGGTGTGGACGGCCGCCGCCGCGGACCCCGAACTCCGGGCACGGATCGTGCCGCTCGAGGAACGGTTCGGCCGGATCGCGCACCGCACCGCCGTCGAACATTTCGGGTTCGACGACTCCGACCCCGTGGCGCACCGACTGGTCCAGGCCACCCTGGACCTCGCGCGCGGACTCGGCCTGGCCGACGTGCTCACCGACGACTCCAAGCGCCGTGCCGAGGTGGTGCGGCAGTGGGCGGCGCAGTTGGATGCAGCGTTGCCGTCTGGACGGCCGCGGTGCGGTGAATCTGGACAGCCGCGCAGGCTCGACGCGGCCGTTCTCGACTGATCGGGCAAAAAACACGGGGATCGGTAGAGTCACCGACCATGGGCCGGAAATGGGGAGCGCTCGTCCTGATCACCGTCGCGGCCGGTCTGACCGGCTGCGGGGGAGACGGAGACGACTCCGGTACCGATCCGGCCGCGCAGGCACCCCAGCAGGTCACCGATCCGGGCCCGTTCTTCGGGCAGTGCGGCTCGGTCACCGACGAAGAGGTCGCGAAGGCGTTCGGGATGCCGCCGTTCACCGGGGTGACGCGCAATTCCGTCGGCTGTGAGTGGGAGACCGCGGGAATAGGCGGTCCGAGCGTGACGTTCTCGTGGTACCGCGGCAGCCCCATCGGCCGTGAGCGGGCGGGGTCGGAACTGATCGGCCGACCGGCCACTGACATCGACGTCCAGGGGCATCCCGGATTCATGGCGTCGTCCGAAGGAATTCTGTGTGAACTCGGGGTGGAGTTCGGGGGCGACTTCGTCCACTGGTCGGTGATGTACGCGGACGCGCAACCCGCCGCGGACCCCTGCACGGTGGCGCGTCAACTCGCCGAACTCAACGTGTCGAGGGCCAAGTGAGTGGGGGAGTGATGAGCAGCGGGACGGGGCGCCCGGCGCGCATGCTGATCGCAGCCACCGCGGTCGGGATGATCGCGGGGTGCGGATCGTCGATCGAGGGCTCACCGAGGGCGGAGGGGGCTTCGTCGTCCGGTGACACCGAACAGTTCACAGCCCTACTCGAGGAGTGCAACGCGGTCACGGACGAACAGATCGCCCAGACCGTTGGCGCCGACGCCATCGAGCGGGGGTTCTTCGGCGCGATCTGTCGTTGGGACGCGGTCGGTGCCAACGGTCCCGTGAAGGTGACGTTCAACTGGTTCGAGACGGGGTCCCTCGACACGGAGAAGTCGACCGGCGAGAAGCTGGGGTACACCGTGGAGTCGTCGACCATTCAGGGCCGCAAGGCCGTCGTGATGCGGCCTCCGGAAGATCCGGGGGCGTGCGGCGTGACGGTCGGATCGCCCTCCGCGGGCGTCGTCGGCTGGTGGGTACAGTTCCGGGCGGGGGCGGCAGATCCGTGCGAAGCGGCATCGACGCTTGCGGATCTGACGCTCAATCTGAGTAGTTGATGTGCCCGTACCCGTCCCGACAGCTCCACGTAGTGCCCCACATCGCAGGTCAGCCTTTACCACTGCCAGCCCACTTTGACCTTCCGGCGCGCCGCCGGGTATCGTTGTGGGTCGTGTCCGGCATGCCCGGGCCGATCTGTGTGCCTAGCGAGGTATTGCCGTGCGCGCGTTCGTG
>SEEV01000379.1 GCA_004211695.1 Rhodococcus sp. (in: high G+C Gram-positive bacteria)
TGTTGCCAATTACACCATACCCCAATGGCCGTTCTCGAACCGCTGAGCTTCTGGGCTCTGCGGCCCGCCTCGGGCCGAAGAAGAGATTACCAGCCTACTGCCGGGATTTACCAAATCGTCTGGTCAGAGGCTATTTTTGCACCCTTTTCGGCCCGAGGCCCGGCGCCTAACCGGCGATGCCGGCCCGCGCTGAGCGCAGCCGGGACAGCGAGAGGTCGCGCCCGAGCAGTTCCATCGATTCGTAGAGCGGTGGGCTGATGTGCGAGCCCGTGAGGGCCACCCGGACCGGAGCGAATGCCTTACGTGGCTTGAGGCCCAGTTCGTCCACGAGAGCGGCCTTGAGGGCCTCTTCCAGTGACGCCGCGTCCCACACCTCGACCGCGTCGACCGACGCGATGGCGGCGTCGAGAACCGGCGCGGCGTCGGCCCCGAGGTTCTTGGCCGCCGCGGCCGGATCGATCGAGAAGTCGGCCTCGTCGACGAACAGGAACTTCAGCAGATCCCAGGCGTCGGACAGCACCACGATCCGCGTCTGGACCAGTTCCGCAGCGGTCGCGAAGACGGACTCGTCCACCGTCTCACCGAGATGACCGTGGACCGTGAGGAATGCCCGGAGGCGCGCAGCGAAGTCGGCGGGCTCGAGCAGTCGGATGTGCTCGGCGTTGATCGCGTCGGCTTTCTTCTGGTCGAACCGCGCCGGATTGGAATTGACCTTGGAGATATCGAAAGCCGCCACCATCTCGTCCAGCGAGAACACGTCGTGGTCGTCGGAAATGCCCCAGCCGAGCAGCGCCAGGTAATTCAGCAAACCCTCGGGAACGAAACCGCGGTCGCGGTGGATGAAGAGGTTCGACTCGGGGTCGCGCTTCGACAGCTTCTTGTTGCCCTGCCCCATGACGAACGGCAGGTGCCCGAACTGCGGCGTGAAATCGGCCACGCCGATCCGCTGCATCGCCTCGTAGAGGGCGAGCTGACGGGGCGTCGACGACAGCAGGTCCTCGCCGCGCAGGACGTGTGTGATCTTCATCAACGCGTCGTCGACGGGGTTGACCAACGTGTAGAGCGGAATGCCGTTTCCGCGGGTGAGCGCGAAGTCGGGCACGGTTCCCGCCTTGAACGTCGTCTCGCCGCGCACGAGGTCGGCCCACGTCAGGTCGTGATCCGGCATGCGGAGCCGCACGACCGGCTTGCGCCCCTCGTCGAGGAACGCCTGCCGCTGCTCCGGCGTCAGATCCCGATCGAAGTTGTCGTAACCCAGCTTGGGATCGCGGCCGGCCGACTTGTGCCGCTCCTCGACCTCTTCGGGCGTCGAGAACGACTCGTATGCCTCGCCGGCCGCGAGCAGCTTCGCGACGACGTCCAGGTGCAGGTCGCGCCGCTGAGACTGACGGTAGGGCTCGTACGGTCCCCCGACCTCCGGGCCCTCGTCCCAGTTCAGTCCGAGCCAGCGCAGCGCGTCCAGGATCGCCTGGTACGACTCCTCACTGTCACGGGCAGCATCGGTGTCCTCGATGCGGAACACGAACGACCCGCCGTTGTGTCGAGCGAACGCCCAGTTGAACAGGGCGGTTCGGACGAGCCCGACGTGCGGGGTTCCGGTGGGAGACGGGCAGAAACGGACGCGAACTTCGCTTGTGGTCATGGCTCACTTGGGTCGACGCTGGGAAAACGGACTCCTACAGGCTAGTCCGCTCCCGATCTCGACACGAGAGCCGTCAGCGCTTGGCGGTCACCGGGTTGGTGAGGGTGCCGATGCCGCCAATGGTCACGCTCACACTCTGGCCGTCGACGATCGGGCCGACGCCTTCCGGGGTCCCCGTAAGGATGACGTCGCCCGGGAGCAGCGTCATCACGGCCGACACCCACTCGATGATCTTCGGAATGTCGTGCAGCAGAAGCGAAGTGTTGCTGCGCTGCTTCACCTCGCCGTCCACCTCGGTGGTGATGTCGACGTCGGAAGCGTCGAGCCGGGTCTCGATCCACGGCCCGAGCGGGCAGAACGTGTCGTGGCCCTTCGCCCTCGTCCACTGCCCGTCGTGGCGCTGGTGGTCGCGGGCCGACACGTCGTTGGCTGCCGTGTATCCGAGCACGACGTCGAGCGCCTTCGCTGCGGGCACGTCCTTGCAGGGGCGTCCGATGACGACCGCCAGTTCACCTTCGTAATGAACCTCGTTGGAGGACTTCGGCAGGACGATCGCGGCGTCGGGGCCCACGATCGAGGTGTTGGGCTTGAGGAAGATCACAGGGTCGGCCGGCGCCTCTCCCCCCATCTCGGCGGCGTGCGCGGCGTAATTCTTTCCGATGGCCACGACCTTGCTGGCGAGGATCGGGGCCAGCAGTCGCACATCGGCGAGCGGCCAGCTCCGGCCGGTGAAAGTGGGAGTGCCGAAGGGGTGCTCGGCGATCTCCTTCGCGATTCGGGACTCGCCGTCTCCCTCGATACTGACGAACGCAACACCATCGGGACTTGCCACTCGACCAAGACGCATGGTGCCGAGTCTATCGGCCCGGCGTCCCCGACGTTCCGGGACGCCGGAGGACGGGAGGTATAGACTCCGAACGTTCGCCAATATATGAGAAGTCAATCCTAGATACTGAGATGACATGACTGCATCGATCGACACACCGTCCTCCGTCGGAACTGCCCGCAGATGGTGGATGCTCGCACTCGGGATGTTCGCCCAGGCCGCACAGGCGGTCTTCGTCAACGGCGTCGCCTTCCTGATCCCCGAACTACAGGCAAATCACGGGCTCAGCCTCGCCCGTACCGGACTCCTCGTCGCCGCACCCACCCTCGGCGTGATGCTGACGCTGATCGCGTGGGGCGCACTCGCGGACCGCTACGGCGAACGCACGGTGCTGGCCGCCGGGATGGCGACGACGGCAGCGGCGGGACTGGGCGCGGCACTGTCCGGATCACTCACGGCCACCGCGGTCTTCCTGCTGCTCGGCGGCATGGCGGCGGCTTCCGCGAACGCCGCGAGCGGACGAGTCGTCGTCGGATGGTTCCCGCCCGAACGCCGCGGACTGGCGATGGGAATCCGGCAGATGTCGCTGCCCCTCGGCATCGCGTGCGCAGCATTGACGCTTCCCGGCGTCGCGCACGATCACGGCATCGGCTGGGCGCTCGCCCTCCCCGCCGCCCTCTGTGGGAGTGCCGCACTGGCCTGCGCCGTCTGGGTCGTCGATCCGCCCCGGCCCAGTCGCAGCGCCGCTGCGGATCTCGGCATGCTCGCCAATCCTTATCGCGACAGTCGCACGCTGTGGCGCATCCACGCCGTCTCGGTCCTGCTCGTCGTGCCCCAGTACACGGTATGGACCTACGCGCTGGTGTGGCTGATCTCCGAAAGGCATTGGGAAGCAACGGCAGCAGGGCTGATCGTGACCCTCGCCCAGATCCTCGGCGCGCTCGGCAGGATGGGAGTCGGGTTCTGGTCCGACGTGGTCGGCAGTCGCATGCGTCCCCTCCGCTGGGTCGCCGTCGCCGGTGGACTGTCGATGGCAGCGCTCGCCGTGACGGACTCGGTCGATTCGCCGCTGGCGATCGTGGCGTTGATCGCGGCGTCCGTCGCGACCGTAGCACCGAACGGCCTCGCCTTCACCGCGGTCGCCGAGATCGCCGGACCGTTCTGGGGCGGACGCGCACTCGGGGTCCAGAACACCGGGCAGTTCGTCGCAGCCTCGATCGTTCCCCCGGCATTCGGCGCGCTGATCGGAATCGTCGGCTTCCCGGTGACTTTCGCCATGGCCGCAGCGTTTCCCGCGGCCTCGATACCACTGATCCCCGTGGCCCGGTCCGAAGACCGGTCCACGGGGATCGAGGACGAGAGGGTCGAATCGCGGACTTAGAGGGCCGCAGCGATCCGGTCGCCGACCTCCGACGTCACGACCTTCGACTCCCCCCGGGAAGCCAGATCGGCTTCGACGGCAGCCTCGATGCGCGCCGCATCGCCGTCCCGGCCGAGATGCCGCAGGAGCAGCGCCGCGGACAGGATCGCCGCCGTGGGATCCGCGATCCCCTGGCCGGCGATGTCCGGGGCGCTGCCGTGCACCGGTTCGAACATCGACGGGTTCGTGCCCGAGGCGTCGATGTTTCCCGACGCCGCCAGTCCGATGCCGCCCGTGACCGCACCCGCGAGGTCGGTGATGATGTCGCCGAACAGGTTGTCGGTGACGATCACGTCGAAGCGCGACGGGTCGGTGACCATGTAGATGGTGGCCGCGTCGATGTGGCAGTAGGCCGTCTCCACGTCCGGGTACTCGGCCGACACGGTCTCCACGGCGCGCGTCCAGATCGCACCGGCGTTGGAGAGAACGTTCGTCTTGTGGATCAGGGTGACGTGCTTCCGCCGGGTCTGTGCCAGCGCGAACGCGTAGCGCACCACTCGCTCGGCACCGAACCACGTATTGATCGACACCTCGGTCGCGATCTCGTGCGGAGTGCCGACGCGGATCGCACCACCGTTACCGGTGTACGGGCCCTCGGTGCCCTCGCGCACGACGACGAAGTCGATGTCGGGCTGCGCCGCGAGCGGCGACTTCGTCCCCGGATACAGCTGTGACGGACGCAGATTCACGTGGTGGTCCAACGCGAACCGCATGTTGAGCAGCAGTCCCCGTTCGAGCACTCCCGGCGTCACCGACGGGTCGCCGATGGCGCCCAGCAGGATCGCGTCGTGCTCGCGGATCGCCGCGAGATCCGCGTCCGGGAGCAGCTCCCCGGTCGCGTTGTATCGGCGGGCACCGAGGTCGTACTCGGTGGTCTCGAGATCGGGGACGAGTTTCCGCAGCACCTTCAGCGCCTCGGCTGTGACCTCGACACCGATGCCGTCACCCGGAATGACCGCAAGCTTCATGAACGCCTCACTTCACATAGAGCTGTGCGCGTGTCACGACAATGGGGTCGTGACACGCGCACAGTGGGGATTAGGCCAGGTTGACGAGCTCGATCTTGGTGGCGCCGACGGCGGTGGAGATCGCGTCCCGCACCTCGCTCGGCACCTCGCGGTCGACGCGGAGGAGGATGGTGGCACCCTCGCCCTCGGCGTCCTGGCTGAGCTGCGCGGCCTGGATGTCGATGCCGGCGTTGCCGAGCTGCGTGCCGATCTTGCCCAGTGCGCCGGGCTGATCGGTGTAGTTGATCACCAGGTTGAGACCCTCGGCGCGCAGTTCGAAGTTGCGGCCGTTGATGTTGACGATCTTCTCGACCTGCTGCGGGCCGGTCAGGGTGCCCGACACGTTGATGACACTGCCGTCACCGAACACGGCACGCAGGTCGACGACGCTGCGGTGGTTGGGGCTCTCGGCCGCCTTGGTGACCTCGGCCGTCACGCCACGCTCTTCGGCGAGTGCGGGAGCATTGACGAACGTGACCGCGTCCTCGATGACGGCGGAGAACACACCGCGCAGAGCCGACAGGGCCAGCACCTCGACGTCCTCGGAGGCGAGCTCGCCGCGCACGTCGACCGAGAGGTTGACGGGCAGTTCACCCGACAGCGCACCGATCAGCACACCCTGCTTGCGGACGATCTCGAGCCACGGGGAAACTTCCTCGCCCACGGCGCCACCGGACACGTTGACGGCGTCGGGAACGAAATCGCCTGCCAGAGCGAGCAGTACGGACTTCGCGACGTCGGTTCCGGCCCGATCCTGCGCTTCGCTCGTGGACGCACCGAGGTGCGGCGTCACGACGACCTCGGGCAGGTCGAACAGCGGGCTGTCGGTGCAGGGTTCGGTCTCGAACACGTCGAGGCCCGCGGCGCGGACGTGACCCGACTTGATGGCCTCGGCCAGCGCGGCCTCGTCGATCAGACCGCCACGGGCGGCATTGACGATGACGACGCCCTTCTTGGTCTTCGCCAGGTTCTCCGTGCCCAGCAGCCCCTTCGTCTCGGGAGTCTTGGGGAGGTGCACGGAAATGAGGTCCGCGCGCTCCAGCAGTTCGTCGAGGGTGACGAGCTCGATGCCGAGCTGCGCGGCGCGGGCGGCCGACACGTAGGGGTCGTACGCGATGACGTGGGTCTCGAACGCGGCGAGACGCTGCGCGAACAGCTGGCCGATGCGGCCGAGGCCGACGACACCGACGGTCTTGCCGAAGATCTCCACACCGTTGAACTTGCTGCGCTTCCACTCGCGGTCGCGCAGGGTGGCGTCGGCCGCGGGGATCTGGCGGGCGGTGGCGAGCATCAGCGCGACGGCGTGCTCGGCGGCCGTGTGGATGTTGGACGTCGGGGCGTTGACGACCATGACACCGCGCTCGGTGGCGGCGGGCACGTCGACGTTGTCGAGGCCGACGCCGGCGCGGGCGACGATCTTGAGCTTGGT
>SEEV01000909.1 GCA_004211695.1 Rhodococcus sp. (in: high G+C Gram-positive bacteria)
AGCATCAATCGGCTACGTGATTATGCCGAACGATTCGCCCCCGGCAGTCCTCCGACCAGCACGAACCCGCTCCCGAACGTTCCTGCTCGGCATAATCACACACCCGGCATAATCCGAGTACGGGTTGTCATTGGATACCCGCGGCCGCGAATGCGAGCGGGTCACCTCGAGGTCGGCAAGCAGCGTCGCGACGGTCTTACTCGTCATCGACGTACCCCGATCCGCGTGCACCACATTCGGGACACCCTGCACAGCAAAGACTTCGGTCATCATCTCCGCGGCTAGCAGCCCCGACTCGTGCGTCTGCACGTGTGCGCCGACGATGTAGCGGGAAAAGATATCGATCATCACGTATGCATCGAAATAGGTGCCCTTGACCGGGCCGGGGAGCTTGGTGATGTCCCACGAATACACCTGCCGCGGCGCGGTCGCCACCAACTCCGGACAGGCCCGAGCAGGATGGCGAGCCTGCCGGCGACGTTCTTTGACCTGCGCGTTCTCCCGCAGGATCCGGTACATCGTCGACACCGAGCACAGGTAGATGCCCTCGTCGAGGAGACTCGCGTACACCTCGAGCGGCGCCTGATCGACGAACCGGTCGCTACAGAGGACGTCGAGGACGGCCCGCCGTTCGGCGGCGGTGAGTTTGTTCTCCGGGGTGCGCGCGGCGGTGGTGCCGGCCGGACCGGCTGCTGCAGGACGGGCCTTGTCCCGCGCTGCGGTGGAGCGCACAACACCAGTCAGTGTCGTTGCCGCCCTAGTTGTTATACCGGATGCGGTGAGCTCGTGATGGGCGCGCATCAGCGCTTCTTGCGCTGTTCGTCCGCGTCCGTGCTCTCGGAGAGTTGCTCCAAGAGCGAGTGCGCTTTTCCCATGATCAACAGGGCAGTTTCAGTGGTAGCCAGCTTCTTGTTCGCCCGTTCGAGCTCACGCTTGAGGCGGGCGATCTCAGTCTGCTCGGCGGTGAGTTTGCCGACCTTCTCGCCGGGTTTCGTGCCGTCGAGGACTCCCGCGTCGCGTTGCCTGCGCCATTCACTGATCAGGGACGAGTACAGGCCTTCGCGCCGCAGGTACGCACCACCGCCACCCGTCTGGCAGGCCTGCTCGTAGGCGGCCAGGTGGGCGAGCTTGTCGGCGGCGCTGAAGGTGCGTCGACGCTGCGGGCCGTCGGCACGGGGATGCGGGGAGTCCATCCGGTAATTGTCCTCGACCGGCATGGTGGGAGAAATCGTCATCGTCGGGTTGATCCGTATCTCGCCCTGCAGGCGGGGTTGCTGTGAACCGCTGGACTCAACTCACCCTGACACACAGGG
>SEEV01000910.1 GCA_004211695.1 Rhodococcus sp. (in: high G+C Gram-positive bacteria)
GTCACGCGGGTGGTGACCGCGCAGGCGGTAGGCACCTTGCGGGCGCTGGCGTCCCGGGACACCGCGATCACCGCACTGTCGGCCCGGTTCGACCCGGCCACCGGCCGCATCGCCGCACCCACCACGGCTGCGGAGTGCGTGCCGTCCGGATTCGCCCGGGGCGTGGTGCGGCAGCTCACCGCGCGCACGCCGCACCGCCGGCGCGGCAGACGCGCGCCTGCGGGCCACCGCCGGTGCGGCAGACGCGCGGCTGCGGATCACCGACGTGCAGGCACCACCCCAGGTCTCGGCGATGGCTCGGCTTTCCGCAGCGGATCGACAACTCGCCCACCTCACCGTCACGGACGCCGTCATGACGTTGACGGTGACACTGCCCACCACCGCCGCCCCGGCAGGCCGCGCGCAGTGGCGGCGAGTCCGGTTGACCGCCGCGATCCCACCGCACCTGCACGGGCGGCCGATCAGCGAGTGGCATCTCCCGACCCTCGTCCTCGACCACCGAGGTCTGCTGTTGCGGTGCGCTGCCACCGAAGCAGTCCCCGCCGCTGATCTGACCTCGGGAACGACCGCGGTGGGCGTGGACTGGTCCCCGTCCACGCTCGGTGCCGCCGCCATCGCCACACACACCCCGGAGGGGCTGGTGTCGGATTACCGGGGCTGGACCTACGACGACCGGGGCCTCGGGATCAAGCTGGCCCGCCTGCAGACCGAGGGGCAGCTGCTGCACCGCAAAGCTGCTCGCCTGCGCCGGCTCGCCGCGACCGCACCCCCCGAGGTCCGGGCACAACTCGACGCGAAGATCGCCGTCCTCGACGGGCACCGCACCGCTGTCGGTATCAAACGGGCAAAGATCAACCGGGAAATGGCGTTTCACTTCGGCTGTCAGGTCACCGACTTCGCTGCCGCGGCGGGGGCGACGGTGATTGCGGTGGAAGATCTCACCACCCTCGAGACCCGCGGGCACGGGCGGGTCAACAACAATCGGGCCGCGCAATCGGCCCGCCGCAAGGCCGTCGACGCGCTCACCCACACCGCCGCCGGTGTCGGTGTGACGGTGGTGTCCGTGCCGGCACGCGGATCCTCGGCGTTGTGTCCGGGCTGCAACGAACCACTCTCCCGCCCCGGTGGTTACCACCGGGCATGGTGTGAGCAGTGCAAAATCGGCGGAAACCGTGACCATGTGGCGGCCGTGAACGACCCTGTTGCCTAATTTGTGATCACGCGGCGAGTGCGAGATGGAGGCGGGTGAGGTGGCTGGTGCGGGTGCGGTCGAGGGGGTGACAGGTCCAGTGGGCGTCGAGTCGGATCATGT
>SEEV01000050.1 GCA_004211695.1 Rhodococcus sp. (in: high G+C Gram-positive bacteria)
CAGCAGACGATGAGCCAGCTGATCGTGTCGGCGATGACGGTGATCGGCATCCTCGTGATGATGATCGTCATCTCGCCGCTGCTCGCGTTGATCGCGGTGCTGACGGTGCCGCTGTCGATTCTGGTGACCGCTCAGATCGCGAAACGGTCCAAGACGCACTTCGTGTCGCAGTGGAAGTCCACCGGCGCGCTCAACTCTCACGTCGAAGAGGCGTACACGGGCCACGAACTGGTCACCGTCTTCGGCCGCAGCCGCGAGGTGGAGGCCCGGTTCGAGGAACAGAACGAGGCGCTCTACCAGGCCAGCTACCGGGCCCAGTTCATCTCCGGCCTGATCATGCCCGCGATCATGTTCCTCGGAAACCTCAACTTCGTGGCCATCGCCGTCCTCGGCGGCATGCGGGTGGCGTCCGGCACCATGAGCCTCGGCGACGTGCAGGCATTCATCCAGTACTCGCGCCAGTTCACCCAGCCCCTCACTCAAATCGGGGCCATGGTCAACCTCATGCAGTCGGGTGTGGCGTCCGCCGAGCGGGTGTTCGCCGTCCTCGACGAGGACGAGGAAGAGCCCGACCGCGCTGACGCCCCGACCCCGGCGAATTCGCGGGGATTGGTGGAGTTCTCCGACGTGTCATTCAGCTACTCCGCGGAGAAGCCGCTGATCGAGAACCTGTCGCTGGTGGCCGAACCCGGTCAGATGGTCGCCATTGTCGGACCCACCGGCGCCGGCAAGACCACCCTCGTCAACCTGATCCTGCGGTTCTACGAACTGGACGGCGGCAAGATCCTGCTCGACGGGGTCGACATCGCCGAGATGTCGCGCGACGACCTGCGGTCCCGCATCGGCATGGTGCTGCAGGACGCGTGGCTGTTCGGCGGCACCATCCGCGACAACATCGCGTACGGGCGCCCCGACGCCACCGAGGAGGAAATCCAGGCGGCCGCGCGGATCAGCTACGTCGATAGGTTCGTCCACTCGCTGCCCGACGGCTACGACACCGTCATCGACGAAGAGGGCAGCAACATCAGTGCCGGCGAGAAGCAGCTGATCACCATTGCCCGGGCGTTCATCTCGCAGCCGTCGATCCTCATCCTCGACGAGGCGACCAGCTCCGTCGACACCCGCACCGAGCTGCTGGTGCAGCACGCGACCGCGGTCCTGCGCAGCGACCGCACGAGTTTCGTGATCGCGCACCGGTTGTCGACCATCCGCGACGCCGACCTCATCGTCGTCATGGAGGACGGCCGCATCGTCGAGAAGGGCAGCCACGAGAACCTGCTCCTCACCCGCGGCGCCTACTTCCGCCTGTACAACAGCCAGTTCGTCGGCGCTGGTGCGTGACCGCCCGTGAGTACTTATTAACCTCCCGCGGTTAACAAGTACTCACGGGTCGGAGACACCTGTCGGTATGCTGAGCAGACCCGGTCCGGTGAGCGGACCGAGTGGTTTGTTGGAGGCGCCCGGCAATGCAATCGGTACTAGGCAAGGCGCGGTTGCTGCTCGAAGCTTTCGACGTGGAATCGGGGGCACTGTCGCTCACCGAATTGTCCCGACGCAGCGGAGTCGCCAAGGCTACGACGCACCGGCTCGCGAACGGTTTGGTCGAGTGGGGTCTCCTCGAGCGGGTCGGGACCAAGTATCGCCTCGGACTCCGCCTCTTCGAGCTGGGACAGCTGGTGCCTGCGCAACGGATTATCCGTGACGCAGCCCTGCCCTACCTGCAGGAACTGCACGCCGCGACCGGTGCGACGGTGCATCTTGCGATCCGGGACGGTCTCGACGTTCTCTACATCGACAAGATTTCGGGGCACGGGGCCGTCGACATGCCGTCACGCGTCGCCGGGCGATTGCCGCTCTACGTCACGGCGACGGGGAAGGCGATCCTCGCGTTCTGTCCGCCCGCCCTCGTCGAGGAGGTCGTCGAGAGCGGGCTTCGTCCGATCACCCCGCGCTCGGTCGCGTCTGCTGCGCACCTGCACCGCCAGCTCGAGGGTGTCCGGCAGAACATGATGGCGGTCGAGATCGAGGAGGTGCTGCTCGGCGTGGCCAGCGTCGCGGTGCCGGTGTTCAGCCATTCGGTGCTGGTGGGCGCGGTCGGACTGTCCACCTCCACCTCCCGGATGAACCTCGACAGGCTGACCGGCCACGTGACGTCCGCGGGCCTCGGGATCAGCCGGACGCTGCATTCTCTCGAGCGTTCGGCGTAACTGTCCCCGCCCCGGACCCCCGGCCCACCGATGCCAGGGCGACGAAGCCGAGTGCCGCCGACGCGGTCATCGCGATTGCCACCGCGAGGCTGGTGTTACCGAGTACGCCGACCACGGGGGCAACGACGGCCGCCGCGCCGAACTGTGCGAAACCGACCATTGCGGCGGCCGTCCCGGCAGCCTCACCGTGACGCGACAGCGCCAGTGCCGGCGCGTTCGGCATCACGAACCCGGTCGCGCAGAGGAGCATCAGGACCGGGAGTGCAAAGCCGAGGAAGCCGCCGGTGTCGGTGGCTGCCAGGGCGATGAAGCCCACGCCGATAGCGGAGCTCGCCAGGAGAGATGCGACGCTGATGCGGAGTGGCGACCACCGGTCGAGTAGGACCACGTTGAGTTGCGACGCACCGATCAATACCACCGCGCCGGTGGCGAAGGCGAAGCCGTACGACGCCGGGTCGAGTCCGAACTGGTCTTGCATCACGAAGGACGAACCGGCGATGTAGGCCCACAGCACTGCCCGTCCCAGCCCGCACACCAGCACCAGTACGACGAACGGGAGGTCGCGGCTCAGCATGAGGTACGTCGTCACCACCGGAGCTATCCCGCGTGCCGAGCGAGATGAGGGTGGAAGGGTCTCCGGCATCGCGTATCCGCCCAGCAGCATCATCACAATGCCGAGCCCGGCGAGAACCAGGAAGACCCCCTGCCACGAGACCGCAGTCAGGAGGAGGCCGCCGACCGAAGGAGCGAGGATCGGCGCGACCCCCATGACGAGCATCAGCCGGGACAGGACGACCGCAGCGGCCCGACCGACGAACAGGTCGCGGACGACCGCCATCGCGATGACGCCCGTCGCGGCGGCGCCGAATCCTTGAAGGGTTCGCAGGGCACCGAGCACCGTGATGGAGGGGGCGAAGAAGCATGCGACCGACGCGCCCACATGGAGGACCGTGCCGACGACGAGCGGACGGCGCCTGCCGTAGATGTCCGACAACGGCCCGACGACGAGCTGGCCGATCGCGAGCCCGAACAACGTGCCCGTCAGGGTGAGTTGCACTGCGGCATCGGTCGTGTGGAAGTCGGCGGTAATCGTCGGCAGTGCCGGGAGGTACATGTCGACCGTGAACGGACCGAGTGCGGTGAGCACCCCGAGGATCAGTACCAGCCGGAGCCGGCTACCGCCCGCGGGAGGCGCGGCGGCCTCGGCGTCACGGATGCTGCTGGTCAAGGAAGCCGGTCACAGCGGAGTAGTAGTCGTACGGGCGTTCCTCTTGGAGGTGATGTGATGCCTTGTCCATGACGTACAGGTGACCATGCTTGATCATGCGGGCCAGCATCAGGGGGTAGTCGGGGGTGAGGAACGCGTCGTTCATTCCCCATGCGAACAACACAGGGGCCGTGATCATCCCGAGTTCGGCGGTGAGGTCCTGCCACTCACCTCGCGGGTTGTCCGACGCCGCGGCGAGTGCCATCTCCTCGGGGTCGAGGCTCTGCTCGTAACGCATGTCGAGCGTCTCTTCGGGAAGCTTGTCCCCGTCGAACCACTCGAGTCGAGTGATCAACTGGCGCATCTTCTCCCGGGTCGGTCCCTCGCCGCCGTAGTAGACGTCCCGGGCGGTGCGCCCACGGTGGCCGTTTTCCGGCAGGGGAGCGAGGGGGCCGTAGAACACGGGCATGCTGCCGGTGATCACCAACGCACGAACGCGGTCGGGGTATTTGGCTGCCAGATCGAGGGCGATCGTTCCGCCCCAGGAGTTGCAGACGAAGTCGGCGCGGGCGATCCCCAGTTCGTCGAGGAGGGCAACGATTTTCGAGGCGTGGAAGTCCCACATCGGGCCGGTGATCGTGCATTTGTCGGACTGGCCGTACTGCAGGATGTCGACCAGGATCGCCCGGCGATCGCGCGCGAACAGGGGGGCGACCGGTCCGAAGTCGGACCACGCGGTGCATCCCGGTCCGCCGCCGTGAAGGAAGATCGTGGGGTCTCCCTCACCGAGGTCGTGGTAGTGGAACTTCACGCCATCGGCGCTGGCGTACAAGCTGTTCGGTGGATTTGCCATGTGATCACCTGACCGGACGAACCCGTCCTTGGGAAGCATTGCGGTCCGCTGGGCGGTCCCAGTCTGTGGCTCCGTGGAGCGCCATCGCCCTAGCGTCGGCGCATGAGACCAGACTTGAGAGCTGCCGAAGAACGCGCCGGAGCCGTCGTCGGCACGGTCGAGTACCGGGATCTCGGCCCACTACGCGCACAGGAGACGGTCGCGTTCGCGCGTGCATGCGGTGAGGTCGACCCGCGTCTGCTCGACCCGGATTTCGCAGGTTTCGAAGTGCATCCCCTGTATCTGCCCAGCGTGCTCCGGGGGCCCGGCGGGGGCGTCGCTGCCGAATACCGGGCCGACGGCATGTTCCGGGACGAGGTTCCCGGGACCGATGGACTGGACGTGCGGCTGATGGCGGGCGGGCAGAGCGTCACCTTCCACCGCCCGGTTCCTCTCGGCGATCCGATCACGGTGCGCCGCAGCCTCGACACAGTGGAACGAAAAGGCAGGCCGGGCTCGGACTTCCTTGTCCTGACGGTGTCGAAGACCTACCGTGCGTCCGGTGCGGGCGATCTCGCGACCGTCACCGAAAAGTTCATCGTCCGATGATCGCAGAATTCAGAGGCGACGCCGAGGTCGGGCAGAAGATCGGATCCATTGCTCTGCAGACGAATCCGGTACTTCTTCTCCGGTTCGGCGCAGCCACTCACAATGCCCACCGCATCCATTACGACCCCGAGTACGCCAGGATCGAGGGGCTCGACTCCCCGGTCGTGATGGCGCAGCTGCAAGGGGCACTGTTCTTCCGTGCTGCCGCGCTGTTCGCCGGGGAGCCTGCAGCCGTGGTCTCCGTCGGATGGCGCAACCGTGCACCCGCATACGTGGGCTGCGATCTCGTCGTCACCGGCGTCGTCCGCGAGATCTCGGACGGGTTGGTCACGCTCGATCTCGAGGAACGTGCGGCAGACGGCACCCTGTGCGCGGTCGGGGAGGCGGCGGTGATCGCAAACACGAAACCGGTCTGCTGAGCGAACCGGATCCATTGGCGGTCGCACCGTGTTCACCCAAGATCGCACTATCAAACATCTCGTGTCGAGAGGACTTCACATGACTGGTGTCGAGGCGCCGGAAGCCACGCAGGCGTTCCCGGAGCGGCCGCGTGCGGCCGGTCGGCAGGACTGGACGGCGTGGCCCAAGTACAACGCGGCGGGTAGTGGGTACCGGGGCTACTGGTACCCCGTCACCTGGTCCAGTCACATCACGAAGGACCCGACGAGCTACACGATCTGCGGCGAGAAGCTGGCCATCATTCGTGACGCGGGGAAGGCGTATGCACTCCACGACCGCTGCCCGCATCGCGGTGTACCGCTGTCGGAGGGCGACCAGCAGTTTCCGGGAACTGTGAGCTGCCCCTATCACGGATGGACATACCGCCTCACGGACGGCAAGCTCGCCGCGGTCATCACGGACGGGCCGGACTCGAAGATCTGCGGCAAGCTGTCGGTGCAGACGTACGCGGTCGAGGAGCGGCTGGGACTGGTCTGGGTGTACATCCCCATCGGGAACGAGCCGGCACCGTCGATCGACGACCAACTCCCGCGTGAACTGGTCGAGAACGCCGGGATCGTCGGTGGGCGCATTCAGCCGCGCGAGGGGAACTGGCGTTTTGCCTGCGAAAACGGCTTCGACGAGGGGCATGCGAAGTACCTGCACCGCACGGCGCTGTGGAGGCTGTTCAAGCCTATGCCGACCTGGAACATCACCAGCATCGTGCCGGAGGGTCGCTGGATCTACCGGGTGCAGGACGAGGTGTACTGGGAGGCCGACTTCCCCGGCGTGGGGAAATGGACCAACAAACGGTGGTGGAAGAAGAAGCCCGACGAGAGCAAGGTGTCGCAGATCGGCAACGTCGGTGCCGGACTCGAGGTGAATCCCGTCATCGCGGCGCAGAACTTCCCGGGGTTCGCGTCGCTGTCCATGCCGGGCGTCCTCCGCATCGCGTACCCGAACTTCATTCATTACGAGTTCTATGTGCCGGTCGACGACGACCGTCACCAGTACGTCGGATTGATGGTGAACTTCGTCTCGGGGTCCAGGAAGACGCTCGGGTTCTACCTGAAGTATCTCGGCGCCATCCGTTGGCTGTTCCACGGTCAGTTCTCCGGTCAGGATGCGTGGATGGTGGAGGTCACCGATGCGCCGCCCGAGAAGCTGTACCGGCCGGACGTGTCGCTGACCACGTGGCGGAATCTCGCCGAGGAGGAATACTCCGAAAAACTCTCGGCAGCAGCGAAATTCGTCTCCGAACCGGTGGTCCGGGCCCGTGAGCGGAGAGTGCCCGCATCGCGTGGCGGTGCAGCAGCCAAGTCCGCGGACCCCGTGAAGACGAGCGAGTAGAGGAAGCATCATGCTCAAGAATCTGATCACTCTGATTGCCGGTGGGGCCGTCGTCGCGGGCGCGCCGATCGCCTGGCGGTTCATCGCGGCACGCAGCAACACCCAGGTACATCGGATCAATCGATGACGGTCGGACAGGTCGATGCCCTCGCCGGTCTCGATGCGCAGCGCCGCCGTTGGACGGAGAAGGCCTGCTCGTACGTGAGCCGGGACCGTCTCCGTGATCTGCTGACCGGACTCGTCGACATTCCCAGCCCGACGGGAGACGAGGCTCCGCTGGCTCGGCACATCACCGCGACGCTCGAGGCGTCGGGGATCGAGGCGCGCACGATGTATCTCGATGACCGGCAGGCGAATTCGTGGGGACGCGTTCGCGGTGACGGCACTGGGCCGGATCTGTTGCTGTATGCCCCGATCGACACTGTGACCAGTGGTAACCCGGAGGAAGATCTGCCCTGGGCGGGGGAGTCGCTGCGAGCCGACATGCTTCCGCGCGCGGTCGCCGACGAGGACTACGTCATCGGACTCGGCGCCTCGAATCCCAAGGGACACGCGGCCTGCGTGATGGCCGCCGGGGAGGCGATCCGGGCGGCCGGCATCTCACTGTCGGGCGATCTGCTGCTGGGGCTCGGCGCGGGGGGAATGCCGACGAATGCCCGCCCCGGCGTCGGGAACCCGCGGCGAAACACCGGACAGGGTGTGGGCTGCTCCTACCTGCTCGAACAGGGGGTATGGGCAGACTTCGCGCTGATCGCCAAGCCGGGCTGGGCAGTGGCCTGGGAGGAAGTCGGCCTCGCCTGGTTCGAGATCACCGTGCACGGCAGCCACACGTACGTGGGTTCCCGCCACCGCCTCCCCTACCGGAATCCGGTTGCCCTGGCCGGTGCGGTGGCGACGCGACTGGAGGACTGGTTTCCCCAGTACTCGCAGGCCCACCGGGACGGCCTCGTTCTGCCCCAGGGGATGGTTGCGAATATCCGGGGCGGGTGGGAGCGCACTGCCGCGTTCACGCCGGAGAACGTCCGGATGATGGTGGATCTTCGGCTCAGCCCGCGCACCACACCGAGCGCCGCCAGGCGCGAGCTCGCCGCGGCCGTGCGAGAGATCTCCGATGAACTCGGCGGAATCCGGATCGATGTGGAACAGGTCCTGTCGATACCGGGTGAAAGTTCTGATCCGCAGATGTGGCTGTGCCGCAGCGCCGTCGAGGCGTGGGAAGCGGTGGAAGGCATCCCGCACGAGGAGTCCTGCGACACGAGTGGCGCCACGGACGCGAACATCCTTCGCGGTCGCGGGATCCCGACCGTGCGTGTGGGAATGCCCAAGGTGATGGATGCGCCTTTCGAGGTGGACTTCGCGATGGGGATGAACACGGTGGACCTCCGTGAGGCGGAGAAGCTCACCAGGTATCTCATCCGTGTCGCCCTCGACACGATCACACGCTCGCTCGACGAAGTAGGAGTGAACTGATGGCGAAGATCGTGCTGGGTGTCGGGGCGTCGCACAGCACCCTGATGAACACTCACTGGGAGGAGACCACCCACAAGGCCGAGGCCGAGCGGTTCCGCGACGCGTTGTACACGACGAGGGACCGGATCGCGGCCGCGAGACCCGATGTGGTGTTGATCCTCGGCTCGAACCACTTCCGCGGCTTCTGGCTGGACCTGATTCCTGCATTCACTCTCGGTGTCGGCGAATGCAATTCGAGCGGTGAGTCCGGGACCCCACAGGGCCCGCAGAAGGTCGACGTCGACTTCGCCCGGCACCTGGCGAACGAATTGATCCAAAGTGGACGGTTCGACCTGGCGTACTCGGCCCGCCTGCAGATCGATCACGGGCAGTCCCATGCGATCCAGTACCTGCTCGACGGTCTCGACGTGCCGATCGTCCCCCTCGTGGTCAACGTCTTCGCGCCGCCGCTGCCGACGTTCGAGAGGTGCGCGGAAGTTGCCGGCGCCTTGCGTGCGGTGATCGCCGACCACCCCGCCGACACACGGGTCGTCGTCGTAGCCTCCGGCGGACTCTCGCACCGGCTCCCGTGGCCGGACTGGCGTGACCCGCACGGCGAGGACGAGGACTTCATGGTCCAGGCATGGCTCGACGGCCGGGAGAACTGGTCCGACTACGACGTGCGCCGCCGACAGATAATTCGGGCCGCAGAGGCTGCGATCACCCCGGAGTTCGACGATCACATCCTCGACCTGTTCACCGCGGGAAAGGCGTCGGAACTGGCCGGCTACTCCACGAGCGAGATCGAGGAGCAGGCGGGCAACGGCGCGCAGGAACTGCGGACGTGGCTGATGATGGCCGCGATGATGGACTACATCCCCGCCGAACGCCTTGCCTATGAGGCGATTCCGGAATGGCTCACCGGCATGGGTGTTGCCGTGCTCGACCCCTCCCATTCGTACTCACCGTAGCGAAGGATTCAACGATGACAATCTGGAACGAACTGGCCGGACTGGACTTCACACTGACGACAGTGGACGCTGCCGGAGTGCCGACACGCTCGCTCCAAGCGGGCTCCGGCGACGAGGCGGTGGTGTTCCTGCACGGCACCAGTGGCCACCTCGAAGCGTTCGCTCGCAACATTGCCGCGCACGCGCCGTACTACCGATGCCACGCCATCGACATGCTCGGGCACGGCTACACAGGTAAGCCGGACTACGCCTACGAGATCCCTCGCTACGTGGAGCATCTCGTGAACTACCTGGACGCCGTCGGACTCGACCGGGCCCACCTGGTGGGCGAGTCGCTCGGCGGCTGGGTCGCCGCTCATCTGGCGAGCGAGCTGCCGGATCGCGTCCTCTCACTCCAATTGCTCGCTGCGGGAGGAACAGTCGCGAACCCTGTCGTCATGGAGCGCATCAAGTCCTCGACAACCAAGGCGGTGCAGAGCGACGACATCGAGCTGACCCGCGCCCGGCTGCACCTCCTCATGCACGACCCGGCCGACGCGACGGAGGAACTGGTCGAGGCGCGCCATCGGATCTACCATCAGCCCGACTTCGTCGCGAACATCCACAACCTGCTGTCGCTGCAGGAGATGGACATTCGTCAGCGAAATTTGCTGCGTCCGGATCGGCTGGCGAAGATCCAGGCGCCGACCTTGGTCGTGTGGGGTCACGACAATCCCTTCGGTGACGTCCCGGAGGCGCAGAAGATGGCCGAGGACATCCGCGGAGCACAGCTGCAGCTCTACCCCGAGTGCGGGCACTGGCCGCAGCACGAGCAGGCGGCGCTGTACAACCCGCTGAGCCTCGAGTTCCTTGCGAAGGCCTCCGCCCAGGCGAAGGCGCCTGCCTGAGCTCACCGAGCCATGCACCACTGGCCGGCCACGCATTCCGCGCGTGGCCGGCCAGTCGTGCATACGAGACGAGAGTGGGACGATCGGTGAATCGCATCGTGGTGCTGGCTGCCGACGAGGACGATGGGCTGGGTTCGGCGATCCGGCGCGCGGTCGGCGACACGGGTTACGTGGTTCGTCCGAGGCTCCGTACCGTCGACGAGTTGCGCGAACTGCTGCCGGAGGCCGACATCGTCGTCGGCGACTGGAGCGGCGCGCTGGCGCTGGGCTCAGCCGAGGCAGCGCTGGCGCCCCGGTTGAAGCTGATTCAGCAGCCCGGGGTCGGCGTGAACTTCATCGACGTGGGCGCGTGGGCTTCCGTGGGAGTTCCGGTTGCCAACACTCCGGGCGCGAATGCGGCGTCGGTTGCCGAATGGGCGGTCGTCGCGGCAGCGAGCCTGAGCAGGTCCATTCACTGGGCCCACGCAGAAGTGGCTGCGGGACGCTGGCCCCAGGAGGCGATACTGTCGAGGCGTTGCCGTGACCTCGGTGAACTCCGGGTCGGGATCGTCGGCTTCGGTGAGATCGGGCGCCGGTGCGCGGCATTGTTCGCGGCATTCGGATGCGACGTGGCGTATGCGGCTCGCACCCCTCGGCGGGACGGGACAGCTCGATTCCTGCCGTTGCGAGACCTGCTGAAGACAGCAGAAGTGCTGGTCGTGGCCGTGCCGTTGACCGAACAGACGCGTGGGCTGATATCGGCGGAAGCGCTGTCGACGCTTCCGCGCGGGGCGCTCGTCGTCAATGTCTCACGTGGGGAGGTGGTGGACGAGACTGCACTCGTCGAGGCACTGCGTTCGGGGACGGTGGCGGGCGCCGCACTCGATGTGTTCGAGACGGAGCCGCTCGACCCGGGCAGTGAACTACGGACCCTCGACACGGTCCTGCTGAGTCCACACATCGCCGGTGGCAGCGGTACCGCGCGGCAGCAGATCTACTCGATGACGGCCGACAATGTCGCACGAGTGTGCGCCGGAGACAGCCCCAGGTGGACGATGTAGCGAGGTCCCGGAGCGGTTCATGTTTCGTCGTCGTTTCCGGAAACTGCACTGCACCGAGGCCGAATGTTGCATCGACGTAAGTTTTGCGCCGGGGTCCGCATGGTGGACCGAGATGATTCTCGGGCCTGGTCAGCGCGGTTAGGTTTCTTGACGCAAGCCCGCATTTGCGGCCCAGATCACAGAACGAAGGTGTCGGTACATGGCCTGGCGATCACAACTCGGCAAGACTGCCCTTGCGTCGGCAGCACTGCTCCTCACGGTCACGATCGGTGCGTGCAGTCGCCCCGCAACCCAGAGCACCGCGGATTCGGCCGGCGGCGGACCGATCAGGATTGCTGTCGGGATCGACGCCTCGTATGCGCCGTTCTTCGTGGCCGACCAGGAGGGTATGTTCGCGGACGCGGGTCTGGATGTGCAGCTGGTGCAGTTCGGCCGTGGCGGTGAAGCGGTCGACGCCCTCTCGACTGGTCAGGTTCAGCTCGCCGGAAGCTCCGATACGACCACGATCGCGCAGCTGCGCCAGAACCCGTCACTCCGGGCCATGTACTCGTACGAGGCCTCCGGCGACTACATCAAGGTCGTCCTGCGGAACGGGGTGAACTCGGCGGCCGACGTCGAGAAGATGGGTATCGTTCCCGGGCTGAGCCAGATTTCGACGGACAAGTATCTCGAGGCCAACGGCGTTCCGGCCGGTTCGGTCGAGATGATCACGGCCACCCCTACCGACATGCCCGCGTTGCTCAGCCGGGGCGACATCGACGGCTTCGTGATGTGGGAGCCCTGGCCGGCTGCGGCCTTGGACCAGGGCACCGGGCATGTCGTCGCGCGGACCGGGGACTACGACTGGTTCTACCATCAGTGGACGATTACCACGCAGCCGTGGCTCGACGCGAACGAAGAGACTGCCCGCACGGTGGCCCAGGTCCTCGACAAGGCAACCGAGCTGGTCGAAGCAGACCCTCGGATCGCCGCCGCGGCGACCAGGTCTGCAGTCAATGTCAGTGAAGATCAAACGATTGCCGCGATCGACGAAATCGATTTCGCGGTCGAGAATCTCACCACGAAGGATATCGAGTCCGCCCAATCCGTCGTCGACTTCTACGAGAAGATCGGCGTCCTGACCGAACAGCCGGACCTCGCCTCGGCGATGCTCCTCGACTGGTACAAGGAGAGTGCGCAATGAGCGTGGCAACGATCAAGGGTGTTCCCGTCGAAATACGTGATCTCGGAATCAGCTTCGGCGCCGCCGAGATCGTTTCCGGTATCGAACTGGATGTGCAGCCGGGAGAGTTCGTCTGTCTCCTCGGCCCCAGCGGCTGCGGAAAGTCGACGCTGCTGTCCTCCATGGCAGGCTTCGTCGACCCCAGCGCGGGTGAGATCGTCTGCGATGGCGAGGAGGTGCGGGGAGGTAATGCCCACGCGGGCATGGTGTTCCAGAGCTCGGAAGCGCTCTTCGAGTGGATGACAGTCAGCCAGAATGTCGCCTACGGCCCGCGCATGCACGGCGCCGGCAAGGCGGAGCAGGCACGGATCGCAGCCGAATATCTCGCGATGGTGGGTCTTCCCCATGCCGGTGCGAAGTTTCCGTCGCAGCTGTCCGGGGGCATGCGCCAGCGGGTACAGATTGCCCGCGTGCTGGCCAATCAGCCTTCCCTCGTGTTGATGGACGAGCCGTTCGGTGCCCTCGATGCGCAGACCCGCCAGGTGCTGCAGATCGAGCTGGACAAGATCTGGCGGCACACCGGTTGCACCGTCGTCTTCGTCACCCACGACATCGACGAGGCACTCACTCTCGCCGATCGAGTGGTGGTCATGTCTGCTGGACCACGGGCGCGCATCAAAAGCATCTATGAGGTGAATGCGCCGAGACCGCGCGACCGAGCCCACCCGGATGTGATCGATCTGTACGAACAACTACGTGACGACATTCGCGCCGAAGTGGTGGCGTCGTTGCGCAACCAGGGGATCGAGGAGGACCAGCTATGACCGCCGTTGTCCAGGGGCCGGCCGTGCCGACCCGCAGCGTGAAGGCGAAACGTGCACAGAAGCGGTCGGTGGGCGCCGCCGGTGCGGCGGCCCGTACCGGGTTGCTGTGGGTGGCCTCGGGTGTGATCGGTCTCGGAATCTGGTCCTTCCTGGCGTGGTGGTACGGGCCGACGACCATCGCCTCGCCGATCGAGGTCTGGACTGCCGCACTGGAACTCGCGGAGAGCGGCGTGCTGTGGACCTCGATCTGGGCGTCTGCACAGCGGATCCTCATCGGCTGGAGCCTCGGTGTGGTGATCGGCGCCCCGATCGGAATCTTGATGGGGCGCAACAACATCGTGCGGCAACTGCTGGATCCGTACATCGAGTTCTTTCGGTTCATTCCGCCAATCGCGTTCGTGACGCTCGCGGTGGTGTGGTTCGGCATCGGCGAGACCTCGAAGGTGGTGCTCATCTTCTACACGTCGGTCTTCATCGTCACGGTCAGCACCATCGCGGCCACGGTGGCGATCAGTGAGAACAAACTCCAGGCTGCGACCAACCTCGGCGCAAACAAACTGCAGCTCATGAAGACCGTCGTGCTGCCGTCGTCGGTTCCGGGCATCGTCACGGGGGCTCGGCTGGCAATG
The DNA here is from genome assembly GCA_004211695.1 of Rhodococcus sp. (in: high G+C Gram-positive bacteria). Lineage (GTDB taxonomy): Bacteria > Actinomycetota > Actinomycetes > Mycobacteriales > Mycobacteriaceae > Rhodococcus_F. The sequence goes on from SEEV01000050.1 coordinate 13,606, forward strand.
GGCAACAGCTTTCTCACCATCGTGTCCGCCGAGATCGTCGCGGCCGATCACGGGATCGGCTCGATGATCTGGCAGGCCCGCAATTACGGTCGTATCGACTGGACGTTCGTCGGGATCATCGTTCTCGGCATCATGGGCTTCATCTTCGACCGTATCCTGCGGATGTTCTCAGCGAAGTTCCTCTCCCGCTACGGTGTGAAATAAGAAGGGGAGCAATGAATCAGTCACCCACCATCGCCGACTTGGCAGGCATTCCCGGCCCACCGGATTTTCAGGATCTCGAGCAGGAGCGACGTCGCCGCAAGATTGCGGTCATCGGCGGATACCGAATCCTGTCTCGATTCGGTCTCGACGAGGGCATCTCCGGTCACATCACGGCACGAGATCCGGAACGGACCGACACCTTCTGGACGGCGCCCTTCGGGCGTCATTTCTCGAAGGTGATGCCCGACGAACTGTTGCACGTCGACACGGACGGCGCGATCATCTCCGGCGACGGACCGCTCAATCGGGCTGCGTTCGTCATCCATTCCAAGGTGCACGACGCCAGACCCGATGTGATCGGTGCCGTCCACGCTCACGGACTGCAGGGTAAGGCGTTCTCCTCACTGCACCGGTTGCTGTCGCCGATCACGCAGGACGCGTGCGCGTTCTATGACGACCATTCGCTCTACGAGGAGTATCACGGGGTTGCGCTGGACGAGGAGGAGGGCCTGCGTATTGCGGGCGCACTCGGGTCCGGCAAGGCGGTGATCCTCACCAACCACGGTCACCTGACCGTGGGCACCTCGGTGGAGAGTGCTGTGTGGTGGTACGTGTCGATGGAACGCTCGATGCAGGCCGAACTCGCGGCCCGAGCCGCCGGTGATCCGGTCGAACTGCACGACAAGATCGCGGCCCAGACGTACGAGGCCGTGGGTACCGAGAAGGTGGGCTGGTTCGCCTACTCCACCATCATCCAGAAGATCGCAGCCGAGGAGCCCGAGGTCTTCGCAGCATGACCTGAGTCTCAGCTCGGTGACTCTCACACTTCGAGCGGATCTGCCGACCCGTGCTTGTCCGGGCGGCAGGTCCGCTCTGTCGTGCGCCTGCGCCGCAGTGAACACAGTCTGCTCACCGGACCGATTTCATTTGTTCACTACCGCAAGATGATTAGCGTTCCGGTCATGACTACTACGCCCCTCGCGTCGACCGGAACCGAGCTCGACGTCGATATTCTGATCATTGGCGCCGGGCCGGCCGGACTCTACGGAGCGTATTACGCGGGCTTCAGGGGGCTTCGGGTCGCCGTCGTCGACGCGCTCGCGGAGCCTGGCGGGCAGGTGAGCGCGATGTACCCCGAAAAGGCCATCCTCGACATCGCGGGCTTCCCTTCGGTGCGAGGCCGCGATCTCGTCGAAGGTCTACTTGCGCAGGCCGATCAATTCGGCCCCACCTATCTGCTGAGGGAGCAGGCGCAGAGTCTCACGCACGACGCAGCCGGTAACGCAGTGGTCGGTACCAGCAAAGGCCGGTCCATCACGGCGGGGGCGGTGATCATCACGGGCGGCATAGGCACCTTCACTCCACGTCCGCTGACGAGGGGACTCGATTTCCTCGACCGCGGTCTGAGTTACTTCGTGCCGGACCTCTCGGCTCACGCCGGCAAGGACGTTGTGATCGTCGGGGGTGGCGACAGCGCGTTCGACTGGGCGATTCACCTGGAATCGATGGCCCACTCTGTCACATTGGTGCATCGTCGCGACAAGTTCCGGGCGCACAAGTCGACCGTGGCCAAGGTGTACGACAGCTCGGTGCAGGTGCTGGTCAACGCCGACGTGTCGGACGTGCGTGGCAACGGCTGGATCTCCGAGGTCGACATCGCCCACAAGCTCGACAAGACCACGACCACGATTCCCGCCCAGTCCGTCATTGCAGCAATGGGTTTCACAGCAGACCTCGGTCCGATGGCGGAGTGGGGGATTGATATCGACTCTCGCCACATCGTGGTCAACACGCGCATGGAGACCAACGTCCGGCGGGTGTACGCAGCCGGTGACATCACCGATTATCCCGGCAAGGTCCGTCTCATCGCCGTGGGTTTCGGCGAGGCCGCGACCGCCGTCAACAATGCCGCGGCCGTACTCGACCCGGAGGCGGAGATCTTTCCCGGACATTCAACCGAGCAGGAAGGCTGAACAATGGCATTTGTCATAGGCGAGGCATGCATCGACTACACCGACCGCTCGTGCATGGAGGAATGCCCGGTCGATTGCATCTACGAGGGCGAGCGCAAGCTCTATATCAATCCGAACGAGTGCATCGATTGCGGGGCCTGCGAATTGGCGTGTCCCGTGGAGGCGATCACAGTCGATCGCAAGGCGGAGCCGGATTTCAAGGAAGACAACAAGAGGTTCTTCCTCGACATCTTGCCGACCCGCGCGGAGCCGGTGGGTAACCCCGGCGGTGCCGCGAAGATCGACGTGGTCGGCGTCGATACCCCGATGGTCGCGTCGTACTGATGGGCACCGACCTCCGATTCGCCTATGCGGAAACCTCTTTCGGTCAGGTGCACTACGCAGAGCAGGGTGACGGGCCGGTGCTGCTTCTCCTGCACCAGACGCCTCGGTCCTGGGACGAGTTCCGTGAATTGATTCCCCTGCTCGCCGTCGATCACCGGGTGATCGCGATGGACATGGTGGGTTTCGGCGCCAGTGCGACACTGCGGGCGCCGCAGACCATCGAGGCCTACGCACGTGGCGCCTGGGAACTGCTGGAGTCGCTGGGTGCGGACCGTCTCGTGGTCCTCGGACACCACACGGGTGCTGCGGTGGCCATGGAAATGGCTGCCGCGCGCAGCGACAGACTCGATGCGGTGGTTCTGTCGTCCTGTCCGTGGGCCGACGAAGACTATCGGACCGGGCATTCCGGGAGCGGGGGTGTCGACCGGGCGCAGCGAACCGAGGACGGAGCGCACCTGCACACACTGTGGGAGCTGCGTCGGCCGTACTATCCCGAACCGGCCGCCGGGCTGCTGGACCGGTTCATCCACGATGCGCTCGCGCCCGGGGTCGACCCGGCCGAAGGCCACCGGGCGTGCGCTCGGTACCGGATGGAGGACCGCATCGGATCGGTGGCGGTACCCGTGCTCCTGATCTGCGCCGGCAAGGACCCGTTCTCGATGCCGAACGTCCCGACCCTGCGTTCGCACCTCGCGGCGGCGCCGTCAGTCGACTGTGTCGTGATCGAGGGTGGCACGGTGGCGCTCTTCGAACGCGAGGCGATGGCCGTCGCGTCGGCGGTGCGTGAATTTCTCGCATCGATCCAGGTCGGGGCGCCGAATGTAAACTCTGTGGAACGGGTCCACTGAACGGACCGTGTGGCGTGCGTCTCATGTCGCCGGTCCCGTAGCGTCGCGGCATCAGGTGGGCACAGCGCACCCAGAAGTCGATCGACCGTACTGCTCGCCAGACTCGCCAGGAGGCACCCATGACGACAGCCGCACGGAAATCCGTCGAACTCGGATCGGTAGTACCCATCAAGTCGGCCGGACAGCCGGCTGCTGGAGACCTGTCTTCCGTCCTGGGTAAGGCGCGTCTGATCCTGGACGCCTTCGACAGCGACCACAGCGACCTGTCGCTGACCGAACTCGCGCGTCGCAGCGGTGTCGCGAAGGCGACGGTGCACCGGCTGGCCGGGGAACTGGTCGAGTGGGGTCTCCTCGAGCGTGCGGGCACCAAGTATCGACTGGGGCTGCGGCTGTTCGAGCTGGGTCAGTTGGTGCCCCGGCAGCGCATCCTGCGCGATGCGGCGCTCCCGTACATGGAGGATCTGCTCCTCGCGACTCAGGAGACGGTGCATTTCGCGGTCCGCGACGGTATCGACGTCCTGTACATCGAGAAGATCATCGGGCATCGCGGACTCAATCAGCAGTCGCGGGTCGCGGGCAGATTGCCTCTCTACTGCACGGCGACCGGAAAGATGATCTTGGCGTTCTCGCCGCAGTCCGTGTTCGACGAGGTGGTCGAGCAAGGCTTCACCGCGTTGACCAACCGCACCACGATGTCGGTCGGCGTTCTCCGTCAGCAGCTCGACCGCATGCGCAACGACCAACTCGCGGTCGAGGTGGAAGAGACCCGTTTGGGCTACATGAGCGTCGCCGTGCCGGTCTTCAGCGGACCGCGCACCCTGGCCGGTGCTCTTTCTGTCACGGCGCCCACCGCCCGGTTGAACGTCAGCCGGATCACGGGCGCCCTGCGGACCGCCGGCATGGGCATCACTCGAACCCTGCATGCGATGAAGTGCACGCACTCCCCGGGCGACCCGGCTACCCGTGACGTGACTTGCAGTCCGACGATGTGCTCGTTCAACGGGTGCGGCAAGTAGCCCGCTCGCATCGCTAGCGACTTCGCCTCGGTCGGTACCCATCCCGCTCGGCGTCCCATGTGCTCGCGCAGACGCCGCGGGAACGGAGTTCCGGTTTGCGCACCTTGCCGGTCTCGGTGAGCGGGAGTGACTCCACGAGGTCGATGTACCGGGGGAGTGCGAAGTAGGCAAGATGTGTCTCGGCGAAGCGCAACAGGTCCGCGGGCTCGAGCGTGATTCCCTCGCACGGCACCACCGCCGCCATCACCTCGTCCTCGGCGAGCGCGGACGGCACGGGGAACACGGCCACCTGCGAGACACCGGGATGCTGCGACAGTACCGACTCGACCTCGGTCGCCGACACATTCTCGCCGCGGCGTCGGATCACGTCCTTGATACGGTCCACGAACCGGAACCAGCCGTCCGGTTCACGGATCACACGATCACCCGTGTGCATCCAGGAGTCTGCGGGTGGGGTGGGGTATCCGAGGTATCCGTCGGCGAATCCGCCGTTCCGCAAACTGCGAACTACCAGCTCCCCGGGGATCCCGTCGGGTACCACCACGCCGTCGGCGACGACGGTGGCCTCGTATCCGTCCATCACCCTGCCGAGGTATCCGGGCCGCCGCCCGCCCGGAAGCGTCCCCAGGACGAGGTTGGTTTCGGTCGACCCGAAGCCGTCGACGAGTTCGATTCCGAAGCGCTCCCGGAACGGCTCACACAGGTGCGCGGGCGTCGCGGGAGACAGGGAACGTGTCACGCGGTGCGCACGATCCGCCGCTGACGTCGGTTGGTTCATCAGCATGGCCACCATTGCGCCGAGGAGATAGATCACCGTCGCACCGCACTCCTCGACCTGTGTCCAGTGCCTACTCACCGAGAATCTCTCGCCCATGACAAAGGTGCCGCCCCATACGAGCGCCGCGAACAATGCATTGATGGCATTGGTGTGGAACAGGGGAAGGCAGTTGTAGAGAACATCGTCGGTTCCGAGATCGAGCGACCGGCCGACGCCCTCGCCCCACCAGAGGAACTGAGCTTGCGGGCACCGCACACCCTTGGGCATCCCGGTGGTGCCCGAGGTGAAGAGCACGGCGGCGATGTCGAGTGCGCCGACGGGTGCCGGGCCGCACAGTGGATCCGCGGCTCCGGGGTCGGCGTGCGGAGCCGCCGCGGAACCGAGGATCCAGCGCTCGCCCGCGAATCCCGCCGAATCCACTCGTTCGAGAAACTCCGGCTCGACCAGCAACCGCCTCGCGCCGGACTCGTCGAGCACGTGCTTCAGTCCGTCGCCACGCAACGCGATGTTGAGCGGCACCGCTGTGGCACCCAGCCAACTGCAGCCGAGGAGCAGATCGATGATTTCGATACGGTTGGCCGACATCGCGGCGACCCGGTCGCCGCCGCGAACGCCGTGACGGAAGAGAGAAGTGGCCATCGACGCTGCCCTGCCGACAAGTTCGCGGTAGGTGACCTGGACGTCTCCGGCGCGGAGTGCAACGTGATCGCCGAAGACCTCGGCCCTGGCGATCAGCAGTGCCGGGATGGTCATCGCCTCGGGGAGCTGTGGCTCCACTTTCTCTACGGGCATGACGTCAGGGTACGACTACGGCGCGCCCGGCCACTGTGCCCTCACGCATCGACTGCAGGGCGTCGGCAATGTCGTCGAGTGCGAATTGCTGGACTGCGAGCTGCAATTCGCCCGCCACGAGCCGGCCGATCAGTTCGGGGGCGAGCTCCGCCTGCCGTGCACCCTTGCGAATCATGTTCACCGGCAGGAGCTGTACGTCGCTGAGCAGCCAATTGGGGAGGTCGAGGGTGAGTTCGGTTCCCAGCGTGTATCCGATGAGCGCAGCTCGACCGCCGGGCGTGACGCGTTCGAGGAGCGGCGGGAGGGAGTCGCCCGCGAGGGTGTCGATCAACACTTCGGCGACGGGTTCGTCGCCCAGCGTCTTCGCCAACTCGGCACCGCGACCGACGACCGGCCGCACACCGGCGGGAAGCAGATCCACCTGGTCGGGCCGGGGCACGATTCCGATCACCTCGGCGGCGCCGGCCAGCAGAGCGAACTGGGCGGCCATCGACCCGACCGCACCCGACGCGCCGGACACCATCACCCGTTCCCCGGCGGAGACCTTCGCGACATCGTTCACGGCGACGTATCCGGTGGTGCTCGGCAGGAAGAACGTCGCGGCCACCTCCGGCGCGAGACCGGAATCGAACGGCGTGAAAGCCTTGTCTGCTGCGACGAGGTACTCGGCCCAGCATCCGTTCTTGAACAGGCCGATGCCGCCGCCCCGCACGAGCACCCTGGTTCCTGGTGCGAATGTGTCCGATTCGACCACCGTTGCCGCGCCGTCGGTGCCGCCGATGTGGGGCAACGGGGGCTTGACGTTGAACTTCCCGCTCGCGACGGTCATGTCGAGGTGGCCGAGCGCAGCCGCATCGACGCGGACCAGCGTCTGCCCTGTCTCCCGGGTGGGGATGTCGACCTCGTCGATGACGGGGGCCTGACCGAAATTGTGTAGCCGCGCGGCGCGCATATGTCTCCTTCGGATGATGTGCGGTTTCAGCTGAGAATTGCGTTCGCACGCAAGGTGGCGATCTTGTCGCTCGAGTACCGCAGTACGCCGCCGAGAACCGCGTCGGTGTCGGCACCCAGAAGAGGTGCGGCACTGCGTACTTCGCCAGATGCGCGATCGAGGCGGACGGGTACCCCCTCGTGCAGAAAGGCGCCCGCGCGGGGGTGTGTCCGTCGTACGAAGAAGCCGCGGTCGCGCAGATGCGCATCGGCCTCGACCAGGTCCCTGCCGTCCTGCACGGTGCCCGCGGGCACGCCCGCGCGCTGCAGCAACTCGGTGACTGCCTCGGCGGGCAGCGTCCTGGTCCATGCCGTCACGGCCGCCGCGATCTCCGGGTTCCGCGCCCGGCGTTGCCCGGCCGTACGGAAGCCCTCGGCGTCCGACCATTCCGGGCGTTCGATCAACTCGCACAGTGAGCGCCAGTCGGACTCGTCCCGCACGGCGATTGCCGTCCACCGATCCGGGCCCAGGCAGCGGAACACCCCGTGGGGTGCGTACTCGGCGTGAGCGTTTCCGTTCGGTTCCGGCAGCCGGCCGGTGCCGGTCGACTGGATGACGCTGGTCCCCATGTGTGCGGCCATCGCCTCGAGTTGCGACAGGTCGACGTGCTGCCCTCGGCCCGTGTGATCGCGGTGTTCGAGGGCGGCCAGGGTCGCGGTCGCAGCCTGCAGCCCTGCCACGATGTCGCCGTGGCCGTAGATGACGCCGACGACGTCTTCGGAGCTCCATCCTGTCAATGCCGTCAGTCCCGTACTGGCGGATATGATGTCCGCGTACGACACCCAGCTGCTGCGCGGACCCGTATGGCCCATGCCGGACATCGAGACGTACACGATGTCGGGACGCAGTTCGCGGAGCCGCTCGTATCCGAGCCCCATCTTCTCCATCACGGAGGAGCTGAAGTTCTCGATCACGACATCGCTCTCGGCGATCAGGTCGGCGAGCACCGCAAGGCCTTCGGGTGAGCGGGTATTGAGGGTGATGCTGCGTTTGTTGCGGTTGACGTCGTTGAAGTAGCCACTGGTGTCGGGATCGTCGTGCGGGCCATGGGACAGGTGCATGGCGGGTGCGAACCTGGTCGGGTCGGGCCGCCCCGACGATTCGACCTTGATGACCTCGGCGCCGTGGTCGGCGAGGATCCGGGTGCAGTACGGACCGGCGAGAACCCAGGTCAGGTCGAGCACTCGGATCCCGTCGAGGCTGCGCCTCCCGGATTGCGTCTCTGCTGCGGGGGATACTGTGGGAGTGCGAGATTCGGTCGTCAGCGTCTGGTCTGCGCCGAGTCCCGGGACCACGAGCTCACGGACCCGCCGACCCTCGGGGAACGCGAATCCGAATCCGAGATCGCGGGTCACCCCATCGTCGGACACGACGTCGAGGAAGAAGTCACGATCGTTCAGTTGGGGGTTGATCAGCAGTTCGGCAGGGCCGTCCACCGCGGCCCACGGAAGTTTGCGGTCCTGCGCGCGGACGGCGAACTCCTCCTTCGGCCATTTCGACAGAAAACGCTGCAGAACCTCGAAGAGGTGATCCTGGTGGGTTTTCCGTTCGACGGGGTCGCTCCAGCGGGGGTGATCCAGATCGTCCTGGACGCCCTCCTCGATCAGCCACTGCAGGGTGGCGTCCCACATTCGGGGACTGCCGCCGAGACCGCCTCCGAGGAACCCGTCGGCGGCGCGGAACAAGCCGTGCGGGACCAGTGGGTGCACCCGGCCCGGCCGACCGGGAATGCGGTCCTCGTGCACGTATGCCAGCGTCGCCGCCTCGAGGCTTGCCGCCACGCATTCCTGGGCAGAGACATCGACGAACGGTGCGGGACCGAACCGCCTGGCCCGCAGGCCGAGCAGGGCGCCGATCGCCGCGTTGACGCCGGCGAGTTGCTCTGCTTGGCCCTCGGGCAGCGAGAGTGGGGGACCGTCCGGCTCGCCGACCTGCGCCATCATGCCGCCCAGTGCCGCCACCGTGAGGTTCGTTGCCGCCCAGGTGCTACGCGGGCCGGTGATGCCGAACGGTGTGATCCGGACGTGGACGAGTGAATCATGCCGGGAAACGGAGGGTTCCGAACCGGCAGGGCTGCCGTCGAGAAGTATGTCGGCCCCTGCGATCAGTTCGTCGAGTGCGTGGCGATCGGCGTCGGTCGACAGGTCGAGCACGACCGAGCGTTTACCGCCGTGCCAGTGGGCGAAGGCGTATCCGTCGAGTTCGCGGCGCGTCGGATCGCCCTCAGGCGGCTCGACGAGAATGACCTCGTACCCGAGCCCCACGAGGACCCGGCCCGCGAACCTGGCAAACGGGCTCGACAGTTCCACGACGCGAATAGTGGATTCGACCACGGTTGCTCCATTCCGTACTGGTGTGCCTGCCCTCCCCTCGGGAGCGTGGGATCGACACTATGACCAGGCCGAGCGGAGGGGCAGCATTCTGTTCTGCTGACCGGACCCGTCCCGGTCCGGTCAGCAGAGTGGTCGGCGCAGCTACTGCGTGTTCTGGTCGAACCAGCCACTCAGCAGGACTTTCTGCGGATCTATGTCGCCCGGGATCTTCCCCTGAGCGCGGAAGAAGTCGACCAGTTGCCGTGCCTGCTCGACGTCGTCGGGAGTGAAATCGCGGCCGCGGAAGTCGATCTGGGTGACCTGGTTGCGCACTTCGGCCGGATTCATCTGGATTGCTTCGGCTACCGCTTTCGCGGCCCGGTCAGGATCGGCGTCGACGATGTCTGCGGCCTGCGCTATCACCCGGAACACGCGGCCGGCGAGATCCTCGTGGGTACTCAGCCAGCTGTCCGACGCGATCAGCCATTGCGAGTACTTGGCTCCGAAGTCGCCCGTCGTCCCGACGACGTGACTTCCCGAGTCGACCGCTTGCGTGACCCACGGGTCGAACGAGATGAACCCGTCGATGTCGCCGCGCGCGAGAAGCGCGGGCTGCTCGGGCGGACTCGTCGTCACGAGGTTGACCCCGGCGGGATCGAGTCCCAGACTCCGCAGATATCGGTCGGTGAAGTACAGCCCGATGCCGGGGAAGACCCCCATGGTCTTGATCGAGTCGGGCGTGACGCCGTCGCGGAGAACGACCTGGAAGTAGCGGTCGGATTCCTCGTACACACCCAGCGCACGCAGCCCGGGATTGCCGGCCATGACGGTGAGCGCGGTCGAGTTCGCGTTTCCGGACAGTTCCGACATGCCGGCCACGACGTTCTGTGCGCCGGCCGCGCCACCCTCGGTCTGGATGACCTGGACATCGAGGCCTGCTGCGTCGAACATCCCTTCGCGGTCGGCAAGGAAGATCGGTGCATAGGACGGGTCGACACCCACTGAGATGCGAACCAGGTCGCCCTCGGTGGTGGCGGTCCTGGTGGCGGGACGGGTACAGGCAGTGGTGGCGAGCGCGACGGCGGCGAGCGCCGCCACCGTGGCCACCGCGGGTCGCCAGAATTTCGTCTTCATGCGGTTCCCTTCAGAAACATGGTGTCAGTGTCAGCGGCCGGTGAAGGTCGGCGCGCGTTTGTCGAGGAAGGCCTGGAGTCCCTCGGCGGTGTCAGCGGTGTCGATGAGCTCGAGCACCGCGGAGAATTCGACGTCGAGCGCCTGGTCGAGGGGCAACGTCCGGCCCTCCTCGACGACGCGCTTGAGCAGGCCGATCGTCCGGGTCGGCTTGTTCGCGAGCGATCGTGCGGTCGAGCGGATGTGGTCGTCGAATTCCGCGTCGGGGACGACCCGGTCCACCAGTCCGATATGTAATGCCTCGGCGGATGAGAGCCGGGTACCTTCGATCATCAGCAGTTTCGCCCGGTGCGCACCCAGCAGCCGGGGCAGCCTCTGACTGCCACCCGCGCCCGGGAACAAACCGAGCGATATCTCCGGAAAGCCGATGGTCGCGGATTCCGTCATCACCCGCATGTCGCAGGCCAGAGCCAGTTCGGCACCGCCGCCGAGGGCATGGCCGTTCAGGGCTGCGACGACGGGCTTCGGGGCGGTCTCGAGCACACGCTGGACGTCGACCCACGGGCGCATCGCGCGTTGGGTGGCCTCGGTGAGATCACGCATGACGGCGATGTCCGCGCCGGCGACGAAGAACCGGCCCGTGCCTCGGAGAACGATGCACCGAACGTCGGGGTCGTCGACGAGCGGCGGAAGCACGCGCAGGAATTCCGTGATCAGCGCGGGGTTGAACGCGTTGGCCGGCGGGCGGTCGATGGTGATGGTCGCGATTCCTTCCGACACCGAGGGTCGAAGGAACGCGGAGGTGAGTCTCGATGGCTCTGGCATCAGGTGCATACCTCGATGTGTAGAAGTGACGGTCGTACAGTGTCGTTGAGGAGTCAGTATCGACTCATCGGCCCGTCTGCAACACAAATGAGGTTCGGTGAGTAAACCCATGCCTACGGCCTGTGAGTACTTATTAACCGCCCGTGGTTAATAAGTACTCACAGGCAGGCGGCGGCACCCCCGGCTTGGAACGTGGCCGTGTCGCAGTAGGCGGACCGCGGGTAGTACGGACCCATGGTGGTCACGGGGTCGGTGTGCTCGTTCTGCGACGCCTGCACCGACTGTGGGTAGAAGGCGTCGGACGGCAGCATGTACCGCAGGAACAGCACCTTCTTCGCGACGTCGGTGGAACCCCAGGGGATGACGGTGACGGTGGGGTCGGATGCGGCGCGGGCGGGGACGTCCTGTGGGGCGGCGACGACGTA
>SEEV01000051.1 GCA_004211695.1 Rhodococcus sp. (in: high G+C Gram-positive bacteria)
AGCCACCGATAGCCTCCGTCGCCGAACGCAGCGAGGGCGTCGCGCCACGCGGCGATGGTGATCTGGGCTGGCCGGTCCACGGTGATGAGTACGGTGTCGCCGCCCCCCAATTTCAGCGCAGCCTTCGCGCCGATGATCGCGCTGCCGGTCTTGCCTACACCCGGCTCGTCGGCCAACAGGAATCCACGCTTGCCGTGGTGAAAGGCCGTCGCGATCGCCTTCGCGGCGTCCACCTGTTCGGGGCGCGGTGTCTTGTGGAAGCCAGTAGCGCCCGGTTGCCGCACGCCGTTGAGGTCCTCTTCGACCCAGCGGCTGTACGAGTACGGCTTCGACGCGTAGACGGCGAGTTCGTCAGGCAATTGAGCGCCGATGTAGGCATATGCTTTGAGTGCCTTGTAGTACTTGGCACCGGGCGCGGGCGCGGGCGCCCGGTAAGGGACGTCGAGGATCCAGATCTGCTCCCCGTGCCCCGGGGTGGGTATCAGCGGCGCGGCGCTGGCTCGTCTGGGACTGGAGCGTCGCTGGGTGGTCTTCCGTGCGGCCATGAGTGCAGGCTATTCCCAAGGCGAATCGTCGAGGTCAACGACGTCGACTGCGGCGGGTGCGGCCGCGACCGCCGCGGCGGCTGGCGCCGAGGAATCGCGTGCTGTCGCAGCGGGCGCGGGGCCCGATGCAGGGCGATTATCGACGTCGATAGTCTCCACAGCTTCAGGTTCGGCGGACGCGCTGGAGGGGTGTTCACCTATGGCGAACAACGATGCGGGCCGTGGTTGCTCCACGAACTGACGGGTCGGTAGTCACGCGTAGGAGGGGCTTCCAATCACACCTGATTCCGCTCGCTGCGGGCACGTTCGCGCATAACCGGCGAACGGTGGTGATCGCTGCAGATCGTTCTGGTGGGCACAGAGCGTCACGATTCGCGTTTCATGCGGGGTTCTCAATCCGGGGGCGGAGTAGGTATCTCCCGATCATTTCCGTCAGGTGTGTGATGAAGGTGTCGTCGTCGACCGCGGGGGCGGCGAAACCCGGTCCGTAACTGATGCGGAGGACGAGGGTGGAGAATGCGGTGTTGAACGACATGCGGACGGCCGTCTCGGGGTCGGTGTGGTGGATGTCTACGGCGGCGCGCATGACTACCGCGGTGAAGAGGTCCCCGAGCGAGCGGGCGTACATGCTGCCGCGACGGTAGACCTCGGGATGTACGCCTGAGATCAGAATGACCGATCGCAGAAACGCGGTGTGCGGGGCGAAGAGTTCCACCATGGCTCGGACCGCGCCGCGGATCAGCTCTTCCGGACTTGATTGCGTCCAGCGGCTGTCGTCGAACAATGCGTCCTGATCGTGCGTGACCTGGTTCATCTTGTGCTCGTACACGGCGAGGAAGAGGCCGTCTTTGCTGTTGACCCGCTCATACAGGGCGCGGGGGGCGACGTCGGCGCGTTCGCATACGGCCGCGATGGTGAACGCGTCGTAGCCGCCGTCTTCGACGATCGCGACGCCGGCGTCGAGGATACGGGCCCAGGCCTCACGGCTGCGCTGTTGCCGCGGGAGCCGGACGACGAGGTCGTCGTCGACGGGTGAGGTCTCGGCATCGGGGACGGGCATCACCACATTCTCCCTTCTACGCGGCGGGGGTTGACAACGGGTGACCCGGAGCACATTATTGTGCTAACCGTAGTGCTTACTACGGTTTGAGAATAGCCCAACCGCCCACCGGTTCCCGAGTCGCGCAGACCACCGGAGAACACCACAAGGGCTCGGTACGTCCAGGAGGACACATGCTGATCGTGATCGGTCGCGCGCAGGCTGCGCCGGGCCGGCGGGAGGAGTTCGTCACCGCCGCCCGGGCCGTCACCGATGCCACGCGCGGTGACGAGGGGTGCCAGTCATACGGCTTCTACGCCGACCTGTCCGACGAGAACACCATCGTCGGCGTCGAGATGTGGCGCGAGCGTGCCGATCTCGATGCTCACATGGGCCACGAGCACACCCGCACATTTCTCGAAGCGTTTCCGGATCTGGTCGTCGGCGAGCCGGTCGTGAGCATGCACGAGGTTCCCTGACACGTCGCCACCGGCACGCCGGTCCACCCTCTCCGGTCCGGCGCTCGACGAACCACGCCCCACCCCCTTGCAGAAAGTTGACTGTTCCATGAGTACATCCCCCCGGACGCGAGGCCGCGTCGCGATTATCGGCGCCGGTCCCGCGGGTATGGCAGCCGCCTTGTCGGTTCACCAGGCCGGCCACGACGTCGTTATGCTCGAGCGCTACCGTCAGGCGCGGCCGGCGGGCAACATCCTCAACCTGTGGCCGCCGCCGATCAAGGCCCTCGGCCTCCTCGGTGTCGACATCTCCGACCTCGGCGCCCCGTGCTACTCGGAGTTCCGGAACGTACACGGCCACAAACGGGTCGGAATCGACCTGCCGCAGGACGTGATCCGCGACTACGGCGGCGGATTCATCGGGTTGCTGCGTCCGGAGTTGTACGAGCGGCTCCTCGCGGCATTGCCGCCGGGTGTGTTGCAGGTCAACCGCGGCGTCGACAGTATCGAGCAGGACGAGGGCGGGGTGCGCCTGCACATGGCCGACGGCACCATCGAGGAAGCGGACGTGGTTATCGGTGCCGACGGAATCGACTCGCTGGTCCGCCGTACGTTGTGGGGCGATTCTCCGAAGCGGGAGCACAACCTCCACATCTTCGGTGGATTCACCTACGCCGACGAGATCGATGTCCAGCGGGGCCTGTGCGTGGTCTCGCACAACCGGAAGGTGCAAGGCTCCTGGACATCCATCCGGCACAAGGGCCGGAACGGTTTCCAGTGGTGGGTGCTGGAAGCGCATGATGCCGCCGAGGAGTTCACCGGGGACTTCCATGCCACCGCCACCCGGCTGGGTGCGGACTTCCCGCACCCGCTGCCGCAACTCATCGCAGCCACCGATCCTGCCGACGTGCAGCGGTGGCCGATCCGGGACCGTAAACCGCTGAAGCAGTGGTCGAAGGGACGGGCCACGCTGGTCGGGGACGCCGCCCACCCGACCTCCCCCTACGCGGCGTACGGGGCCGGTATGGCCACCGAGGACGGTTACTTCCTCGGTCGCCGCCTGGCCGGGGTGGATCTGTCCGACTATCGGGCTGTGTGCCAGGCGCTCGAGCTGTTCGAGGCGCCTCGCAAACCCCATACCGCCCGCCAATCCCAGCAGGCCTACATTCTCGGGCAGATGTTCCATCACGCACCGGCCCCGCTGCAGTACGTGCGTGATCTGGTTCTGGATCGGACTCCGTTGCTGCAGAAGGTGGTCGGCGAGTCCAGCCCCGGAGAGATCCTCAAGCAGATCGACCTCATCGACCAAGTCGAACACGACTTCGCGGCGACGCTCGGATGATTGCGCAGAATAAGCATTGGTGAGCACGGCGGGGCGGCATAGACGACTTCATGCCGCCTCGCCGGTATCGCGCGCCGGTCAACAGACACCGCCTCTGATCAGTGACGATCGACGCTCGACTCATACTCACCCGACGGGACGGGGCCGCATACCTTGCGGGCAGCCTGCAGGATCATCTCGCGGAGAAATCGGTGTTCGGGTTCCTCGTCGTAGACGGGGTGCCACCACATGGCCTGCATGAGCGGGCCGAGATCCACGGGGGACCGCTGAGCCCTGAGGCCGTCACGCATGCCTGCGCGTCGAGCAGGCGGCGGGGGACCCGGGGTTCGACCACGATCATGCGCAGCTGTCGCGCGGCAGGCCGTCGACGCGGTGTGGCGTGGACGGTGGCCCCGCGCACTCGCCTCCGAGCTCACGGTCGCCATTGATGCAGTCGCCTCCCGGCGTTCACGAAGGTCGGTCTCATTCCTCACGGCGGTGCCGCGGCACTCAGTCTCGCTCCGCGAGAAGCGTCCCACCGTGTTCGGCACGTGTGGTGAACGCGCGGACGCGCCGACTCGCGTGCTGCTGCCCGGACTCGTGGGGTTGCTCGCAGGCGCGGGTTGAGCGGATCTGCCGGTTCGAAGGATCGTTCCATGAGGTGTTGATGATGCGGCCGAGTCCTTCGATCATCGAGGAGTGGCGTCAGATGCCGTTGCAGTCGTCGACGGTCTCGACGAGACCATCGACGACTGCGGTCCACGAAGCGGCGAACTCTCCCGTGACGCGGAGGTGTTCGTTGTGGAATCAGGTGACGGGGGAGGCCGCCCGGCGGCAATGAAAGTCAGGGCTCGACGCTGACCAGCTCGGCGATGCGGGCCATGAGCGCGGGCACGTCACCCGATACGCGGTCCAGCTGCCACTGGGCCAGCTGATTGGACGCATCGACCACTGTCTTCACGCGATCGTAGCGGCGCTCGCCGAAGGCTTCCCACAGCCCCTCATCGACCCGGTCGGAGTGGATGAGCAGCTCTGACAAAACCAGTGAGTCCTCGAGTCCCATGGCCGCACCCTGGGCGATCGTTGGGGGGCAGGTGTGGCTCGCGTCGCCGATGAGGACGACACGGCCGCGGTTCCACGGCGCATCGAGCAGGTGCGTCTCCGCCCACGTGTAGTGGATGGTCGCATCGTCGAGCGAGTCCCGAATCTCGTCCCACGGACCGTGGTATCCGGCTGACAGTTCGTGGACGGTGGCGATCTTCTCCTCGGGCGTGAGTGCGGATCGATCCTGCGCGTCTTCGGTGAGATGCGCATAGAGCGTCGTCCACGAGGTGGGCGTGTAGCCGGAGTAGTAACAGTTGCCGCCGTAGAGGAGTTCGGCTCCGGTGACCTCGGCGGGGCGTGGGGCGAATACCCTCCAGATGCCCAGTCCGGTCGAGCGGGTTTCGAGCTGAACTCCGAGCATGCGCCGGGTCGGCGAGCGAAGCCCGTCGGCAGCTATCACCAGGTCGTAGTGGGTGCTGGTGCCATCGGAGAACCTGACGTCGACGCCGTTGTCGCGTTGCGTGAGCGTGGTGATGGTGGTGGAGAATCGGGTCTTGACCCCCGCCTGCTCGGCGCGGGCCATCAGGATGCGGGCGAGGTCGGGCCGGTACATGCCCATGGTCGGGGGAACGCCGGGTCCGCCCGTGGGGGCCGAGTTGATCGTCGTGAGGACCGTACCCTCGGCGTCCGGGGCGCGTACGGTCAACGTCGTGAACGGGTGGCCGACAGAAATGCACTCGCCGAGGATGCCAAGGTGGTCGAGTACGCGTAGTGCATTCCCCTGCAGCGTTATTCCGGATCCGAGCGCGGTGACGTCAGGTTTGATCTCGATCAGATCGACGGGGACGCCGGCGGCAGCGAGCAAGGTCGCAGAAGCGGCGCCGGCGACACCTCCCCCGACCACGAGAACATGGTGGACTGCGGGCATGACTGACTCCTTGGATGAAGGGAAATGAAGACGAGAGGTGGGCCGTCAGGCTGGGTGGCGCGATCGCGCCACCCAGCCTGACGGCGGCGGTGAGGCGACGGCGACCGGAACTCGACCGGCAATCGTTCAAGGTTCGATCGAGTCCAGCACTCGCCGCTCGCGGCACAGCAGATAGAACGAATCGTGTCGCACAAGCACTCCCGCGTGCTGGCCGCGGTCGAGGACGACTCTCGCGTAGCGCTGGAACGACGGGATATCGGCTTCTCCGTCGAGCCAATAGGACTCGTAGACGGTGGGAGGAATACCGGACAAGACGGGGGCACCGGGCAGAAGACTGCTGCGTGCTCGGCCGAGGAGATGGTCGAGTCCGGATCCGGACTCGTTGTACACCGCATCGAGAAATGCAGCCAGATCCTGCGGAGCTGTGCCGGCCGCGCCTGTCAGCGACAGGTGAACCTTGATCCCCTGTCCCCGCAGCACCGGCCGACCGAGGACGTCCTCGGTCGCAAAGTGCACGATGTTGCGGGATTCATCGGCGAACCTGGCTCCATCTGGCTGGACAACCTGCTGGTAGTAAGGGTGCGCGAAGCTCGCCGCAGCCGCTTCGACGGACTCGTACCACAGTTCGCTGACACTGTCGATGTGCTGCAACGAAGGATCACCATAAGCGGCGTCGAAAACGTAACTCTGGGTGTACCTTTTGATCGAGGTCCGAAAGTCTTCTGGTGCCCCACGCACCAGATCACCATGCGCGACGTGGTTGCCCTGATAGTAGTCGGCGTGCAGCGTCTCGGGCTTACGCACACCCCACAGAACGAGTTTGATCATATCGGTCCTTGGATGGGAACAGGATTCGGTCATGGCAGTCGGAGCAGACGGCGGCTGTTGTCAGTCAGATCGACCGGCAGATGTTCGATCTCGGTCGGTGTGGACGAGTCCCAACCTCCGAAATTCGTTCCGAGAACCAGTCTCTCCGGGTTCGCAACCTTCGCCAAGAGGTCCGCGGACAACTCGGAGTGCACGTGCGTGTCGAACCACAGCCGCTGATAGTTGCGGTCGAACTCCTCGATGTCGATCGGTCCCGTCCCGGTCCTGACCCAGGAGCGCACGCGGCCCAGCAGGAATGGCATGGTGCCACCTCCGTGACTGAGGCACACGTCCAGCCGGGGATGCCGTTCGAGCACACCGCCGAGAACCAGGCTGGTCACTGCGACGGTCTCCTCGAAGGGGTAGCCGAGCGTGACGTCGCGAAGCCACCTGCGCAGGCGCGGGTCGCCAGGTGGCCCGTCGACGCCGGCGACCACCGAGTGCATGAACAACGGAACATTGAGTTCTTCACACGCGCTGTACAGGTCGTCGAGGGCAGGATCGTCAAGGTTTTGGCGGGCGTCGGTTCCGATGCACGCACCGACGAGTCCGAGGTTTTTGACGGCATGAACCAGTTCGTCGACTGCGGCCGGGATGTCTTGCACGGGAAGCGTGGCGAGTGCCTTGAGCCGGCCCGGAGCCGGCGCGCACCACTGCGCGAGGAGTTCGTTGTAGCGACGCGCGAACGGTCGTCCGACATCGGCGTCGAGGTGCGGGAAATACCACAACGGCGAGCTGCTGACCACCTGGATCTCGATCCCGGCCTCGTCGAGTGCTGCGAGACGCTCGTCGGCGGGACGTTCGATGGTGCCGATCCGTCCGAGAGGGTAGGTGTACCCGCCGGTGGTCAGTACGGTAATGCCGTCCTTGTCGTGACTCAGGCACGGCCCGACGTCACCTGCGCGACCGAGGAGCTCTTCGAAGAACAAGTGGGCGTGTACGTCGATCATCGCGCCGACTACCCTCCGGCCCGGTTCGCGACCGCGGTGAGGTCGACGCTGGGGTCAGGTTCGGTGTCACCGATCGTACGAACGGTGGGATTGATCCCGAGGTGGGCATACTCGTGACCCCACACCTCACCGACCCAGCCTTCGTGGCTGTCGAAGTACTGGGCAGACCACGTGTTGTCGTCGACCTGAACCGAATCCCACCCGATCTCGAAGTCGAAGCCGGTGGGGGTGCGCACGTAGAAGGACAACATGCGGTCGCCGATGTGGCGCCCCAGCGACGACGAGATAGGTAATCCGGCCTTGTTGGCGCGATCGTGGGCGATGCCCACATCGTCCATGTTCTTCGTCTCGATCATGATGTGGTGCAGTCCGCTCATGCCTTCCATGCCGATCAGGCCCAGGCTGTGATGACGAGGATTGGCAGCCCTGAGGAACCACATCTCACCGAACGGTCCACCCACGTTGGTGATGTCGGAGGTCTTGAGGCCCAGGATTCCGGTGAAGAACTCGACGGCCTGTTCGATGTTCGGGACCACCAGTACCGCATGTCCCAAGCCCTGGTTGCCGGTGACGAAGCTCGACTGGACACGTCCGCCACGGAATTTGCCTTCGCAGGTGAGCTGGCCGGAGAAGAGCTCGTGCCGGATGCCGAACGGATCGGTGAACTTGTACAGGTACCGGACCGATCGCTGCCGGCGCTCGTCCGGTGTAGCCGCTGTCACGTCGATCCCTGCTGCGGCAAGTTCGGATGCCGCTGCCTCCAGTGCCTTGGCGTCGGGAAGTTCCCAACCGAGGTAAGCCAGTCGGTGCTCGACCCCCGGGTGCAAGGCCAGTCGATAGGCGCGGTCGTCCCACCGGACGCGCAGGGCGCCGTCAGGGACCTCGTCTACCTCCAGCCCGTACACCTCCGGACCGATGGTGCGCCACTCGTCGATGGCCGGCGATTCGACCCCGACGTATCCCAGGCTGTGTATACGCATAATTCTTGACCTTTACATTTGTTCTTACAGCTGATCCGACAATCACGGGAGATCCACGACTGTGGAAATAGGTGCTGCCAATTTCGACGTCGCGCAAGAGCAGGTCGATCCACGATCAACCTTGTGCAGAACCACGCCCCGCAATCTGTGATCGCTACCACTATGGGTGCACGAGAGCCGGAAAGGCCAAGAGCTTCAGCATCTATTCAGTATTTGTCCGACGAATAATCGTCTTGCACTGCGTTAACGGGCGGAATCGAAGAAGTCGACGGCCTCGTGAAGGCGCTCGCGCATCCACTTCAGGCCTCGATCGCTCGCTCGGCTGGGATGCCAGAACACCGCTTCGGTGAACGTGTTCGCGGCCGACTGGACGGGCAGTTCCATGACGGTGAACGCCGCGGCAGGACATGCCCGACCGGCCAACCGTCGAGGTATCACCGCAGCCAGGTCGGATCCGTTGATCAGCAACGGCAGTGCAGCCCATTCGTCGACGACGACACGGGCGCGACGTGTCACACCGAGCGATTCGAACAGGTCGTAGTACGTCGCCGTCAGCGAGGTCACGAACGTCGTGGTGGCGTAGTCGAGGTCCTCCATCGCCTCTACTGTCAGCTCGCCGGATGCGATCGTGTGATCGGCGCTGACAACGCACACGAAGTCATCGTCGAACAACACCTCGTGGCCCCCGCCAACCCGTACCCGAGCGGGCAGATCACCAAATCCGAACGCAACACCTCGTTCTCGGACAGCGCCGTGCCGCGAGGCATACTTTGCAACTCCACGCGAACCGAAGGGGCCTGAGCCGCAAGCTGGGTTCGCAAGCCCGGCAGGACCACCGCTGCAGCGTAGTGAGACGACGTGATCGTGAACTGCCGATCACTCGACACAGGATCAAATACCGCGCTCTCACGCCACACGCTGTCCAGTGATTGGACCGCCGCCGTCACCAGCGGCTGCAGCCGCCGTCCCAACGGCGTCAGTTCATAGCCCGTGCCCGACCGGACCAGCAACTCGTCGTTGAAGTGGCGCCTCAGTCGCCGCAGCGCCGCAGACATCGCCGGCTGGCTGAGGTGGACCCGTTCCGCGGCTTTCGTCACATGCCGCAGATCGAGCAATGCACGCAACGAGATCAGAAGATTCTGATCGACCCGGTTGACAACGAGGGACTGGTCACTGTCTGCGTAGTCCATGCTGCTCACAGTACTGGCGCCGCGCCTCACGTCCGGGCGATGTCGGCAGGTGGTGATATTCGGCTCTTCCGACTTGGCAGCGGCGGAGTTGCGTGGCCGTGGATGACGCAGGCGGCCTTCACTGCGCGCTGACCGAGCCGAACACGACGTCGTGACGACGCCCGGCCCACGGTCTCAGCCGGCCGGTGGGAGGGGGCCGCACACCTCGCGGGCAGCCTGCAGGATCAACTCGCGGAGAAATCGGTGTTCGGGTTCGTGGTCGTAGACGGGGTGCCACCACATGGCCTGGACGAGCGGGCCGAGGTCCACGGGGGACCGGTGAGCGCTGAGGCCGTCGCGCATGCCTGGGACGTCGAGCAGGCGGCGGGGGACCAGGGCGATCCGATCGCTGCCGACGACGAGACTTCGTACGGTGAGGAAGCTTTCGGTGATCACCTGTGCTCGGGGTTCGATCCCGATCATGCGCAGCTGGCGCGCGGCGGGCGTCGACGCGGTCTGGCTGTGGTAGACGAGCACCCACGGTAGTGTCCGCAGATCATCGACCGTGGGACCGTCGTGCGCGACGCGGTGTCCGTGGTCCGTCACCACGACCCAATCGTCGCGAAACACCTCGCTGTTGGGCAGGTCGGTGACGAAGCCGTGCGGGACGAGCATGACGTCGAGGGCGGTGAGCATCTGCTCGGCTCGGGCGACGTGGTCGGGGGTGGTGGGTATGAAGCGGAGCCGTGCATGTGGTGCGTGCGCGGTGATCAGATCGGTCAATTGTCGTCCGAGTATGGCCGTGGCGTAATCGCTGACGACGACCGAGAATTCGCGCGCCGTGTCGGCTGCCTCGAAGATCCCTCGACTGCCGAAGACGCGCTCGACGCCGGCCAGGGCCAGCCGGGTGCGCTGGCGCAGATCCACACCGAACGGCGTCAGCTGATAACGATTGCCGACCCGGTGGAGGATCTCGTCCGCGAAATGGCGGCGCAGCCGCGCCAGCGCGGCCGAGACCGCCGGTTGGGTGACGCCGAGCTGCTCGGCCGCCCGGGTGACGCTTTGGTTCTGCACGATCGCGTCGAGCGTGACGAGAAGGTTCAGGTCCAGATTCGCCAGTGCGCGCAGGGGCGGTGTGTCACTCGAGTCGCGACCCTGCCTCGCCGTCACCGACAAACCCCCACCGCCGAGTTGAACATAAATCCAGTTTATATCGAGCATCACCAATTGCACCTTCCCTGATGGTGGCGCAGGTCTCACAGTGGAACACGACACGAAGCTCATTCGCCGACACGAACCGTCTCTGGGAGCAACATCGATGCACACTTCTACCGCACGTTCCGTCCTCGTCATCGGAGGCGGCATCTCGGGTTCGGCGGCCGCGATTTTCCTCGCTCGCGCCGGTGTCGGCGTCGATCTGATCGAGGCCAAGGCACGCGCCTCTGCCGTCGGGTCCGGGATCACCCTGCAGGGCAACGCCCTGCGCGTTCTGCGTGACCTCGGTGTGTGGGAGCAGGTCAGCGAGAGTGGGTGGGGGTTCGACACTCTGGGAATCCGTGCGTCCGACGAGACCGGGGCGCTGATCGCGGAGATCCCCGACGCCCGCACCGGCGGACCCGACCTGCCGGCGACGGTCGGTATGGAGCGTCCCCGCTTGGCCGCCATCCTGCACGGCGCCGCCGAGGCCGCGGGAGCGAAGATCCGCTTCGGCGTCACCGCCGTCTCGATCGCCCAGGACGACGCCGGCGTCGACGTCACCTTCTCCGACGGGGCCAGCGGTCGCTACGACGTGGTGATCGGCGCGGACGGGGTCCGCTCGGCCACCCGCCGCGCGCTCGGCATCGACCTCGAAACGCGCCCCACCGGGATGGGCATCTGGCGGCTGGTCTGCTCACGGCCCGAGTCGATCACCCGCACCGACCTGTTCTACGGAGGCGCCGGATACATCGCCGGATACTGTCCGACCGGTCCGGATTCGATGTATGCCTACATCGTCGAAGACGCCCAGGATCGCTCGTCGCTGACCAGGCAGGAACAGCTCGAGACCATGCAGGCACTCGCCGCGCAGTACCACGGTCCGTGGGACGACATCACCGCCCGGCTCACCGATCCGGACGCCGTCAACTACACCTGGTTCGAAACTCACGTGCTCGAAAAGCCTTGGAACCGAGGGCGCATCGTCTTCATCGGCGACGCCGCGCACGTGTGCCCACCCACCCTCGCCCAAGGCGGAGCGCAGGCCCTCGAAGATGCGGCGGTGCTCAGCGAGCTAATCATCGGGCAACCGGTGGGTGACCACTTGTGGGAGGCGTTCACTGCCCGCCGCCTGCCCCGCGCCAAGGCCGTCGTCGACGCCTCGGTCCAGCTCGGGCAGTGGATGCTCGATGCCGACCCCGACGCCGACGTCCCCACCCTGATGCACCGGATCGCCGACCTCGTCAGCGCCCGGGCCTGAACACCGGGCCACTCGACACACCCCTTCTCACCTTCTGGAGTATCCGATGACCGAGTACGCCTTCACCCACCTGCGGCACGTCGCGCTCGCCGTGCCCGACTTCGACAAGCAGCTCGACTTCTACACCCACCAGTGGGGCCTGTCCGTCGCCGGTACCGACGGTGATACCACCTACCTGGCCGCCGAGGGATCCCCCGAGCAGTACGTGGTGCGCATCCGCAAGGCCACCGACAAGCGTCTGGACTTGATCTCCTACGGCGCCGCCGACGCGGCCGCCGTCGATACCCTGGCCGAGAAGCTCGGCCGCGGCGAGGTGCAGCTGATCAACGAGCCCGGCACCCTGCAGACTCCCGGCGGCGGATACGGGTTCCGGTTCTTCGACAACGACGGCCGCACCATCGAGATCTCCGCCGACGTCGTGGTCCGCCGGCACCGCAAGGTCGAAGAGGGCGAGGCCATTCCGGTCAAACTCTCGCATGTGGTGGTCAACACCACCGACCCGGAAGGAACGGTCGCGTTCTACGAGAAGTACTTCGGTTTCAAGGTCTCTGACATCCTGATGCACCCGCGGATGGGCAACATGATGTGGTTCATGCGGACCAACAGCTTTCACCATTCGATGGCGATTGCCCGCGGCCCGCACCCAGCCCTGCACCATGCCTCGTTCGAGTTGCGCGGCATCGACGAATACATGCGCGGCACCGGCAAGATGCTGCGCGCCGGGGTGGAGAAGATTTGGGGACCGGGCCGGCACCTGGCGGGAAACAACACCTTCTCGTACTTCCTCGATCCCAACGGAAACACGATGGAGTACACCACCGAGTTGGAAGTTCTCGACGAGGACACCTGGCATCCGCACCTCTACGACTTCTCCGAGCCGGAGGTGACCGATCAGTGGGGCACCGCCAACGCCATGGACGAATTCGTGGCCGCCAAGTCGTTCAACGACGTCGACAAGGGCTTGTTCGTCGCCCCGCCGGTCTAACCGATATCCGCCTGTATCTACTTCGTCGATCACGTCAGGAAATTCTCATGCGTTTTGCCACCGTCCGACATGACGGAAGTCAGGTCGCCGCCGTCGTGGACGGCGAATTGGTGTATCCGTTGCCGTCCGGCACCTCGGTGCTCAACCTGGTGCGTACCGGGCTGGCAGCCGCGCTCGCCGCCGGGGAGCAGGCGGTGTCGACGGCCCGGCCAGTCCCGGTCGCGGACGTGGCGTTCGACGCCCCGCTCCGGCCACCGACGATCCGCGACTTCGTCACCTTCGAGGAGCATGTCGAAGGGGTGCGCGCGAGCGTCCAGGATGCGACCGGAGTCCCGGACGCCTGGTACGACGCCCCTCAGTTCTACTTCACCAACCCGTACTCGGTCACGGGTCCCGACGCACGGATCATCCCGCCGGCGGACTGCACGGCCCTCGATTTCGAACTCGAGGTTGCCGTCGTCGTCGGCAAAGCAGGCACCGATCTGACCGTCGAGGAGGCCGCGGACCACATCTTCGGGTATACCGTCCTCAACGACTGGTCCGCCCGCGACCTGCAAAAACGGGAGATGCAGGTGGGCCTCGGCCCGGCGAAGGGCAAGGACTTCGCCAACACCCTCGGCCCGGTGCTGGTCACCGCCGACGAATTCGCGGATTTCCACGATGAGGACGGGTTCCTGACCCTGGCCTGCACCGCGCAGGTCAACGGCGTCGAGGTCGGCGCGGATGTGCTGTCGAACATGGGCTGGTCTTTCCCGGCGCTGCTGGCCTACGCCTCCCGCAACGCCCGCATCGAACCGGGCGACGTCCTCGGCTCCGGCACCGTCGGCAACGGCGGCTGCCTTGCCGAACAATGGGGCCGGCGCGGCAGACAGGACCCACCGTCCTTGCAGCCCGGTGACATCGTGACGCTCGTGGTGGAGGGCATCGGAATCCTCACCAACACCATCGGCCGCCCGGCTGTTCCGGCGCCGACCCTGCCGCCACCGAGGCGGCGCGACCACGTTACCGAACGGGCCCGCCACACGCAGACGGTATCCACATCATGAACGGCCCCCGGATCCGGCTGGCAGGCAAGACCATCGTCGTCACCGGCGCGGCCGGCGGCATCGGTGCGGCCATCGTCGGTCGCCTCGAACACGCGGGCGCCGAGGTGATCGCACTCGACCGCACGAGCACCGCGGTCCCACCCGTCCGCGGCCTCGACGTCACCGACGCGCAGCAATGGCGGACCCTGGCCGAAGGTCACGCCGGAATGATCCACGGACTGGTGAACTGTGCCGGCATCACCCGCCGGGCACGCCTGCACGAAGTCACCGCCGCGGACATGACCGACGCCTATGCGGTGAACGCCCTCGCGCCACTGTTGGCGATCCAGGCACTGTCGCCGCTGATGCCCGCTGGGGCGTCGATCGTGAACATCGGATCCATCGCGGCCCTGACCGCCCACTACCCGGTGGCCTACACCACCAGCAAATGGGCGGTCCGCGGATTGACCCACACCGCCGCCCTGGCATTGGGGGAGCGCGGGATTCGGGTCAACATCGTCCACCCTGGATTCATCGACACCCCGATGACCGCGTCCGCCCCCGACGCGTTCCGCTCCGCCTCGGTCCATGAGACCGCACTGGGGCGGGCCGGATCCGCCGACGACATCGCCGGCACCGTCGAGTTCCTGCTCAGCGACGACTCCGCCTACATCACCGGCAGCGAGATCACCGTGGACGGCGGGGCGACCTCCCACGGCGGCGTCAAGTCGATCTCGGATGCACTGCGCGCCGCGACGAATACTCCATCGATCACCAAGGAATCCGCATGACCGACGCGCATACCGCCACGGCAGCGGTCACCCTCGACCGCACAGATCCCGAGTCCGCGATCGCCGCCGCAGCCCAGCGGTGTTCGAACTGGGGCCGGTGGGGAGAGGACGATGTGCACGGCACCCTCAACTTCCTCGACGACGCCAAGCGGGCGAGTGCCGCCGCGCTCATCCGCCACGGCACGAGTTTCAGTCTGTCGTTGCAGTTCAACATGGATGGGCCGCAGAAGGGTTGGCGCCGACGCACCAACCCGGTGCACACGATGCTCGACACCGGTACCGACGCCGAGGCCGGAACCCAGGGCTTCCCGCACGGTCTCGGCGGCGCCGACGACGTCATTGCGATGCCGCTGCAGTGCTCCACCCAATGGGACGGTCTCGGGCACATCTTCGACCACGGCCGAGCCTGGAACGGACGCCGGGCAGGGCAGGTCGTCACCTCGCAGGGCGATCAGGTCACCGGGATCGAAACTGCCGCCGACCTGATCGTGGGCCGCGGAGTGCTGCTCGACGTCGGGCGCGCATTCGGCACCGACGGTGAATTGCCCGACGGGTTCGCGATCACCACCGAGCACGTCGAGCGGACCATCGCCGCCCAGGGCGCCTCTGCCGCCGTCGGTCGAGGCGACATCGTGCTGGTCCGCACCGGCCAGCTCGCCCGCGCACGGCGGGAGGGCTGGGGCGACTACGCCGGCGGCGCGGCACCGGGATTGTCGTTCACCACCGCCGACTGGCTGCACGGCAGCGAAATCGCCGCCATCGCCACCGACACCTGGGGGTTCGAGGTGCGGCCCAACGAGTTCGACAACGCATTCCAACCCCTGCACCAGGTCGCCATCCCCAACATCGGGCTGTTCCTCGGCGAGATGTGGGACCTCGACGCTCTCGCCGAGAACTGCGCCGCCGACGGGATTTACGAGTTCTTCCTCACCGCCGCACCCTTGCCGGTCACCGGCGCTGTCGGCGCCCCGGTCAACCCGATTGCGGTCAAGTGAGCACGACCATGCAACAGGGCAGGTTGGCCGGGAAGATCGCGGTGATCACCGGCACCGCCGGCGGGCAAGGCCGTGAAGCGGCATTGCGATTCGCCGCCGAGGGCGCCACCGTCTACGGCTGCGACGTCAACAGCGACGCGGCCGCCGAGACCGTCGACCTCGTCACAGCCACTGGCGGAATCATGAACAGTGTCCATCCTCTCGACCTGACCGACGAGGACTCGGTGCGCTCGTGGATCGACGGCGTCGGCGCACTCTACGGCCGGATCGACATTCTCTACGCCAACGCCGGACTCGCCACCTTCGCCGCAATCCCCGACATCGCCCTCGAGGATTGGCGTTTCGTCATGGCCCACGAAGTCGACCTCGTCTTCCTCCCGGTCAAACATGCGTGGAAGTACCTGGCGCAGTCTGCGAATGCGTCGGTGATCCTGGTCGGATCCACGGCCGGGGTGACCGGTTCGGTCACCAACACTCGGCTCGCGCACACCGCCTCCAAGGGTGCGGTGGTCGCGATGACGAAACAGCTCGCGGCGGAGGGCGCAGCGCATCACATCCGAGCCAACTGCATCAGCCCCGGCATGATCCGCACCCCGCAGTCCGAATCGACCCTCCTCTCCGACGACCACCCGATGCGGAAGATCGCCTCCGCCATTCCGCTCGGCCGGCTCGGCACCCCCGCCGACGTCGTCAACTACGCGGTGTTCCTCGCCTCCGACGAGGCCGGCTACGTCACCGGCACCAACCTGATGATCGACGGCGGCTGGTCGGCGGTGCTGCCCGGATGAGAACCGCCCGCACTCGGTGCAACGAATTGATCACTGCTAGTACACGATAAGGAAATCCCATGTTCGAATACTTTCCCGGAAACTACGTCTGGAACCTCGGTGTCGTCGCCACCCTCAACAGCGGCGGCTACATCGACGAGATCGACCGCGCTTGCCGGCCGATCCGCGATGCCGCCACTCGCGGCGAGGATGCCGGCACCGAGGAGTTCCTCGCCTCCTGGACCGCCGTCGTCGACGACCTCGTCGACGCCGCCGACCGCGACCTCGCGGCAGGCCACGCACGCACCGCCGGCCGCACCTACGCACGCGCCGCGAACTACCTCGTCAACGCCGAACGCATGCAGAGCGCCGGCGCATCCGACCGCAACGCCATCTACCGCCGCGTCCTGGAACTGATGGAGCGGTCGTTCGAACTCGCCGACCCGCTCACTGTCAAGGTCACGATTCCCTTCCGGGACACCACCTTGCCCGCCTACTTCACCCGCCCCGCGGACGTGGACGGGCGGACGCCGTGCATGATCATGTGGAACGGTCTCGACAGCACCAAAGAACACATGTACCTGTCCGGCTTCTGCCACGAACTCGCTCGTCGCGGTATCGCCACCCTGATGGTCGACTGCCCCGGCAGCGGCGAAGCACTGCGCCTGCAGGGACTCACCGCGCAGATCGCCACGGAGGAATGGGCCGCCGCCTGCGTGGACTATCTCGAGACGATCGACACCATCGATGCCGACCGAATCGGTCTCGTCGGCTGGTCTCTCGGCGGCTACTACGCACCTCGGGCGGCCGCGTTCGAGAAGCGCCTCGCGCTGTGTGTGGCGTGGGGCGCCAACCACGACTGGGGCAAGGTGCAGCGTCGCCGCGTCGACCGGGAGGGCGAACGCCCGGTGCCGCACTACTGGGAACACGTGATGTGGGTATGGGGCGAGAGCGATCTGGATGAGTTCCTCGCCCGCGCCGACGCGGTCAACCTCGACGGTGTCGTGCAGAACATCACCGTCCCGTTCCTGATCGCACACGGCGAAAACGACCGGCAGATTCCGGTCGAATACGCCCACCGCTCGTACGAGCAGGCCACCGCCAGCCCGAAACGGGAGCTACGAATCTTCACCGCCGAAGAGGGAGGTGCCGAACACGTCGGTCTCGATCACCTGCCGCACGTGAGCGATTTCGTCGCCGACTGGGTCGCCGACACCTTCACCGAACTCGCCGCCCACCCGCAGCCGGCCACCACCGTCGCCGGTCGCTGAGACACAATCCGGTCGGGGCCATCTGGGTCGACGGCCCAGTGGCCCGCCGTGGAGCAATGAAAGGACGCAGCCATGTTCGAACTGAGGACCTAATGGGAGTCGATCAGCGAGCCTTCGACAGGTAACGGATCAGGAGGGGGAAGCTGATCACTGAGCCGCCGGCCGGCGAGCACTGCGAGAACCGGGAGTGGAGGGTCGATTCCTAAGTGTAGATCGTGCCCCGGCCGGTTGGTGAGGTCGCCTGTAGCGCTGATGGGATGTCGTGCCGTTTCGAGCACTGGTCCATTAGGTCGTGCCGGGTGTCCTTAGGCTCGAAATAGGTTGAGCGAGAACCGAAGAAAGGGGCGGTGATCGATGATCTTCATCGGCGACGACTGGGCCGAAGACCACCACGATGTGTATCTGATGGACGAGGCCGGGCGGCGGCTGGCATCTCGGCGGTTACCGGAAGGGCTGGCCGGCATCCGGCAGCTCCACGAACTGGTAGCCGAGCACGCCGAGGAACCCGAACAGGCGGTGATCGGCATCGAAACCGACCGCGGCCTGTGGGTGCAGGCGCTGACCGCGGCCTGCTATCAGGTGTACGCGGTCAACCCGCTCGCGGTCGCGCGCTACCGCGACCGTCACCACGTCTCGGGAGCGAAGTCCGACGCCGGTGACGCCAAGCTGCTCGCGGATCTGGTGCGCACGGACCGGCACAATCATCGCCCGATCGCCGGAGACAGCCCGGACGTGGAGGCGATCAAGGTCCTCGCGCGCGGACACCAGAATCTGATCTGGGCCCGTACCCGGCAGACCAACGTGCTGCGCTCGGCGCTGCGCGAGTACTACCCGGCCGCGCTGGAGGTGTTCGACGACCTGCACGACCGCGACACGCTGGCCGTCCTCGGTCGCGCCCCGACTCCCGCCGAGGCCGCGCACCTGACCCTGCCGGCGATCCGCTCCGCGCTCAAAAGGGCTGGTCGGCAACGTAATCTCGACACCCGGGCCCGCGACATCCAGGCCGGGCTGAGGGTCGAGCATCTCGGCGCGCCGGCGCCGGTCGTCGCCGCGTTCGCCGCCACCACCCGTGCCGCGGTCGGCCTCATCGCGGAGTTGAACCGGCAGATCACCGAGCTCGAGGCCGAACTGGCAACACATTTTGAGGCACACCCGGACGCCGACATCTACCGTTCCCTGCCAGGACTTGGTGTTGTGCTCGGCGCCCGGGTGCTCGGTGAGTTCGGGGACGACCCCGACCGCTACACCACTGCCAAGTCTCGCAGAAACTACGCCGGGACCTCCCCGTTGACGGTCGCCTCCGGCAAGAAACGTGCCGTGCTCGCCCGCCACGTCCGCAACCGGCGCCTCTACGATGCCATCGATCAATGGGCGTTCTGCGCATTGTCGTCCAGTCCCGGTGCCCACGAGTTCTACGACCAGCGGCGCGCCGCCGGCGACCTGCACCACCAAGCGCTCCGTGCCCTCGGCAACCGCCTCGTCGGCATCCTCCACGGCTGCCTCCGCCACCGCACCCGCTACGACGAACACATTGCCTGGGACCACCGCCTCACCACCCGGGCTGCTTGACAACTTACGGCCCTGGGATGTCTACACCCTGCGCACCGCCGAAACACTCGACCAGTACGCCAACGTGCACTGGCCCCGGCATATCAGCAGCCTCGGCAAGCACGGGATCACCACCCATGGAATCTGGACAGAACACAGCGACGATTCGCACCGGCTGATCGCGCTCGTCTCCTACCAGCCCGACGCCGACATCGAACAGGTCGCCCGCGACTTCATGGCCAGCGCCGAGTTCACCTCCGACATGGCCGGATTCGACATGCAGAACTTCACCTCGGTCGACACGGTGCTCCTCGAAACCACCGCGTCCTCACCCCTTCGCTGACCACGAAGGTTGCCGAACTCGAGGCCGCCCTGACCGCCGATCGTCGGACCCGCGCCACCGGTGGCACCGAGGCCGTGCTGCCGATGAGCTCGACGAACCCACCCGCGGAGCTGTCGACCTGGCCGTTCCCGCGGATCAACGAGGTCTTCTCCAAGCTTCAACAGTCCGGCGAAGCGACGCGGCATGAGCACTGGAGCACCATGGAGTCCACTGAACTGCTGCTCAACTACTCGGTGTTCCCGTTCCTGCCACGCATCCTCGACACCCGGGTGATGATGATCGTCGCCGAGGGCGACAACATCACCATGTGGGATCGTGAGATCGCCGCCGCCAAAGCAGCAGAGTGGTTCGGTGCCTCGCTCGCAGACACTGATACTGCGGCGAAATAGGCGTGTTGGGTCATCTCATACGTGACCGGCACGGCGTCCATGCCCTCGCCGAGGGCATGGACGCCGTACCCGCAACGAAACGGCAGGCATCCCCGGTTGGGCGATCGGGCAGAACTGGCGCGGTTCGCAGTTACGATGCAGCCGCGACCGGGGCTGCCGCGATGATCCAGTTACTGAACTCGACTGCCAGATGCCACTGGTGTTGACGAATGAGTGTGGCGGGCAGGGTTCCTGGGAACTGCACGGTCAGCAAGGCTTCGAGTGTGCCGTCACGGTCACGGAATTGATGACGGACCGCGCCGATGACCAGGCCGTCGTCGAGGAGGGCTCGGCCGGCGATCTGGATGGGATAGCTGGGACTGATCGGGATGGTCACGGCATCGGTCGGGCCGTAGTCGACGACGAACCTCGATGCCGCCGGCGATCCACCGGTGGTTTCGACGACTTCCTGACGGCCGTCGGGCAGACCACGCAGCAGGTAATGGTCGGGGCAGGCGTCGACCATATCGGTTTCGGCGTTTGCGGCGGTGAGGTTGTCGAACCACGCGGCGAACCGCTCGGCAGAGTAATTCGGCACTTCGAGACGGGTGACGGCGTCCTTGGTGCGCCCCCTGCTCACGGCTACACCAATCCGGGCCATCCGCGCGGACAGGGCCAGCTCGTGCCTGAGCATGGCGTACCACCGGCGTGACCCAGCCGGGTTTTCAGTGTCGTCAGCGCGGACCGCTGCACATCGAGAGGAGCGCCGAGCAGCTCCTCGATCGTGCGGTCCGGCATGAGTTCAACCACCCCGCGGCGGCCGAGGCGGGTGGCGAACTTCTGAAGTACTGCTTCGGCCCGGCGCGACTCCCATGCCTGCACCTGCGCGCGCGACGCTCTTTCCTCACCCACGATCGCGCGGATTTCGATGGATTCGACCATGGGGGTCCTGCCTTTCCTGTTCGGTGATCTCCTCGGGAAGGGGTTCCCGTTCCCCGATCAGTGGTCACGTGGCCAAACGCGGCGCACGGGCGGGGCCGAACGGCCATATTAAAGCTAGCCGCTCTTGCTTTAAGCATGGTCGCATCCGTGGCCGAGTAATCGCAAGTCCAGATTGCTTTTAAAGACGAGAACCGTTGACAACGGTGATGCGCATCACCGATGCTGTGTTAACGCAAGTTCTAGTTGCGTTAATCCACGTCTCCCCAGTTGTCCGGTACGTGGGAGCAAGCGAGAGGATTTGGTCGGTGCTGACCAAGAGAGACTTCATCATCCGCGCAGCCGGAGCGACGGCCGCCGCGACCGCGGCCGTGGCGTACGCCGGGGCGGGGACGGCGGCTGCAGCCCCGGTTTCGCCGGTGACCACCGCACCCGGGTTGCGGACGTTCCTCGACGGTGCGCTCGTCGAGCAGTCGAGAGTCGTCGAGTGGGAGCGACGGCGCATTTCCGTTGCGGCCGCGCGGCTGTCGAAGGACTACGCCGGCCTGCTGCGCGGCGAGCTGGATTCGCTCCTCGGGCGTTACACGGTGGCCGTCGACGACATCCCTGCCGCGCGAGCGGCCCTGGCGGGAGCCCGCGCCCTGATTGGCCTGGACGGGCTTCGGGAGCTGGTCGCCGCAGAAATTTCCGCCTCCGAAGTCGGAACGCGGACCGCGCTTGCCGCCTCGGGCGGCCGCTGGGCGGTGGCTGTCGCCGAGATCGTCAGCGATCACGGCAGCGCCGAAGGTTTCGTCGATTGGTTCAACCGGGCCAAAGAGGCCGACGACCGTGCGGTGTGGACGGACGCGTGCCCGGACCACTACATCATCACCACCGGCCCCGACGGGCGCCAGGAGGTCATCGAGGTGACTGGCGGCGCCGTGCTGGCCAGTCGTTTCTTCGTCGACTACACCGACCGGGCAGGAGTGACGGTCCCCGCCGACCCGGACTACCCGATGGCGGTCGCCGGAACCGCCTCACTCGCCAGCGGAGAACTCATCGGCAGTGTCTGCCACCAGTTCCGCGACGAACCCGGAGGGGGTTTCCGCAGCCAACTCGAAGTCGCCTTCCCCGCTGCGGTTCCGAGTCTGTACATCGCCGAACATCAGTGGCATCTGGCCTGCGAATTCAACAACTGGATCACCGCATACCTGCGCTGATGGGTACGGCGCTGCCACACAACCTACCTACTGGCAGGCCTGCGCGGTTCAGCGGATGCCCCGGCCGTCGAGTAGAAACAGGGCTATGAACCACCAGCGTGGGCACGATCCCGAGAACGAGCAACCGGCAACCTCTCCGGCCCCGCGCAAGCGGACCGGAGGGCGCTCCGCACGCGTGCGACACGCCGTACTCACCGCCACGCTGGACCAGGTCGCCGAACACGGCATCGAGGGATTGACTGTCGGTGACGTCGCGGCCCGAGCCGGTGTCGCCGAGACAACGATCTACCGGCGGTGGGGCACCCGCACCGCCCTGGTCGCCGACGCCGTCACCGAGCTCGCGGCCGCGGGCAACCCCACACCGGACACCGGCACCCTGCGCGGCGACCTACACCAACTCGCCGACCAGATCTCCCACCTGATCTCGCGCCCCGGCATCGCGCGGTTGCTGGCCACTACCATCGCCCTCTCCGCCGATCCGGACGTCGCCGCCGCACGCCACCGCTTCTGGGACGACCGTTTCGAACGGACCTCCCATGTCATCCGCAAAGCCATCGAGCGCGGCGAACTACCCGAAGACGTGAACCCCCGTGAGGTTCTCGAAACCCTGTCCGCCCCCTTGTATTTCCGGCTACTGGTCGGCGACCAACCTCTCGAGGGTGCCTTCATCACCCGCTGTATCGACCACACCATCGCCCTCTACAGCACGGAGTTGCGATCATCGCACGAACCCGAGGATCCCCTTACCGGATAGCGACCGGGCTGAGGATTCTGGCAAATTCGTGAGAATCACGCACCGACACGACTTCGAGAATCCGCAGTTCGAAAGCTCGGGGAAGTGACATGTGAGCCGCGAACCTACAGTGTTGGTGGATTTGTAGGTTCTCAATCCGACTGGCAGTGACCCGGATGCGATAGCGCTCCCAGCGCTGGGGAGCGGGTCCGGGTCCGGCTGCAGGACCTGTGCGAACTTGGGATTGGTGGGGACGGTGCGAAAACTGAAATTATCGCCGCAGTGCTCACAAACCATGAGTGACACGGACCGGGAGCCGCGAAGCGCCGTTAAGGGAGCCGTTGTAGGGGCTCGGCGCTCGTGTTCTCCAGAATCCGTATGTCTCATGAGACATACGGATTCTGGCGCCGAGGCTGGTCAGTGAGGGGAATGCGCCAGCGGGTGGACGCTGCCCCGACTGGCGCATGAGACGTCGCCTATCGGCTGAAGGAGTCGGCGTCAGGGCGTGGTGCGGTGGGCGTCGAGGACGACGAGTTGACCGCGGTGGTCGAGTTCTTGGCGTAGCAGTGCGTTGTCGTGATGCAGGGCGGCGATCGCGGTAGCCGCGGCGTCGAGTCGATGGGACAGTTGGGTGCATTCGCGGGTCTTGTCGGCGAGGGCGGCGCGCAAGGTGGTGATTTCGTCGCTCTTGCGGGCCTCGCCCGGCGTGAATCCGTCGCAGGCGGCGACGCGGGCGTCCCATTCGGACATGATCTGGGTGGCCCGGTTCATGGTGGCGCGGCTGACGTCGGCCTCTTTCCAGAGGTTGTCCTTGATCAACCTTCCGTCGGTGCGCTGCGGCCGCCCGGCCATCAGCCGATCCATGGCCTCGCGCAAGCGTTTGGCGGTGCCGGCAGACACTCCCTCCTCGGGCTGGGCCGCCTCTGCAGCCTCGGGGGTGGTGGTCACTCTTGCTCCTTGTCCGTTTGAGTTTTGCGGATGACAGTGTCGATATCGCCCAACTCGCGCTGCAGCACGGCTTTGCGGCAGGCCGACAGCCCTGGTGTGTCGATGAGGGTGAGCAGGGTTTGGCGCTCCGAGGCCCAGATCGGCACGTGCTCGGGGCCGATGACGCTGTTGGCGCATCGGTCCGGACGGCACCGGTCTTGCAGCGGTCCTTTGTGGCCTTCGGGAACGACGGCGTTTTCGAGACAGGCCGCGCCGACAGGGTTGTTCTCGTCCATTACGCAGTGGTTGAGAACGCCGAACCGGATGGAGAGCCGGGCTTTGCGCAGCATGGCCCGTTCGACGATCGCGTCGCCACCTCGAGCTTGCACCGTCTGTTGAATGCCGCTGAAGGCTTGCGTCATCCGTTCGGCGCCGGGACCGTAGCCGATCGGTTCCCCGGCCTTGTGGGCTCGGTAGAGGTCTTCCACTCGTCGGAACCTGGCCGCTTCGATAGCTGACTCCAAATGCTCGGCCCAGGAGCTGTCTGCGTTGGCGTAGCCCTGAGTCGAGCGATTGGCCAGCGCCCTGGACGCGATGTGTTTGAGCTGGATGCCCAGGGCGATCTCGCTGCCGGGGAACTGGTCCGTCAGCATCGCCATTGTCCGTCTGAACATGTGCGGTCGCGTTTTGCCGGGCGGAATCTTCTGCAATCCGGTCCCGGCGCTGGTGGTGTTGACGTGGGCGATGAACGCGTCCAGCATCTGGTGGCTGCGAGCGACATCGGCATCTGTTCTATGTATGGGCGGGAACAGCCGGTCGTGCCGTTCGGACAGCTGCTCGGCGATGATTACGGCTTCGGCGACCGGCGCGGTGATCCACCAGTGTTTGATCGGGAGATCCGGGTCGTGTTTGCCCTTGGTGGATTTGATCGCCGGTGTTCCGTAGTACTCGACGATCGAGCCGGGGGTGATTTCATGGATTTCCGAATCACGCATCATCGACAGACCCACGACCAGGATGAAGCAGGCGTTTCGGAGCATGCGACGTTCGTGTCCGATAGCGACGGGGTTGAGCCCTGGATGCCAGGGGGTGCTCGTGCCGTCGCCGCGCTGCACCAGGGCGAGGTCGTCGATGACGCCGGTCGTGGTGGGGTGACCGTCGGCGATCGCATGCTCAACTTGGGCGATTCGACGGCGGCCGACCGCTCGTCTCCCGTCGAAAATATTTGTCACACAAGAGGACTTCCTCGACTTTCGCAGTTTCGGGGACTCGGTGACCGTTCGCGGTCCGTTCGCGAAGGTCGACCGTGACTGCTGATACCCGTGTTTCTCATGAGGCCGTCGGCGTGTCTGCGTGATCATGGTCCGACCATGTGAGAAGCATCGGCGATGGACTCCACTCCTCCGCCGATGCTTCGGCGGCTGACGTTACCGCCTTCGTGGCTCGAACTGCTGGAAACCTTTCGCCCGGCGTTTCGGCGCTCATCGACGTTCGGGTTGTTCGTACTGTTGGCCACCGGCCTGGTCGCGCGTACCACGCGGCGCACCGTGGTCGGCATGCTCGCCGGTGC
>SEEV01000380.1 GCA_004211695.1 Rhodococcus sp. (in: high G+C Gram-positive bacteria)
CAACATGATCCGACTCGACGCCCACTGGACCTGTCACCCCCTCGACCGCACCCGCACCAGCCACCTCACCCGCCTCCATCTCGCACTCGCCGCGTGATCACAAATTAGGCAACAGGGTCATCGACACCGGCAACCCCTGGCTGTTCATGGCCGCGCAGGTACTGGTCTTCGGGATCGCGATGGCACCCGCCGCCGGAGTCACCGGATCCCTGTTCACCATGGTCTTCGACGCGGACGTGCGCTACAGCGGCGTCTCGATCGGCTACACCCTCTCACAGGTCGTGGGCTCGGCGTTCGCACCGACGATCGCCACCGCCCTGTATGCCTCCACCGAGTCCAGCACCTCGATCGTCGCCTACCTTCTGGTGGTCTCGGCGATCTCGGTGGTCTCGGTGATCCTGCTGCCCGGCGGCTGGGGCCGCAAAGGCGCAGCGAGCCAACTCGTTCGAGACGAAGCCGGCTCCGCTCAGCCCACCGCCGCGGTGACCACATTCTCAACCCCGGACACGGCCACGGACCTGCGTGTCCTCGACAAGTGAAGTGATGACAGACATGAGTGACCACGACCGAACCTCCTACGACACCGACGTCGTGATCGTCGGACTCGGGCCCGCCGGTGGCACGGCGGCGCTCGCCCTGGCCACGTACGGCCTGCGCGTCCACGCCGTCTCGATGTTCCCCTGGGTGGCGAACTCGCCGCGCGCGCATATCACCAACCAGCGTGCCGTCGAAGTGCTCCGCGACCTGGGCGTCGAAGACGAGGCTCGCACATACGCGACACCGTGGGACCAGATGGGTGACACGCTGTTCACCACGAGCCTGGCCGGCGAGGAAATCGTCCGGATGCAGACCTGGGGAACGGGCGATACCCGCTATGGGGACTACCTGTCCGGCAGCCCGTGCACGATGCTCGACATTCCCCAGCCGCTGATGGAACCGGTGCTGATCAAGAACGCCGCCGAACGCGGTGCGGTCATCAGCTTCCACACCGAATACCTCGACCACACCCAGGACGAGGACGGGGTGACCGTCCGGTTCCGCGACGTGCGCTCGGGCGCCGAGTTCACCCAGCGGGCCCGCTTCCTGCTCGGTTTCGACGGTGCACGCTCGAAGATCGCCGAGGAGATCGGGCTTCCGTTCCACGGCGAACTCGCCCGCGCCGGCACCGCCTACGTTCTCTTCAACGCGGATCTGAGCAAGTACGTCGCTCATCGGCCGAGCATCCTGCACTGGATCGTCAACTCGAAGGCCGGCTTCGGTGAGATCGGCATGGGCCTGCTGCGGGCGATCAAGCCGTGGAACCAGTGGATCGCCGGCTGGGGATTCGACATGGCTGACGGCCGGCCCGACGTCGCCGACGACGTTGTCCTCGAACAGATCCGGACCCTCGTCGGCGACCCGCACCTGGACGTCGAGATCGTGTCGCGGTCCTTCTGGTACGTCAACCAGCAGTACGCCGAGCACTACCAGTCCGGTCGGGTGCTGTGCGGCGGCGACGCCGTGCACCGGCACCCCCCGAGCAGCGGGCTGGGATCGAACACCTCCATCCAGGACGCGTTCAACCTGGCGTGGAAGGTCGCGTTCGTCGTCAAGGGATACGCGGGAGAGGGCCTACTCGAGTCCTACTCCCCCGAGCGTGTCCCGGTCGGCAAGCAGATCGTCGCTCGCGCCAACCAGTCCCGCAAAGACTACGCCGGGCTGCGCGAGTGGTTCGACCCCAGCAGCGACGATCCGGTCGCCGCCGGCCTGACGAAGCTGAAGGCACCCTCACCCGAAGGTGCCGCCCTGCGCGAGCAGCTGTACGAGGCGCTGGAGGTGAAAAACACCGAATTCAACGCCCACGGCGTCGAGCTCAACCAGCGCTACGCCTCCTCCGCGGTCGTCCCAGATCCCGATGCGGGCGACGAGGTATGGGCACGAGACCGACAGCTGTACCTGCAGGCCACCACCCGGCCCGGCGCGAAGCTGCCGCACGCGTGGCTGGTCGGCGCCGACGGCACCCGCATCTCCACTCTTGATGTCACCGGGAAGGGAATGATGACCCTGCTCACCGGAATCGGGGGCCAGGCGTGGAAGCGTGCCGCCGCCAAACTCGACGTGCCCTTCCTGCGGACCGTGGTCGTCGGTGAACCCGGCACCATCGACCCCTACGGCTACTGGCGGCAGGTCCGCGACATCGACGAGGCCGGTGCCCTCCTCGTCCGCCCCGACGGGTACGTCGCGTGGCGGCACAGTGCCCCGGTCAGGGACGACAGCGAAGCACTGACGAGCCTCGAGGACGCGCTCACCGCAGTCCTCGACCGCGCGTCGGGCAGCAGCGAAGCGACCGCGGGCGCCGCGCAGGAGCCGCAGTACAACACCCAGGCTGTGCCGATAACCGTCCCGCACACCACCCCCGCGGACGGCGCACCCGCCGCCGCCACCCGCACCACAACTGAGGGAGAGAACCGATGACCCGCCCGTACACCAGCGTCTGGAACGACCTGAACCAGGTCGAGTTCAGCCAAGGCTTCATCCAAGCGGGCCCCTACCGGACCCGGTACCTGCACGCCGGCGACACCTCCAAGCCCGCACTGATCCTGCTGCACGGCATCACCGGCCACGCCGAGGCGTACGTCCGCAACCTGCGATCCCACGCCGAGCACTTCAACGTCTGGGCGATCGATTTCATCGGCCACGGCTACAGCAGCAAGCCCGACCACCCGCTCGAGATCAAGCACTACATCGACCACGTCCTGCAGTTCATGGACGCGATCGGCGTGGACAAGGCGTCGTTCTCCGGCGAATCGCTCGGCGGCTGGGTCACGGCCCAGTTCGCCCACGATCACCCGGAGAAGGTCGAGCGGATCGTCCTCAACACCATGGGTGGCACCATGGCCAATCCCGCAGTGATGGAACGTCTCTACACCCTGTCGATGGAAGCGGCGAAGGATCCCAGCTGGGAACGGGTCCAGGCCCGGCTCGAGTGGCTGATGGCCGACCCGGCTATGGTCACCGACGACCTGATCCGCACCCGGCAGGCGATCTTCCAACAGCCGGACTGGCTGAAGGCCTGCGAGATGAACATGGCCCTGCAGGACCCGGAAACCCGCAAACGCAACATGATCACCGACGCCACCCTCGAGGGCATCACGGTGCCTGCGCTGGTGCTGTGGACCACCAAGGACCCCTCCGGTCCCGTCGACGAGGCCAAGCGGATCGCCTCCCACATTCCCGGCGCGAAGCTCGCGATCATGGAGAACTGCGGGCACTGGCCCCAGTACGAGGACGCGGACACGTTCAACAAACTGCACCTGGATTTCCTGCTCGACCGCGCCTGATCGTCCGCGGGTGCCTGCCACTCCCTAGCAGGCACCCGCGCACGGCCGCCCTCCAATAGCCACCCCGCTCACCTCGCACCCCCGGTCGACGAACCGCGCGAGAACCAGAAGGAAGCAGACGATGCCCGTAGCGCTGTGCACGATGTCGCATTCCCCCCTCATGGGACGAAACGACCCGGCCCAAACTGTGATCGACGACGTCGATGCCGCGTTCGAGAATGCGCGCACGTTCATCGCCGACTTCTCCCCCGACCTGGTCGTGATCTTCGCCCCGGATCACTACAACGGGGTCTACTACGATCTGATGCCCCCGTTCTGCATCGGTGCCGCGGCCCAATCGGTCGGGGACTACGGCACCGAAGCAGGACCGCTGAACGTCGACCGCGACGCCGCCTACGCGGTCGCCCGGGAAGTCCTCGCCAGCGGTGTGGACGTCGCGTTCTCCGAACGCATGCACGTCGACCACGGCTTCGCGCAGGCGCTGCAGCTGCTGGTCGGCTCGATCACCGCGGTACCGACCGTGCCGATCTTCATCAATTCCGTCGCCGAGCCGCTCGGCCCGGTCAGCCGCGTCCGGCTGCTCGGTGAGGCCGTGGGGCGGGCCGCGGCGAAGCTGGACATGCGTGTGCTGTTCGTCGGTTCAGGTGGGCTGTCCCACGATCCGCCGGTACCGCAGTTCGCCACCGCCCCTGCGGAGGTGCAGGAGAAGCTCATCGACGGGCGGAACCCCACCGAGGACGAGCGAAACGCCCGCGAAAAGCGGGTCATCGACGCCGGTCGTGACTTCGCTGCCGGGGTTGCCACGATTGCGCCGCTCAACCCGCAGTGGGATCGCCACCTGCTCGACGTTCTCGCCTCGGGCGACCTCGAGCAGATCGACTCCTGGACCAATGAGTGGTTCGTCGAGCAGGCCGGACATTCCTCCCACGAAGTGCGCACCTGGATTGCCGCGTACGCGGCAATGAGCGCCGCCGGGAAGTACCGCGTCACCTCGACCTTCTACCGCGAAATCCCGGAGTGGATCGCCGGATTCGGCATCAGTACCGCCGTCGCCATCGACGGATAGACCCCGCCGCGCCCACCACGCCGACCAACGAAAGGGACCCGGATGACCTCCGTCCGCCCAGTAGACAATCACCTGATCGAGGACGCCGCCGCACGGCTGGCCGACGCCGAACGCGCCGGCGACCCTTGCACCCCGGTGCGGAATCTGTTCGGGCGGAACGATATCGACACCGACTACCGCGTACAAACTCTCAATGTCGATGCGGCGGTCGCCGACGGCCAACGCGGCCTCGCTGACGGCCACGAAGAACTCATCCCCGACTTCGCCCTCGACCTGGCCGCTCTCCAGTAGTGATGCGCTCAGGCGAGCACGTCGCACTGGTCACCGGAGCAAGCCGTGGCATCGGAGCGGTCATCGCACATGCGTTGGCCGCCAACGGTGTCACCGTCATCGTTCATTACGGATCCGACTGCGCGGCCGGTGCCATCACCGGACCAGGTGTGCGGCCTCAGCTCCGATCGTCAACAAAGCGCACGACGGATGGATGATCTCACCGGCAGCCCACGTACCTGCACACACGTTGTTTGAGTTATCAGTGCGCCGTCATAGCCAGCGCGGGGGCTCCGGAATCTCCCCGCCCGCACTCACCCCGACCGCGCCGCGCCCCGCGGCCCACCGAACGAGGGACGCGAGGGATCCGCCGATCTTCTCGGAGACCGGCGAATCCGGTTGCACCGCAATGGGTGCGTAGCCGTCGACCGCGAGCACCAGCCCGGCGCCCAGGTCCTTCTTCTGCCACATCCCGACGATGTCGGTGAGCAGCGAATCGAGGACGACGTCGGGGAAGTCGCCGAACCGGCCACCGTTACCGAGGTCGACCGCATGGATCCACACCTCCCGGGTCCGCATCCACGCCGTCTCCGACGCCGGCACCAACCGGCCCTGCGCGGTCCGGACCTGCGCCGACCACGCCGAATCCGGCAGGTTCCGCCACTTCTTGTCGAGCCGGGCGACGGTGTGGGTGAACAGGTTCCGCAACGCCGCCCCGTTGAGCGTGGCGCCCTCGGCGATCTCCCTGCCCCGCTGCTCCGCCGACGCGTACATCGGGGTTTCCACCCCGGACGCCGCCCAGTCCATCAACCGGCACAGCGCCGCCGCGTTGTACCCGACGTGCGCCACCAGGTGCGCCCGCGACCACCCGTCCAGTGCGGTCGGCTCGTACAGTTGCCCGTCGGTCAACTCCGCCAGCCGCTGCGCGAAATACGCGGTGCCGCGGCGGGCGACCGTCAGCCGTTCGGCCAGACTCAGGTCCTGAAAGCTCACGGCCCCTACTTGATGATCGTCTTGTTGCGGACGGTGCCGAGGCCCTCGATGCCGACCTCGACGGTCTGCCCGTCCTGAATGTACAGACCGGGCTTGCGGGCGTGCCCGACCCCGCCGGGGGTGCCGGTGATGACCACGTCACCGGGCTGCAGCGTCACGATGTGCGAGATGTACTCCACCAGCTTGGCCGGGGTGAACACCAGATCGTCGGTGGTGGTGGTCTGCACCACCCGCCCCTCCAGTTTCGTGACCAGGGTCCCGCCGAACGTGTACGAGTCGGTGGTCGTGAGGAACGGTCCGAAGCCGCTGGTCTTCTCGAACGTCTTGCCCTGATCCCACTGCAACGTCCGGTACTGGTAGTCGCGCATCGTGTAATCGTTCATCACCGAATACCCGGCGATGTACTGCTCGGCGTCCGCCTCGGACACCTGATACGCCTGCTTCCCGACCACCAACGCGAGTTCCCCCTCCCAGTCCAGCTGCGCCGCGGCATACGACGGGACGATCACGTCGTCGTACGGCCCGGTCAGCGCCTCCTTGAACTTCGAGAACAGCGTCGGGTACTCCGGCAGGTCGCGGCCCATCTCCTTGATGTGGTTCGCGTAATTCAACCCGACGCAGACGATCTTCCCCGGATTCGGAACCACCGGCGGGGCGTCGGAGAACGCGAACAGGTCGAACTCGGACTCGGCCTCGATCGACCACTCCGTCCAGGACGGGACGACGATCATGTCCCCCTTGGACACGGTGCGGGCCTCGCCGCCGAGGACGAACCGGCCCGTCCCCTCGAACACCTGGTAGACGGTCGAACCCACGTCGCGGCGGGGACGGGTGTGCGCACCCGCCCGCAGCCGGTGGAACTCGGCCCGGATCGTCGGCATCACGTCGCCGCCGGTGGTCGGGTTGGTGTAGCGGACCGCGGCGTGGCCGGGTTCGGTGGTCGCCGCATACCCCTCGTCCTCGAGCGCCAACTGCTCACGCAGCGCGGCGTCGGTGTGCTCCCACCGGTACGCCGCGATCGGCGAGGACGTCTTCGCGTCCAGCCCGACCAGCGGCCGCAGCCCCGGATGCGCCCACAACCGCTCCGACCGCGACACGTCCGGGGTGGAGTCGTCGGTGACGTTCTCCGACCCGAACTCGAAGAACCCGGTATCGGTGTAGTGCACGAACGGAATGTC
>SEEV01000381.1 GCA_004211695.1 Rhodococcus sp. (in: high G+C Gram-positive bacteria)
CACCCGTCTGGGGCATGGCGCGGTTGACAGTTCAGAAGGCGAGGTCGATGCTCGATGACACCTTCGGGTGGTCCCATGCTCGTGGCAACGAGGTGGTCCCATCACCCTGGCAAGCGACAGTAGGGCCACAGGTCCACGCGAAAGACCCCTGTGTGAAGGACTTCTGTCACCTCCAAGGGCCAACCCGGAGGGAACCACCGTCCGGGCGGTGCGAGGTCACGGTTCCGCAGGGGTGCGGTCCAGGTCAAGGTTGTGCCGCCGCCGTCGGGTGCGGTGATCGTGCAGGTGTCGCCGGCCTGCTCGGCCCGGACGGTCCGATTGTGCAGGCCGGTCCGCGCCACGGCCGGGGGCAGACCGATACCGTCATCGGTGACGTCGATCGTCAGGTAGTCGTCGACCGAGAACGGTGACCTGCTGAGCGCCTCCCGCAACACCGCCTCGGCATGCTCGGCTAAGAGCCTCAACCACACTCAGCGACCCGGACACCCGCACCGGATTGGATGGTCCTCGTGCACGGTCACGCTCACCTCCGCACGGGACCGGGGATCGGCGCCGGTTTCGATCCGCGCGCGGGACTGCCCGGGCACATCGACCCGCTCGACCGCTGAGCGATCCGGCACGCCAGGCTCAGGTGGCGCAGTCCCGGCAGAACTTC
Source organism: Rhodococcus sp. (in: high G+C Gram-positive bacteria) (assembly GCA_004211695.1). Taxonomy (GTDB): domain Bacteria; phylum Actinomycetota; class Actinomycetes; order Mycobacteriales; family Mycobacteriaceae; genus Rhodococcus_F. The sequence goes on from SEEV01000381.1 coordinate 656, forward strand.
ATTCCATCCTTCGTCGCCGCCAACCGAGAACGGTGCTGCACCAGGAAGCAACCCGAGCACACGAACTCGTTCGCCTGCCGAGGCAGAACCCGCACCTTCAGCTCCCCCTCCCCCGACAGGTCCGCCCCCGGCAACTCGAACGCCTCCTCGACCGCGGCGTCGTCGGCATCCTCCTCGGTTACCGGCACCGGGGGGCGCCGGTAACCCGACAAGTCCTCCACCGATTCGTCGGAATCGACATCCTCGACGCGAGCACGCCGCGGTGCGTCGTAATCAGTGACCATGACAACCTCCACAAATCCCACCGCACCCAGAACCCGGGACACGGTGACATCGACGCTAGAACCCGAACCGACGCACCGACAGTGGCCATAGGTCACTACCGTCGCCAATAGCGTCACCGGTTGGCGGCACAGCATTCGAGGACGGGAAGTTATCGCGCGGGACGACCTCGCCCGCGCAGGCCGCTACCACGAGGTCGTCGGCCCCGGCTCCGCGGCGGGCTGCATCCGGTGCATCCGGAGCTACCGATCAACGATGGTCTCGCCACCGCTCGCACGACGACATGATCGCCTGCCATCACCTGCTGGCTCGTCGCAGGCCCTACCCGCTGTCACCGGCATCGTGCACTCCCCCGGATTCGGCGGGGCTCGGCGAGCGCCGGACATAAGGGAGGGCGCGGCCGGCATCGACACGGGTCACGAGCAACTCCTGCTGCTCGTCCTCCAGCGTCTCCCAATCGATTGAGTACCCGCTCGCGACACCATCCGGTCTCGTCGCGGGCCGACCACGCGTGCACCGCGACCACCGGGGCACCGGGGCACCGGGGCACCGGGGCACCGGCACGATGGGCGTACTCGAACGCGCACCACACCGCTTCGGCACCGCGCTCGGTTCCGTCCACCCCCACGACAACCGGACGATGATCAGCATCCGGCCCGGGCGGCGCACCGCGCCGGATCATCACCGGGCAGCTGGTGTGCCGGGCCAGACTCATCGCGGTGCGGCCCTCAGCGCCGAGCGTATGCGGCCGCCGCCGGAGCTGCCGATCACGACCAGCCGGGCCCGCCCGCCGGCCGACGCCAACGCTGGTACGGCCGGTCCGGCTCCAGGTCCGTGCTGACCTCGAGATGGGGGAAGTGGCGATGCACCTCCTCGAGGATCCACCGGCCGTGCAGGCGCGTCCGGGCGATAGCCGTCCCCTGCCGGATCACACCGATGTCGGCGGCCGTGTACAACGGTTCCGGCAACGCGTGCACCACCGCAAAGGGCCTACCACCCGGGCCGCGAACGAGGCCGCCGCACCTGCTTCCGTCGATCCGTCGACGCCCACCACAACCATCGACTGATTCGATGTAGCCATCTCGGCACCCTCGGTATCCCGACCCGAACCAGCTTCCTCACCCATTACGCCTACCCAGCGTTCCCTGTCTGCTCACGCCGCCGACAGGGTCATTGGACCCCGGTGCCCAGCCCAACGGCGGCTCCCTGGCCGGGTCCAGGAGATCGTCCACAGCACAACAGCGCCCGCGCCACCCGGCAGCGAGGACCTTCGACTCCTGACAGCCCCAAATCGTCTGCGGGATACTTGGTGAAGGGCACCGATGCACACGCGGAAACGCGTCTGACGCGAGCCAAGGCGATCGCGACGACAGTCGCTGGGCACTCACTCGAGATCACTTCGCTGCCCTGCATCGGATCGCCCGTACCCGAACTGCTCGCGCGGTCGGAATCAGCTCGGATGCTGGTTGTGGGGACCCACCGGTATGGGCCCCTCGACCGGCTGATTCTCGGGTCGGTCAGCGCCGCCGCTGTCGCGCACGCGCACTGTCCCGTCGCGGTCGTACGCGAACTCCCCCATAAACATGCACACCAGATACCCGGTTCAGTCGTGGTCGGTGTCGACCGGACGGCAAGCAGCACACCCGCAATCGACCTCACGTTCGAAGAAGCACTCCCGCGTCCATCGTCTTCGGTCGGTCCCCGATGTTGGTGACCGTAAGCTGTGCCGTGTTGCCGTCGAAGGCGATCACCACGAATGTGAACTGACCATCTCGTACCCTGTGAAACGTTGAATCCCGGAGAGTCTGAGTCAGGTTCCCGCCCCGATGAGATGAAGACTGGGCCTCACGCCGCTGTCCCATGCTCCAGGCTTCCGTGGACGAAAGTCGGGTGGGTGCCCGGTGCGAAGGGGCTGGCGGTCAGTTCGCTGGTGGGGAAGAACTGCACGAATCGGCTGTCCCGCTGTGATCGGTCGACAAGGGTCTTTTCGACGACGCAGAAGGTGTATTGCTGTGCTGTGGCCTCGATGGTGTTGGCGTTGATGACGAGCTCTTGGCCCCACCGCGAAGCCCACCCGGAAATGCCTGGCAACTTACTGTGCTCAGGGGTCAGCAGCTCGGCGGCGAGCACGTTCTCCGACATTCCCCACACTCCGGTGTCGGTATTGAGTAACAAGGTTTGGTTACCAGTGGCGTGGCCGGGAGTACGGATGATGGCGACGCCGGGCCCGAGCAGTCGGTCGCCATCGATGGGCAAGATGCGGTCGGGGTCGAGATCGATGAAGGTCTCGGGCTGGTACCAAGGTCGCTGCAACGGATGCAGATCCTTCATCGCTTCCAGCTCGTGGCGCTGGACCACCAGCTTGGCGTTGGGGAACCAACCCCGTAGCGGGGTGTCAGGCGAAATGTCGGACTGGGGCTTGGTCGTGCCGAGCAATCTGCGCACGTCTTGGGTGTGCAGGTGGTCGAAGGCCACGTAGTCAACCTCGACCGGATCGATGCCCAGCTTGGTGAGGTTCGCGGAAACGGTGCCGTGCTCGGTCAGCATCCGGGCGAGCACAGGCGCCGGTGTCTGGTCGCGGAGTGCGGCAAAATACGGAGTGTTGGCGTCGAGCTCGAAATCGCTGGGCTCCCATACGAGTGTCTTCTGTGTCCCCTCGCTGTCGTTCCAGCGCACGATCATCATCCGGTTGGTGATGAACAGGAACGGTGCCGGTGAAGACGGCGCGCGCCACAACCCGAATTTCGTCGGATATGGCAACGTAATCAGGTCGTGTGTGGATACGTGCGAGGGCATACCGGTCGCGGCGAACTCACGTTTGAAGTCCGCGGCGGCTTGCCGCGCGATGCGCAATGCCGCTCCCGGTCCGCCCTGGGTGGCGTGTATGCGCTCGAGGGTGGGGATCGGTGCGCCGAGATCCGCAGAGTCGGGTACCGGAATCGTCAGCGGGGCGCCGCTGGTCGCCCCCATGTGTCGCGGCTCTGCGGAGGGGATTATCCGTTTGAGCGCTTCGAGTGGGGCGGTGATCACGGTGGACATGTCCACGACGTTAGCCCTGATCAGGGCATGGTTGCTGAGCATGCATGGACCAAAATGGTGCGCTCTTTTGGCGGCGAGGGGGTGGGCGTGTTGCCACCTCCGCAATGAGCAACGCCGCAGTCAAATGCGCATTTGACACCCTGGCCATGGACTCGACTGGAAAGGGAAGAGCCCGATGGTTCGGGCAGTCCGGGTCGTGCCGCCCGCCGATCGTCTACCGGTCACTGGCTCCCTGCATCGGTGTCTCACCGATTGTCGTCTCAGAAACGACGAATGATGGCGCAGCCGCCTCGATAGGAACAACCGATCAATCTCGGAAGCACCAATCACCGGCGACCGTGGACGAATCACGCTGGCAATTCGTCGACCGTTTGACGACCGCACGGGACGCGAGCGGGCAATCGACGAGGGTGTCGCCGGCCCGAAAGAAGAGTGCCCTGCCATGCTCGGTGACGACGAGGTCGCGTGACGTCTTTTACGCGAATTGATTGTCGCGGAGCAGGTTCGCGAGCTGGGTTCGGGAGCGGACGCCGAGCTTGCGGTAGACCCGGCCGAGGTGCATTTCGATGGTCTTGACGCTCAGGAACAGCTGGGCGGCGATCTCCCGGTTGGTGCCACCGCTCGCGGCGAGCTGCAGTTCCCGGGCGGTGAGCATTTCCCCGGCGTTGCGGGGACCGGAGGAGGTGGGTTGGCCGGCTGCGGTGAGCTCGGTGGCGGCCCGCTCCGCCCACAGGCGGGCCCCGATCCGCCGGAAGGTCTCATGCGCCGCCGCGAGGTGCTCCCGGGCATCGCGGCGGCCACTGCGCCGTAACCGTTCCCCGTAGCACAGCTGGGTGCGGGCCATGTCGAACGGCGAACTGCCCTGCGCATGCAACCCCACGGACCGTCGGAAGCAACGGTCCATGTCCTGGTCGTCGGCCAGCAACCCCCGCGCACGCCACAGCATCGGTCCGGCGGAGTCGCGTCCGGTGACGTGGTGAAGCCGCTCGACCATCCCGGGCGGAACCGGGATGCGCGAGCGCAGACACGCTTCGATCAGGTCGATCGACGAATACCGCGCAAGCACCGGCTCCCTCACTTCGCCTCGCACGGACAAGCTCCGATTGACTCGTGCTAGATGGGCGACGGCGCGGTCCGCGTGGCCCAGCCTCGGCGGCGTGTGTCCGGCAGACTTGGTCGTCGCCGCGTTGCGCCTCGAGCAACGCCTGACAACCCAGGCCCAATCCCCGCGCCAGGACATCACCGGTGCCGGTGGCCAGATCGACGGCCTCGGCTGCCACGGCGTGACCGGTGGTCAGGTGACCAAGGCGACTGTCGGCAAGCGCGGACATATACAGGGCGAACGGCAATGGTCCGAGCGCTCCCTCGACCCGGAGCCGATGCACCAGCGGATAGAGCAGGGCGCGCGCTTCCGCCCCTCCGCCGATCCAGACCATGCTCAGTGCGGCGAAGACCACCCCGTCGACCTCGACGTCGGCCGAGCCGACCCGTTGGGCCAGCTTTCCAACCCCGTGAAACCAGCGCCTAGCCTCCTCTAGACTCGGATCGGGTCAGCAATCGTAGTGCCGAACACCTTGGCCGGCGCACCGGGCCGCGGCCGCGGCGGCGACATCGCGTGGCTCGACGAGGAACCCGCCGCAGAGCTCTTGACGGCTCTGCTCGTCGCCACGCCGGCCACTGAGTTGGTGCGCGGCTTAACCTCCGAGTTGGGCGGCAATCCACTGGCCCCGTCCGAGGTGGCCGACGCCCTCACCCCCGCACAGTTGGCCGGTGAGCAACGATTGCGCTTACCGCTGCCCGCCGGGTCGACAGCTGATCGAATCTTCGGCCACCGCGTGGCCGCGCTCGACCGGGAGCCGCGTCAGGCACTTCGAATCACCGCGGTCGCTGCGGGCGATGGCCTCCATGTGGCGCTCGCCGTCCTGGCGACGCAGCAGATCGGACGCGCGCCTCTGGAATTACTCGCGAGGCGCATGACTTGCTCGGGCGTCGGTTGGCTTACGAAAACCGGGTTCATACACCAACTTTATGAACGCAACAACCGCGAAAAATTCAGGTAAGAACTAGTACGAGCTGGCGAACTCTCGTGCTGATACAGCCCACCGCCCCTTGATGAGGAGAAACTCGTTGCTGTCGAGGAGCCTTCGTAGTGTGGGCTGCCTGGCAACGGCGTTTTTCCATGCCACCTCAGCTTGAGATTTATCCTGTGCGCCGCGTAGCGGCAGCCGAATCCGATGTTGTTCGGCGTGTCGGCAGGGTATGAGGCGGCCACCACCCGATGATTCTCGAGGTTCCGACCAAAGAA
>SEEV01000911.1 GCA_004211695.1 Rhodococcus sp. (in: high G+C Gram-positive bacteria)
GCGGGATCGTCGTTGACGGTGCTGGTCAACCACCTCAAGAGCAAGGGCTACGGCAAGCCCGCCGACAACAACGCGCTCCGCCGCCGGCAGGCCGAGCGGATCGCCGAGATCTACCGGCAACTCCGCTCCGGCGGGGCCGAGTACGTGGCGGTCGTTGGCGACCTCAACGACACCCCCGACAGCGCTCCTCTCGAGCCGCTGCTCGCCGACACCGACCTGCGGGATGTGTCCGAGGTGACCGGGTTCGACGACGGCGGGCGGCCCGGCACCTACGCCAACGGCACCGCGAGCAACAAGATCGACTACGTGCTGCTCTCACCCGCACTGTTCGATCGGGCGACCGGCGGGGCGATCTTCCGCAAGGGGGTCTGGGGCGGAAAACACGGCACCCTCTTCGAGCACTACCCGACCATGACCTCCCCGGTCCACGCGGCCTCCGATCACGCCGCGATCTACGCCGACATCAAAATCGGCTGACCGCCTGTGCTGCTGTGCAGTGACGCGGCGCGATCAGACCGGCGCTTGCTGATCACGACATGCGAAGAGAACGTTCGTTGGGTGGACAGGCATCTCAGCGAGCGGTCCACCGGGCGTGCGGGTAATCCCGTCAGCGGGTCCCTTTCTTGACGGCAGCCTCGTCGCCTGCGGCGAACGTTCCCGACAACCGATCCGCGCAGGGGCTTTCGAGCGCATCACGATCACCGAACGTGATGCATTCTGCGTGGGGCCAGATCGAGTTGACAGAGCCATGGTGCGGTTGTCCCCGTGCCCGACACGGGTTCGGTCTCGAGAGGGGATCGAGCACAGGAGCAACCCGACCGGCCGTCTCGTTATCGAGCAGCCTTTGATTCGGTTGCATGACCCGGGCGGGTATTCGAGACTGTGACCTCGACCAACTTTCCGTATCGCAACAGCAACCGTGGTCGAACAGGTAGAAAGGCGTCACCGTCACCGTCACGCTGCCGCCTGTGGAGCGTGGCCGCCGACCGAACCGCACACCGAACGGGATCGGTGAGCGGCCCGGTTCCTCCCCTGGGGACGGATATCGAAGTCACCTCTTGCCCGCCCACCTGGCACGGGGATCGAATCCTGTTGCCTTCTCGGCCTGCGCGTAGGCCCGCAGGGCTTCGGCTGCCGTGCTGTCCAGCTTCGGTGGCACCGTGACCTCGGCCCTGACCAACAGATCGCCCGCCTTGCCGCCACGTACGGGCACTCCGCGACCGCGAATTCGAAAGGTCCGTCCCGCTGCCGTGCCGGCTGGGATTTTCATTCCGACGTGACCGTCGAGGGTGGGGACGGAGAT
>SEEV01000052.1 GCA_004211695.1 Rhodococcus sp. (in: high G+C Gram-positive bacteria)
GTCCGCGCCGTGCACCTGCACCCCGTGCCTGCGGGCGTCGGCCACCAGCGACTGCGGCGAGTAGAACCCCATCGGCTGCGCCCGCAGCAGACCGGCGCAGAACGCCGCCGGGTGATGCAGCTTGAACCACGACGAATAGAACACCAGCGCGGCGAAACTCTGCGAATGGCTTTCCGGGAAGCCGAAATTCGCGAAGGCGTACAGCTTCTCGTAGATCCGGTCGGCCACGTCGTCGCAGATCCCGTGCAGATCCCGCATGCCCTGGTAGAGCCGCCCCCGCAACCGTTCCATCTTCTCGGGCGACCGCTTGGAACCCATCGCCCGGCGGAGCTGGTCGGACTCGGCCGGGCTGAAACCCGCGACGTCGACCGCCATCTGCATCAACTGCTCCTGGAACAACGGCACACCCAGCGTCCGCTTCAGCGCCTTCTCCAGGGACGGGTGATCGTAGGTCACCGGTTCGAGCTTGTTGCGGCGGCGGATGTACGGGTGCACCGAACCCCCCTGGATCGGACCGGGGCGGATGAGAGCCACCTCCACCACCAGGTCGTAGAAGTTCCGCGGTTTCAGCCTCGGCAGGGTGGCCATCTGCGCCCGCGACTCCACCTGGAACACCCCCACCGAATCCGCCCGCTGCAACATCTCGTAGACGGCCCCCTCGGAGAGGTCCAGCTGCGCCAGATCCACCTCGATCCCCTTGTGCTCCGCCACCAGGTCGATCATGTAGTGCAGCGCCGAGAGCATGCCGAGGCCCAGCATGTCGAACTTCACCAGACCCACCGCCGCGCAATCGTCCTTGTCCCACTGCAGAACGCTGCGGTTCTCCATGCGCGCCCACTCCACCGGGCACACGTCGGCGATCGGCCGGTCGCAGATCACCATGCCACCCGAGTGGATGCCGAGGTGCCGCGGAAACCCCTCGATCTGGGCGGCCAGTTCGAGGACCGCGGGCGGAATGTCGGTGCCGGCCCCCTTCCCGATGCCGCCCCAGCGGCTGACCTGTTTGCTCCACGCGTCCTGCTGCCCCTGCGAGAACCCCAGCGCCCGAGCCATGTCTCGCACCGAGGACTTCCCGCGGTACGTGATGACGTTCGCCACCTGCGCCGCGTACTGGCGCCCGTACTTGGCGTAGACGTGCTGGATGGCCTCCTCCCGGCGATCGGATTCGATGTCGACGTCGATGTCCGGTGGGCCGTCGCGTTCGGGCGAGAGGAACCGTTCGAACAGCAGCTTGTTGCGGACCGGATCCACGTTGGTGATGCCGATGGCGTAGCAGACGGCGGAGTTGGCCGCCGAACCCCTTCCCTGACAGAGGATGTCGTTGTTCTTGCAGAACGACACGATGTCGTGGACCACCAGGAAGTAGCCCGGAAAATTCAGCCCGGTGATGATGTCCAGTTCGTGCGCGATCTGCCGATAGGCCTCCGGCCGGTCCGCAGGCACACCGTACCGGCGGCGTGCCCCGTCCATCGTGAGCTGACGCAGCCAGCTCGCCTCGGTGCGCCCGTCGGGAACGTCGAACGGTGGCAGTTGCGGTGCGATGAGCCGCAGGTCGAACGCGCACTCCAGCCCGAGTTCCGCGGCACCGCGGACTGCGTCCGGGTACGCGGCGAAGAGGTGCGCCATCTCCTCACCGGACCGCAGGTGCGCTCCCCCGGCCGGCGCCAGGTGCCCGGCGGCGTCGTCGAGACTCTGACGGGCCCGGACGGCGGCCATCGCCATGGCCAGTCGCCTGCGCGGCGGCCCCGCGAAGTGCGCCGCGGTGGACGCGATCGCCGGAAGTCCGTGCTGCTGTGCGAGTTCGGCGAGGCAGGCGTTGCGCTCACTGTCCTCCGCGACGCCGTGATGGGTGAGTTCCACCGTGACCCGGTCGGCCCCGAACCGGTCGATCAGATCCCGCAATCGTCCGGCCGCGGCGTCCGGACCACCCTCGGCGAGGGCCTGACGCACGTGCCCCTTCCGGCACCCTGTCAGGATCTGCCAGTGCCCCCCGGCCGCGTCGGCGAGACGGTCGAGGTCGTAACGGAGTTTGCCTTTCTCCCCGCCCGCGAGGTGCGCCGCCGCGATCTCCCGGGAGAGCCGCCGGTACCCTTCCTGGCCCCGCGCCAGCACCAGCAGATGTGCGTCGTCCAACGACAGTTCGGATCCGAACACGGTGCGCATCTTCAGTTCCTTCGCCGCCTCCGCGAACCGGACCACGCCGTAGAACCCGTCGTGGTCGGTGAGTGCGATGGCCTCGAGACCGAGCCGGACGGCCTCCTCCACCAACTCTTCCGGCGGGGAGGCGCCGTCGAGGAAACTGAACGCCGAATGCGCGTGGAGTTCGGCGTACGGAACGGTGGAACCGATGCGTTCCCGACTGCCCGCCCGGTATTCCCCCCTCTTGCGTGACCACGCGGGGCTGTCGCCGCCGTCGCCCGGATACAGCGACTCCGGGCTGACCCGCCCCGGTCTGCCCGACAGGACCCGCTCCATCTCGGACCACGTCGGCGGACCGTTTCCCCAACCCATCTGGCTACACCTCTTCATGCCGTGCACGTACCGTGCCGAGACCATGGAAGATGCCACTGGGGAAGGCGCATCGTTCGAACGGGAGTTCGATTTCTTCAGTCTGCCATCGCACGCCCGGGCGGGTCAATGCGGGTCACATCACCAGCGCCGCGAGCCCTCGCAGACGGTCCTCGGCAGGTCTTCTCGGGCAGCTCACGCACTTGCCCGAACCGGGGGTCTCGTAGATCAGGCAGCACGACGCCCGGTGCGTGAACCGGCGGGACACCGCCCCGGCCTGCACGTCGACGAACCGTGGGTCGGGCAGCACGACACCCACCCGGTGGAGGGCGTCCACCAGTTCCCGAGCGAAGTCGCTGCCGCGTGCGCGGTCGCCGCAGGCGGCGCCGGCGTCGAGTGCCCGGTTCGCGATCGAATCCGTCGCGATCGCCCACATCGCGGCCGGTCGCACACCGGACGCCACGGCGAGGGCGTCGACGATCGGCGTCAGCGCCGCGGCCATCTCCGCCGCCAGCGCGGACAGTCCCCCGGCGACCGGCAGGGCCGACGACGCAATCAGCCCGCCGAGGTACCCGTCCTCGCGCAGGAACACGGTGGCGTCGCGCAGCCTCGGCCGGGCGGCGAACCCCGTGACGAGGGCCGTCGCGATGGGGATCCCGGTCAGCGTCGAGCTGGCCGAGTACCACCACAGGGTGCCGTTCACCCGGGGGTCGTTACTTCCCCACCGCCGCGCCGTATCCGCGACGCGATCCGCGAGCCAGCCAGGATCGGTCATGCGGTCGGCCGGGAAGGTGACGGCGCCGGGCTGCGCGATCTGGTCGGCGATCATCGGAACGCAGCGGACGGTCAGCTCGTACGCGCGCCGCAGTTGCTCATCCATCGGCCAGCCCCAGGATCTCCATCGACAGCCTCGGTGTCGACCGCACCACGGCGCGGATACCGAACACGTCGCCGAGCAGGGCGTCGTCCAGCACGTCTGCGGGCGGACCGCTGCTGATCACCCGACCATCGTGCATCACGGCCAGCGTGTCGCAATACTCCACCGCCAGCCGGAGGTCGTGCATGGTCACGACGATCGCGAGGCCGTCGGCCGCGAGGTCGCGCAGCAGGTTCATCACCGTCAGCTGGTGCCGCAGGTCGAGGTGGTTGGTGGGTTCGTCGAGCAGCAGGACCCTCGGCTGTTGCGCGAGTGCCCGTGCGATCGACACCCGCTGACGTTCCCCGCCCGACAGTGCCTGCACGTCGCGACCCGCGAGTTCACTCAGCCCCACCTGCCGCACGCACGTCTCGACGATCTCACCGTCGACGCCGTTCGCCCGTTCGAACCAGCCCCGGTGCGGGACGCGGCCGAGCGAAACCGATTCGCGCACGGTCAGTCCCGCGGACACTCGCGGTTCCTGGGTGCTCGCGCCGATCGTGCGGGCCAGTTCCCGCCTGCCCAGATCGGCACTGTCCGCCCCGTCGACGGCGACGGCACCCGCGGTCGGGGTGAGCGCGCGGTAGCAGCAGCGCAACGCGGTGGTCTTACCGGAACCGTTGGGTCCGACCAGTGCCAGCACCTCACCGGGACGCACGGAGAAGTCGACGCCGTGCAGCACTTCCCGCGATCCGAGTTCGGCGCGGATCCGGTGCAGGCTCAGTGCGGTCACTGTTCCGTCCTCCGATACTGCCGAAAGAGCATCCACACGAAGATCGGTGCTCCCACGAGTGCGGTGACGACGCCCACCGGGATCTCGATGCTCCGTGCGATCGACCGGGCGGCCGTATCCGCGCCGACCATCGCGATCGCGCCGAGGAATGCGGCGACGGGCAGCAGCCTGACCGCCCGGGCGCCAACGACGTATCCCGCGAGGTGCGGCACCAGCAGGCCGATGAAGCCGATGCCGCCCGCGACGGACACGGCGGCGCCCGCCAGCATCGACACCCCGAGCAACTGCACCACGCGGAAGCGCCGCACGTTCATGCCGAGGGCGGCGGCACCGTCGTCTCCGGCCTGCAGCAGGTCGATTCGGCTCGCGCTCAGCACCATCGCGGTCCCCACCGTCGCGAGCGCCGCGGCGGGGAAGATCACCGTCGACCAGCGCGAGTCGCCGAAGCCGCCGGCCAGCCAGTGCATCACCGAGCTGAGTTGATGCTCGTCGGCGACGACCAGGATCGAGAAGGTGATGAGGGCCGAGAACACTTGCGCCGACGCGACACCCACGAGGATGACGGCCGTCGGCTGCGGATACCGTCCGCCGATCGCCAGCGACAGGAACAGCGGCACCATCGCGCCGAGGAACGCGGCGACGGGGATGGTGAACGCGCCGAGGGCTCCGACCCCGAGTCCGAGCACCGTCACCAGCACCACGCCGAAACCCGCACCCGAGGACACGCCGAGCAGATACGGATCGGCCAGCGGATTGCGCGTCACCGCCTGCGCCACGGCGCCGGCCAGGGCCAGCGCGGCGCCGACCGTCGCCGCGGTCAGCGCCCGGGGCAGCCGCGAGTCGAGGACGATCGATTCCCGCGCCTGCGACCACCACGGCGCGAACGCGCCGGGGGCCATCCGGTGCGCGACGATCGCCCACACGTCGCCCACCGGGATGCGCACCGAACCGAACGACACCGCGAGGCCGACGACGAACAGGGTTGCCAGCGCGAGCAGCACCATCAGTCCCGCGAACCCGACCCGCGCTGGGGTCGAGTGCGGCGCCCGCGACGGCGGCGCCGCACGTTCGGCGGTGACCGTCATCGCGCGCCGACGACGTCCGGATGCAGCGCACGCGCGATCGTCTCCACCGAGCGCACCAGCCGCGGGCTCTCGAAGAAGTCGTCGAGCGGCAACACTACGAACCGGCCGGCCTTCACCGCCGGTGTGGTCGACATGATCGGATGCGACTTCAGGAAGTCGATCTTCGCCTGCGCACCGGTCGTGCCGTAGTCGAGGACGACGATCGCCTCGGGGGCACGTTCGCCGATGATCTCCCACGTCGACTTCGAATACGGCTTCTCCCCCTCGGCGAACAGGTTGGCCGCGCCCGCATGGTCCGCGATGAGCTGGCCGACACCCACACCGCCGACGGTCAGCGGGACGTCCTCGCCGGAATCGTAGAAGAACGTCGGAACCGGGGTGGTGCCCGCGATCTCGTCGCGCACCGCCTGTAGTCCGGCGGTTACCCGGTCGGTGATCGCGCGGGCCTCGTCCGGAACGGCGAGGACCTCACCGAGCTGCGTGTAATCGTTGTGCAGCAGGCCGATGTCGGGGAAACCCTGCCCGCAGTACTCGGAGAACAGGAAGGTCGGAATGCCCTGTTCACCGAGGGATTCGCGGGACCGCCCCTCCTTCTCGTCGAATGCGCTCCGCATCCCGCCGACCACCAGGTCGGGGTCGAGGTCCAGGATCTGTTCCCGGGTCGGGTATTCCTTCGCGAGTTTCGGGATCTTCGCGAACTGTTCGGCGAACTCCGGCAGCGGGGTCGCGTCGCCGTACCCGGTGCCGATGATGCGATCGCCTGCGCCCATCTCGATCAGCACCTCGGTGACGTGATCGTTCATGCTGACGATGCGCTGCGGGGATGCGTCGAACGTCTCCGTTCGCGTGCAGTTGGTGATCGACACCGGTTCGGCGAAGGATGCGGCGGAAGCGCTCTGCCCCACCGACTCCCCGCGCGAACACGCGGTGACCACCAGCGCGGCCACAGCGAGCGTGACCAGACCGGAACTTCTGAACAACTGACCGTGCATGTAAACCTCATTGCGGCTCAGAGCCACGAATGAGAAGTCGGCAGGCGCCCACGCACGCGCGCCTGCGGGACTCCGCTTCGTAGACCACGACGAAAAGGATGTCGCACACCACACGCCGGGTGATCGGGCTCGCCACCGAAATGCTCTGGTGGCCTACCGTTGCGGGTCAGCGCCGGATTTCGACCGGCTTCCCCCGTGCGTGTGACTGCAAGTGCACTGCCGAGTATGCACGATTTGCCGGGAGCCGCGTCACACCCCCGCCGGTCGTGCACCGATCCGCACTACAGTCGGCAGTCGCAGCCGCCCGCCCCCACACCATCCGGAGTTGACGCATGACACGTTGGGCCTCGACCGTTGTTTCACGCAAATGGTGGGTCCTGTCCCTCGCCGTCATCGCCGTTCTGGTGAGCGGCGCGTGGGGCACCGGTGTCTTCGCGAAGCTCAGCTCGGGCGGTTTCACCGATCCCGGTAGCGAATCCGCGGAGGTGGCGCGGATCGTCCAGGACAACCTGGGACCGCAGACGCCGGACATCATCGTCATCTACACCGCACCCGACGGGAAGACGCTGGACGACATCGGCCCCGAGGTCACCGCGAGCCTCGACCGGTTCGCCGCCGAGGTGCCGACGTATTCGGTGACGTCGTACTGGACTGCGGACGCGACGCGGAAGCAATTGATGGTGTCGGAGGACGGCACCAAGGCGTCCGCGGCGATCACCGTCGACCCCGACGCCGGAATCACGGCCGCCACGTTCAACGATCTGCTGCCGAAGCTCGAGGTGGAGGGCATCGACACGGAGTTCGCCGGCAATTCGGTGGTGGGGGTGGCGTTCAACAACCGGCTGCAACAGGACCTGGTGCTGGCCGAGGCGATCGCCCTCCCGATCACTCTCGTGTTGCTGGTCTTCATCTTCGGCGGTCTGGTCGCTGCGGCCGTTCCGGTGTTCGTCGGGCTGCTCTCGATCTTCAGCGCCCTGGCGACGCTGCGCCTGCTGACCCTGTTCACCGAGGTCAGTTCGTTCGCGATCAACGTGGCCTCCCTGCTCGGCCTCGGGCTGGCGATCGACTACGGCCTGTTCATCGTCGGACGCTTCCGCGAGGAACTCGAGTCCGGCGCCGATGTCGCCGAGGCCACCCGGCGCACCGTCCTGACGGCGGGCCGCACCGTGCTCTTCTCCGGCCTGCTGCTCGTGTGCGCGTTCTCGGGAATGCTCGTGTTTCCGCAGGACGTGATCAAGTCGCTCGGATTCGGCGCGATGGCGGCGGTCGCGAGCGCGGCACTGCTGTCCCTGACCGCGGTCCCGGCCCTTCTCGCGATCCTGGGACACCGCATCAACGCGCTGAGCTGGCGCAAGGATGCGGCGCAGCGCGGTGAGGTGCGCGCCCGCAAGTTCTGGGGTTCCGTCGTCACCTGGGTGATGCGCAGGCCGGTCGCCATCGCGGTCGCCATCGTCGCGGGGCTGATGGTTCTCGCCGCGCCCCTGCTCAGCGCGTCTCTCGGCGAGGTCACGTACACGGCGCTGCCCGAGAACGATCCCGCCCGCATCGCGACGGACACGCTCACCACCGAATTTCCCACCACCGGAAACGGCGCCACCCTCATCCTCCGGGGCACGGACGGCGGCGCCCCGACCGCCGCCGACGGCGCGACCGTCGCGCAAGAGGCCGGCCAGGTCGAGGGCATCGGCGCCGCCAGTGTCGTGGCGTCGAACGGTCAATTGGTCGCCGTCCAGGCCGTGTACTCCGAGGGAGTTTCCACCGACGAACAGAGCGCCGCGGTGGAGGGCCTTCGGGCCATTTCCGCGCCCGAGGGGACCGAACTCCTCGTCGGCGGCGGTCAAGCGACGGTCGACGACGGCAACGCGGCGATCGTGCACTGGATGCCGGTCATGATCGCGATCATGGTGTGTTCCACGCTCGTGCTGCTGTTCCTGGCGTTCGGCTCGGTGGTGCTGCCCATCAAGGCTGTGGCGATGGCGGGACTCAGCCTCGCCGCGACGTTCGGTGTGCTCACCTGGATCTTCGAATTGGGGCACGGCGCGGGCCTGCTCGGGGTCAGTCCGGCACCGCTCGAGGCGACGTTCGTGGTGCTCATCCTCGCCGTGGTCTTCGGTCTGTCGACCGATTACGAGGTGTTCCTCATGTCGCGCATGGTCGAGGCGCACGCGGCGGGCGCGACCACAGAGGAGGCGGTGCGCTTCGGAACCGAGCGCACCGGCCGGATCGTGACCGCGGCCGCACTGCTGCTGGTGGTCGTGACTGGCGCGTTCACCATCTCCGGCCTGTCGATCATGAGGTTCCTCGGGGTGGGCATGATCGTCGCCCTGCTCGTCGATGCGACGGTGGTCCGGATGCTCCTCGTTCCGTCCCTCGTGAAGTTGATGGGCGAGGCCAACTGGTGGGCCCCGGCCTGGATGAAGAAGGTGCACGCCAAGGCAGGCCTGGGTCACTAGTGCATCATCTTACTTTGGAGTAAGTTTCGGGGCATGGCCACCTACCTCGTCACCGGCGGAACCGGATTCCTGGGTCGGCACGTGCTGCCCCTGATCCTCGACCGCGATGAATCAGCCGAGATCCACGTCCTCGTCCGGCGCGCGTCCGTCGCGCGGCTTGAGGCCCTCGTCGACGGCCTTCCCGGCGGCGAGAGAGTGCATCCGCTGATCGGCGACCTGACGGAGCCCGGCCTCGGAATCACGTCGGCGCCCGCCGCCGATCACGTCCTGCACCTCGGGGCGATCTACGACCTCACGGTGGGCGACGAGCAAGCCGCCACCAACGTCGAC
Organism: Rhodococcus sp. (in: high G+C Gram-positive bacteria); assembly: GCA_004211695.1. Classification (GTDB taxonomy): domain Bacteria; phylum Actinomycetota; class Actinomycetes; order Mycobacteriales; family Mycobacteriaceae; genus Rhodococcus_F. The sequence continues at coordinate 9,018 of SEEV01000052.1, forward strand.
GGCACCCGCTCGGTGATCGAACTGGCCCGGCAACTGGACGCGACCCTGCACCACGTCTCGTCGATTGCCGTCGCCGGAGATCACGAGGGACCGTTCCGGGAAACCGATTTCGATCTCGGGCAGGGTTTCCCCACGCCCTACCACCGCACCAAGTTCGAGGCCGAGAAGCTGGTCCGCGAGGCCGACGGCCTGCGCTGGCGCATCTACCGCCCCTCCGCGGTGGTCGGCAGTTCGACCACCGGTGAGATGGACAAGATCGACGGGCCGTACTACCTGTTCCCCGCCATCGCGGCGCTCGCGAAACTCCCCGAGGCGCTGCCCGTGGCGGTCCCCCGGATCGGATCGACCAACGTCGTGCCCGTCGACTACGTGGCGGCAGCGATCGTGGAGTTGATGTCGGCGCCCGGCCGGGACGGCCAGACGTTCCATCTCGTCAATCCGCGCCCCCAGCCGGTCCGGGAGATCTACGCCGCGCTCGCCAAGGCCGCCGGCGCCCCGCACCCCGCGGCCGGCCTGCCCGGCGGGCTCGTCCGCCCCTTCCTCACCCCGGCCCCCGACTCACCCCTCGACACGGCCCGCAAGCTGGTTCTCGGCGGGCTCGGTATTCCGCCGGTCCTGGTCGACAACTTGACCCTGCCCACCGTGTTCGTGAACGACGACACCCGGGAAGCGCTGCGCGGCACAGGCATCGACGTTCCGGAATTCGCGTCGTACACCGACCGGCTGTGGTCGTACTGGCGCGAGAACCTCGATCCGGACCGCGCGCGTCGGCCCCACCCGGCGGGACCGCTCGTGGGCAGGCACGTCGTGATCACCGGGGCCTCGTCCGGCATCGGCCGCAGCTCCGCTGTCGCGACGGCCCGCAAGGGCGCGAAGGTGATTCTCCTCGCCCGGCGCACCGAGGAACTCGACGCCGTGGTGGCCGAGATCCGCGCCGCGGGCGGCAAGGCCTTCGGGTACCCGTGCGACATCACCGACGACGAGTCGGTCGAACACACCGTCAAAGCCATTCTTGCCGAACATGATCACGTCGACATGCTGGTCAACAACGCCGGACGGTCGATCCGGCGGGGCCTCTACCACTCGACGGACCGGCTCCACGATTTCGAGCGGACCATGGCCGTCAACTACTTCGGGGCCGTCCGGCTCGTCCTCGCCTTCCTCCCGCAGATGCGCGAACGGCGGTTCGGCCACATCGTCAACATCAGCAGCGCCGGGGTCCAGGGTGCGACCCCGCGGTTCGCCGCCTACATCGCGAGCAAGTCGGCTCTCGACGGCTTCACCGACGTCGCGGCATCGGAAACCCTGTCGGACGGAATCACGTTCACCACCATCCACATGCCGCTGGTGGAGACGCCGATGATCGCACCCACCGGGCGGTACAACGTCGGGCCGATCACGTCACCGGAGAAGGCGGCCGCGATGGTGGTCCGGGCGTTGATCGAACGCCCCAAACGCATCGACGTCCCCACCGGCACGCTCGGTGAACTCGGCCACGTCTTCGCACCGGCCGTCAAGGATCGTGTGATGCACCAGATGTACCGCATGTTCCCCGATTCGCCGGCGGCGAAGGGTGAGAGCACGGTCGACGCGGCACCGGCTCCTCAGCACACCGGGGAGCGCAGGCACCACATGTCGTCGGTGCTCGGTCGCGCCGCCCGGAAGGTCGGAAGGCTGGTGCCCGGCACCCACTGGTGACCGGCTCAGGGAGCGAGCGCGCGGATCCCGGTGGCGACGACCGGTCGCACCGGCTTCGGCGCCGCCCCGCAACTCGCCGGCCGGGGCGGCAATTCCCGCTCCTCCAGTTCGACGCCCCAGCGACGCCCGTCGCGGTGGGTGACGATCGAATTCGCGTGCACCGTCAGATCGTTCGCGGGTGCGTCCACCAGCTCGCGGACGGCGACTTCCGCGACCTGCGCCGGTGCGTCCCAGCAACTGCGACCCCGGAGTCCGGTGCGGTACACCTCTCCGCGGGCCGCGGCGCGCACCGCCTCGACACTCTGCTGCACCGACAGCCGGCCGTAGGTGTAGCCCGTCGGCAGCAGGATCTGCGAGGGGGCGAAGCGGTGCCCACCCGTGTGCGAGCACTCCCACACGGCGTCGCCGAACTCCTCGGCCAGTGCCGCCGCGACCGGACGTCCGAGGACGGCACAGCACTGATCCCGTTTCCCGTGCGCGCACACCAGGACGACGGGGTCCGTCACCGGCCTGCCCAGGCCGGGCGCCGTCCCGGCGACCAGTCCGAGGTCCAGGTCGAGGAGGTCCTCCGGGTAGGCGATCTCGAGGCGCTCGCACCACGACCGCGCAGGATGCGACTGCGCCAGCAGCACCGTTCGCCGATCCGGGGCGGACGTGCTGCGGCCCGGTCGGCGGATGAACATGATCCGCACGCCGGCCGCGTCCGCGCGGGCGTCGAGTTCCCGGGCGAGGTCCGGGCCGAGCGCCGTGCCGTCGAGCACGTCCCGGCCCCAGGCACCCGGGAACTCCAGGCACACCCAGCCGGTGACCTGCGCAGCGGTCCCTGCGAGGGGTTCGTCGGTCGCGGACAGCGCGGAACAGGTGGCGGTGATCGTGTCGGGCACGAGGCCATTGTGTCAGTCGCGAAAATCGGTCAGTCGTGGAACTTCCTGCGCTCCGACAACTGCTGGACGAACTTCTCGATGCGGCGGGCACGCGTCTCCGGGCGTTTCGCGTCCTGTAGGCGGTAGAAGATGGCGTACCGGTTGTGGCTGTCGAGGGTCGCGTAGAAGGCCTCGGCCTCGGGATTCTGCGCGAGGGCGTCCAGGAAGTCCTGTGGTATCTCCGCCGCCTTCTGTCCCGCGTACGCGCGGTCCCAGCGACCGTCCGCCCTCGCCCGCTCGACTTCGGCCGCGCCCGCGGGCTCGAGGAGACCGGCCTCGGCGAGTTTCTCGGCGAACTCCCGGTTCCGCTTCGACCACGGGCTCCGCGACGAGCGCGGGGTGAACCGCTGCACGAAGAAGTCGTCGTCGACTCGGCGGACCTGGCTGTCGATCCAGCCGTAGCACAGCGCGACCTCGAGGGCCTGGTCGTAGCCGATCGACGAATGGGCCGACCCCTTCTTGGCCATCTTCAGCCAGATGCCGGGTGAGGAGTCGTGATGGGCGCCGAGCCATTGCCGGAACTCGGCCTGTCCGGTGAAGTACTCGACGCTGAGCTCGGCGGCACACATGTGCCCGAATCTAGCGGGAGAACAGCTTTCCCGCCCAGACCCGGACGAATCCCTGGGAGAGATATCCGAGCGCCCCGAGCGCCAGTACCCATTTGGTGACGCTGACCGCACTGGTGGTGCGCACGGTCACGTCGGTGATGTGCTCGCGATGAGACAGCAGATACAGCCCGGCGACGTTCTCGGCATAGTCGCCTGCCGCAGAGATCACCGGGGCCGCCGCCAGCACCTTCTGCGTTCTCGGCGACAACGGTGTCAACTCCGCCAGACGCCGTGCACCCGTGCGCAGTGCGACGGCGTAGATCACGGGATGGACGAAGTCCGGGTAGTAGTGGCTGCGGTAGCGCGCCGTGTCGGCGTCGGTCATTCCGTCGAGGATCGCCGTGTAGGACCGGGCGGACCGGGCCGTCTGGATCTCGGCGAGCCGGGGTGCCACCGGGCCGAGCAGCCGGATGATGTTCGCCTGCGAGATCACGAATGCTGCGGACCAGCCGAGGAGTCTGCGGTCGAGTGCGGTGAGCGCCATGGGCCGATCCTGCCATCCGCGACAGCCAGTGTGCGTCAGCCCGCGGAGTGCGCCTCAGCCTGCGGCCTCGGACATCGCCTTGGCATCCTCCTCGCCGAACTTCTCCTCGAGCGCCTCCGGCGAGTAGTCGAGATCGATCTCCTCGACCGGGCGTCCCCGCGCAGACTCGATCGCCCCCAGCCGGCGCTGCGCCCGGTCCGCGGCATAAGCGATGAACTCCTGGTCGTCGAGCCCGTACGGCTGGACCTCGAATTGCTTGTTGACCCATTCGATCATGCCCAGTGCCAACGGCATCAGCTCCGCCATCCGCTCCTGGACCACGCCCCAGTTGCTGTCGTCGGCGGCCACGTGCCGGCGACAGGTGAACGTCCCCCACGCCATGTGGCGTCGTTCGTCATCGCCGATCTTGCGGACGAGTTCCTGCATGCCCGGCAGGATCCCGCGCGTCGTGCACACCTTCTGCCACGCGTAGTACCCGGTGAGCGCGAGGCTGCCCTCGATGACGTGGTTGTAGGTGACGCTGGCCCGCACCTGGTTGGCCGGGCTGGGATCGGTCTCGAGCACCTTCAGCGAACCGGGCAACTCCTCGTAGAACAACTGCCGGTAGTACGGGTTGTCGGCGACGAAGGGGTGCAGGTCCCGGGTCAGGCCCACCGCGTCCATCCACAACCGGAACACCTGGGTGTGCTTGGCCTCCTCGAAACAGAACTGCGTCAGATACATCTCGTCCCCGAAGCGACCCTCGGCTGCCATCGCCTTCATGAACGGCTGGATGTCCTCGGTGACTGCTTCCTCACCGGCGATGAACTGTGCGACCAGATACGTGGAGTTGCGCTGCTGCTCCGAGTTCAGCCCCTCCCAGTCCTCCGCGTCCCGGCTGAAATCGAGGTCGGTGGGGTTCCAGAACTTGGCGTTGCCCTTCGTGAACAGCCGCAACGGGAAAGCGTCCCAGTTAAGTCCCCCGGCGCGGAGCGAGCTGAATCCCTGCCTGCCGGGCGCGTAGGGGCGTCCGGGCGTGAGTGTCGACATCGTGGGCCTTCTTCCGGACGTGCGGACGACGTCGTCGGGCGCCCCGCAGTTTCGGGTGTTCGTCGCGACAGGGAGGTCGTCTCGAGCCCCGCTTCGGTTCCCACGCTAGTCCTGTCGAGCCCCTCGCGGTTTACATTTTGGGACTTTTTGTCAGCCCGTCTCGGGCTGCATCAGGAAGGGCAGGACCGCCGACGCGAACTCGTCGTACCGGTCGCGATGAATACTGTGGCCGCCGGGGAACACCACCACCCGGCACTTCGGTATCGCCGCGACCGCGGACTCGAGCCTGCGCGGGTCGACCATCCCACCCGGGCCGCCTCGCAGGATCAAGGTGTCGGCCTCGATGTACGGCAATCTGTCCCACCACAACGGATCCGGGCGGCGGAACTGCTCGATCGCGGAGCCCGTCATCGACCGATCGAAGGCGAACGCGGCCCGCGGATGACGGATCAGGCTCGTGGTCGCGTGCCACAGCTCGGGCAGCGACGGCAGCCGGTTCGCGAAGACCTGCTCCGGGTCACCGGGACGCAACGGGAGCGGCGCCTCCTCGATCACCAATTGGCGGACCAGGTCCGGGCGCGCCTGCGCCGCGAGCGACGCGGCATGACCGCCGAGCGAATGCCCGACGAGGTCCACCCGCGACAGCCCGAGGTTGTCGCACACCTCCACCACGTCGGCACCGAACTCGTCGAACAGGTACGACGCGGCGCGCGCACTGCGCCCGTGCCCCCGCAGGTCGAGCACGACGACCCGGCGCCCACGTGCGACGAGCGCACGGGCGAATCGGTCCCAGGTGCCGCCGTCACCGCCCATCCCGTGCACCAGGACCACCGGCACGGGAGGGGCGTCCGCCGAACCCGGCACCGAGGACTCACCGCTGTCCCGGTAGGCGATCTCGATACCGGTACGCGTCGGGGTCGTCCTGCTCGTCTCCACGAGAATCCAGACTAGCGAGTACGGACGCCCCCGCCGCGGACTACTCGCCCGACCCGTACGGGCGGGTGATGATCTCCAGATAGTGACCGGACGGGTCGAGGAAGTAGACGCCCCGCCCGCCGTCGTTGGTGTTGATGGTGCCCGGCAGCGTCTGCCGCGGATCCGCCCAGTGCTCGAGACCCCACTCGACGATCAGGCCGTAGATCCGGTCGAAGTCGTCCTCGCCGACGAGGAACGCGTAGTGCTGCGGCGGGAAATCGATCGGCGGTTCCGCGAAGTCGAGAGACACCCCGTTGTCGAGGGCGACGGCCAGGAAATTTCCGGCAGGCACGGCGTCCGGCAGTCCGAACAAGGTGGTGAAGAATGTCGCCGACTCCTGCTTGTTCTTGGCAGCGACGATCGTGTGGTTGAAAGAAATGGTCACAGTCGACCCTTTCGAGGTATGCCACGAGCCGACGATGCGGCTGTGGCCGGCCTCCATGCCTGACGCTGTCCGCCACCGGCACGCGACCCACTGCACAGCAAAGCATTTCGAACGGTCGGTTCGCAAGGGATATCGGCGGATGTGTCACGCCGCGCGGCCCACCCCGTAACGCAACGTGACGACCCCGCAGTCGTACCCCGTCGACTCCAGCAGCGTCAGCGAGTGCATGCCGGTGTCCTCGTCGAGCAGCCTGCGTCCCTGCCCCAACAGGACGGGCACCACGTGCAACTGGATCTCGTCGACCAGTTCGGCGGCAAGCAGCGCCCGCGCGAGCGTGATGCTCCCCCAGACGATCATGTCGCCACCCGGCTCCCGCCGAAGTCGCTTCACCCGCTCGGCGGCGTCGCCCGCCCACAACTGCGCCGGTTCCCACTTCCCCCACGGGGCACTGTCCAGCGTCGAGGAGAACACCAGCTTCGGGATCGCGTTGACGGCCTCGGCCACCACCTCGCCCTGCGCCTGCTCGGTGGGCCAGTAGTCCGAGAACATCTGGTAGGTGTTCCGTCCCAGCAGGGCCAGGTCCGTGTCGGCGAGGAGTCGCAGGTTGCGCCGATCCACCTCACCGTAATCCGGTACCGCCTCGAAGAAGTCCAGCTCGCCGGACGTCCCGGCGACGAACCCGTCGAGGCTCGTCAACTCCTGCACGACGACCCTGCGATGCGGCGCGTCCTGCCCTGTCTCACTCATAGATTCCCTCCACCGACCAACGGCCTGCCGTGCAGATCACCAGCAGCGCCCGCGACTCTTCCAGCAGCACCTGGGCCCGGGCAGCCGTCCGGGCAGCCGGAGGGTCCCACCACCGCTCGTCCACAGGCCACGGTCCGGCCCATCCGCACACCGCCCACTCCCGGCTCCCCCACCGCAGCCGCGCAGGAGGCGCGCTGAACACACCACGTTCCGTGACCGTCACAGCCATACCCCGCTCGTCCGACATCCACACCTCCGGATGCGCGGTGAGCACCGCGGCAGGTGCCGGCTCCGGCAACGTGCCCGGCCACGGCTCCGAAGGATCGTTGCGGGGAACCAACTCGTCGCCCAACGGCAGCAACGTGATGCGCTCCGCCGGACCCCGCCCGCCACTGAGGACCCCCACCTGCACGGCCTCCCCGCCGAGCAGTCCCTGCACCCGCACCAGGGCCCGCCGGGCCCGCTCGTCCTGATCGCCGACCCCACCCCACAGCCCCAACTGCAGGGCGCCTGCCGCCACCACTTCCACCGGCTCCAGTCGCAGGACGGCGATACCGGCGGTGGGCCGCTTCTCGCTGCGCCCGGTCAGCCACCCGTCCAGCTGCCACCGCACCCGGTCGGCCGTCGCCTCCGGGGTCAACGGTTCCGCGCACCTCCAGATCCGGGACAGTTGCTCACCGTTGCCGGTGCTCGCCGAGATCGACAGCCGGGTGCAGGCCACCGCGGCATCCGACAGTGTGCGATGAAGCTTCTCCGCCAGCGCGCGCCCCGCGAAGGCGGCGGCGTCGACCCGATCGATCACGGGATCGCAGCGCTCCTCCACCTCCAGGTCGGGAGGCAGCGACCGCCCCGACGGGGGGCGCTCCGGCTCACCCCGCGCGGCCCGATGCGCCAGCACCGCATCGGTTCCGAACCGCGAAGCCACGTCGCCCGCCGACAGTGCGGCGAAACTGCCGATCGTGCGCAATCCGAGCCGGTGCAGCAGATCGACCAGCTCACCGCGATGGGGCGCCGCGAGGCTCGGCTCGGCGGCCAATTCCCGCATCGGGAGCGGCGCCAGGAAGTCCGCTCCCTCACCGGGTGGCACGAGAGTTGCTCTGCGCGCGGCGATCACGGCCGTGGACAGCTGGTCGGCGATACCGACCTGACACTCCATCCCCACTGCCGACACCTGATCCACCAACCGTTCCGCGGCGGCTTCCTCCGAACCGAAGTACCGGGCGACGCCGCGAGCCGACAGCACCACGAGACCGGGTCGCAGCACCTCGACGCCGGGTGCCACCGCGTCGACGGCCGAGGCGACCGGCTCGAACAGCCGCGCGTCGCGGTCGGGATCGGCTGTCACCACGTGCAATCGGGGGCACCGGGCCTGCGACTCACGACGGCGCAGACCTCTGCGCACCCCGTCCGCGCGGGCCGGCGCCGAGCAGGCGATCACCCGATTGCCCGAAGTCACCGCCACCGGACGGGTCGGGGGGAGGTCCGCGGCCGCGGCCGCCGCGACCGCAGGCCAGTCGGGACACCACAGCGCCAGCACCCGGCTCACAGGCCCACCACCTCCGCCCCCTCGGGGACGGGAGTGTGTTCGAGGGGCACCACCGCTTCCGGAGCGCTCACCCACTCCACCCGGCCCTGCGCCGACCGCACGTCCAACCGGGTGGTGCGCGGCTGGAACGACCGTCCCCGGGCACACACCGCCAGGCTGAGGGACCGCAACCGTCCGCATCCCCGGTCCTGAGATCCGTTGCCCAGTCCGGCGTACCCGTGCACCCGGGCCTCCAGTCGCATCTCCGCGCCGTCCCAGTGCCCGTCGGTGACGACCAGAGTCGACCCCTTGCTCCGGGCGCGGGCCACCACCGCACGCGCCCGGGACGGCGCCACCGACGCCCCACCCAGTCCGAGCACCACCAGATCCATCCCGTCCAGCAGCACCGCGGCGATCTCCACCGGATCGGCACCCGGGTCGGGGATCAGCGCCAGCCGCTCCAGTTGCGCCCCCATCTCCACCGCTGCCAGCACCCCGAGCCGGGGATGCCCGATCACCGCGACATGGCCACCGTCCGCGGTCACGGACGCCACCAACCCGAGCAGGAGCGAAGTGGCGCCCGACACCGACACCACCGACCCGCGCACCAGCCCGCCCCGGGGAAGGAGTTCGGCCAGTGCCGCCGGAACCGGGAGCACCCCGGCGGCGTGGGAATCGGGAACCGCGGAAGCACCCGCCGAGGGAGGCGCGCTCTCCACCGGGGCGCGCCTCGCCACCGACTCACCGCGCGCGGGAACGGCCGCCATCCGTCGCCGGAGGTAGTCCAGACGCTCCTGCCGGGACAACCCGGACAGCTCCGGAGACCCCGGCACCGGAAACTCCGGCTCGCCGACCACTTCAGCCAACTCGACACCCCTGACATTCGGCACCAACAGCGGTCGGCAACCACGGGGAAGGCGCGGCTCGAACAGACGCTTTGTTCGAACGTATTTTCGAACCATTTCAAGTAAAGCCGGTCGGTGGTGGCCCGTCAAGTGAACCCCGAACGGCCAGGTCAGGACCATCGCGCATCCCGTGTCCGCGCAATCCTCTAACCTGAACGCGTGATGGAGCAGGAGCAGAGCGAAAGGGGCATCGGACCCGAATACCTGGTGGCCGGAAGGTACCGTCTGCGGTCCAAACTGGGCGGCGGCGGAATGGGCGCGGTCTGGCTCGCACGGGACACCCTGCTGCACCGCGACGTCGCCATCAAACAGGTCACCACGACCGCCGGACTCGACCCCGACGAGGCCCGCCGGGTGCGCGAACGCACCATGCGGGAAGGGCGCAACGCCGCCAAACTCGCGCACCGTCATTCCATCGCGATGTACGACGTGGCGCTCGAGGCCGGTGAACCCTGGCTGGTCATGGAGTACCTGCCGTCGCGCAGCCTCGCCCAGGCGATGAACATCGCCGACACGTTGCCCCCGTTGGAGGTCGCTCAGATCGGCGCGCAGGTGGCCGACGCCCTCACCGCCGCGCACGCCGCCGGGATCGTGCACCGGGACATCAAGCCCGGCAACATCCTCGTCGCCGACCGCGGCCGGGAACTCGGCACCGTCAAGATCAGCGACTTCGGCATCGCCCGGGCCAAGGGCGATTCCGCCGACACGACGAACGGGGTCATCACCGGCACACCGGCGTACTTCTCCCCCGAGGTCGCCCGCGGTCAGGACCCCACCGAGGCCAGCGACGTCTTCTCGCTCGGTGCCACGCTGTACACCGTCGTCGAGGGACAACCGCCGTTCGGGATCGACTCGGATTCCATCGCACTCCTGCACCGGGTCGCGAAGGCCGAGATCTACCGTCCGAGCAAGGCCGGACCGCTCACCGACACACTGCTGCACCTGCTCGAGCCCGACCCGGCGCGTCGTCCGACGATGGCCGAGGCCCGCGATGCCCTGGCCCGGGTGGCCATGGCGGGCGACGGCAACGTCGCGCACCTCGTCGGCTCGCCCGTCTATGCCGCGGACGGCACCATCCCGGCGTGGGCGCACCGCTCGACGCCGCTGCCCGATTCACGGCGGCGCAGCAAGCTGGTGAGTTCCACCCAGGCCGGTCTGCCCGCGGTGCATCAGAGCACTCCGTTGAAGAACGTGCCTCATCCGCTCGGCCGACTGCAGTGGCCCCCGCGGCCTACGAAACCCGCTCCGGGTTCGCCGGCCCCCACGGTCCGCGATCAGGTGGTGGCGTGGGCGCCGATCGCGATGGGCGTCATGGTCGCGATCCTGATCCTGGCCGTGCTGGTGGCGGTCATCGTCCTTCTCGCACAGCCCTGAGAACAGGTCAGTCGATCCGCCGGCGGTGCGCCCACCTCGTGAGCGCATTCCGGTTGGACTGCTGCGTCTTCCGCAGCACGTTCGACGCGTGGGTTTCGACCGTCTTCACCGAGATCACCAGTTCCTCTGCGATTTCCCGGTACGTGTAACCCCGGGCGAGCAACCGCAGCACTTCCAGCTCCCGCGGCGTGAGTGAATCCAGCTCCGGATCCAATTGGGGCTCAGGAGCATTGGAACGTCCGGTGAAGGAGTCCAGCACGAAACCCGCCAGCCGCGGGCTGAACACTGCGTCACCGCCGGCGACCCGGCGCACACCGTCGGCCAGTTCCGCTCCCGAAATCGTCTTGGTGACGTATCCTCGGGCGCCCGCGCGGATCACGGCGATCACGTCCTCGGCGGCGTCGGACACACTCAACGCCAGGCACACCGGACCCGACTCGATGCCTCTCAGCACCGCGACGCCACCGCCGTCGGGCATGTGCACGTCGAGCAACACGACGTGCGGTGAGGTGGCATTGATACCGGCCACCGCCTCCGCGACGCCACCGGCCTCACCCACCACCTCCATGTCGGTTTCCCTGCCGAGTTCGGCACGGACGCCGGAGCGGAACACGGCGTGATCGTCGACGAGAAAGACACGGTACGGGGGCGTTTCAGGCAAGGTCACTGCGGCTGTTCCTCGGCGTGGGCGGTAGTGTCACCCCACTCTAGAGCGTGTCGAACGAATCCCGGTCCCGCCGCACTGCCGCCCGGCCGACGCTCACGCACCCTGACGGAACGGCACGTCCTCGACACCGGCGCCGTCCGTGCTCTCGGAAGCGCCCGCTCCCGACCACGTCCGGCCGTTCCGCGGCATATGGATTCGCACCTCGGTGCCCTTGCCGGGCGCGGATCGCACGTCGACGTGCCCGCCTCTCCGCTCGATTCGCCCTCGGATCGACTTCGCCAGCCCCTGACGGTCCGGGGACACCTCGTCGACGTCGAATCCGACGCCACGGTCGCGGACGAACACGCTGACCTGTTCGCGCTCGGCTTCGGCGAACAGATTGATGTCCGTCTCACCGGAGTGCTTGGCCGCGTTGACCAGAGCCTCCCGGGCCGCGCCGAGCACCGCCGTGAAACTCTCCTTCGACAGCCCCTCGCCGGTGCCCTCGACATCGAGCGCCACGTCGCCCACCGTCACCGGCCGCACCGTGACACCGTGGTGATCCTCCACCTCGCCGGCGATGATGCGCAACGCCTCGGCGAGACTCGAATGGTCGGTGTCCGCCCCGCCGAACAACCACTTCCGCAGTTCCCGTTCCTGCCCCCGTGCGAGCCGCGCGACCTCCTGCGGGTGGTCGGCCTGCTTCTGGATCAGCGCCAGTGTCTGGAGGACGGAGTCGTGCAGGTGCGACGCGATCTCCTCGCGCTCGTCGTTGCGGATCCTGGCGGCGCGTTCTGCACCGAGTGCGCGCCACAACCGCAACCACAGAGGGACGGTCAGCAACCCGGCGCCGACGAGGGTGACCACCACGGCCAGCAGCGACGACCGCAGCGCGTCGAAGTCGACCTGCGCGAGGATCACCACGCCGAGACCCGACACGATCAACGTCACGCCGCCGAGCACCCGGGCCCACGTCAGGACGGTGGGACGCTGCGGCAGTCCGATGACGGTGCGCGGCCCCTCCGAATCGAATTCGCGCCACACCAGCGCCGCACCCACCGCCACCACGATGATCGGCGCGATCACCGAACCGACCCTGCCGCTGAACAGCCACGACAACGCGGACGCACCGGCCAGGCCGATCGCGATCAGTCCGTACGCTCTCCGCCGCTCGGACGCACTGGGCTTCTCAGTGTCGGAGCCCGCGGCCGTGAAGATCCACAACAGTCCGTAGCCGACGATGCCCGCGCCGGCGAGCGCGGCCAGACACGCGAACGCGACCCGCACCTTCATCACGTCGACACCAAGCTGATCGGCGATGCCGCCCGCGACGCCGCCCACGATCCGACCACCGGCCCGGCGTTCGAGCCGAGGCATGGCGACACCGCCGGGCGGTACCGGCGCAGTCACGGCGGCCGCGAACGGACCGCCGCCCGCGGGCGTGTTCGACACAGGTTGCACATCTTCGATAGTGGCACGATCCCCGGGCGGCGGCATCAGGGTCCAACCCTGACTTCGGCGCCCGCCACGGCCCACCCCGAGCGGAAAGATCAGGGTAGTTCCCGATGTACGCGCGCCGCGCCGACCGGAACGATGGTCGTATGAGCAATGGGAGCTTCCAAGAGCAGATACAGGATCTGTGGCGGACCCGACCGGTGCGGTTGCCCGGCCGCGGCCACGTCGCCGGTGTCTGTGCGGGAATCGGTTACCGCTACGGCGTCGATCCCGTACTGATACGAGTCGCCTTCGTCGTGTCCACCATTTTCGGCGGCGCCGGCGTGCTCCTCTACCTGGCGTGCTGGCTCGCCCTCACGAAGTCGGGCGACCCGGTCTCACCCGCGGAGTCGTTGGTGGGGCGCGGTCACAGCTCCGACTCGGGTACCAAGACCATCGTCCTCCTCGTCGCGCTGGCGATCGCCTTGAGCACGGTCGGACCTTTCGGTGTCGGGCTCGGCGGCTCCGGGCTGATCAGTATGGCACTCATGCTCGGCGGTCTGTGGCTGCTGTACCAGCGGCAGCCGATACCCCCGCCGATGCCGACCGGTGCCGCGACCCCGGGTGTCGGCACCGGGTATCCCGGGACGAGCTTCTCCCCCGGACAGTTCGGCGCCAACCCGTTCGGTCCGGGCACGTACGGGTGGGCCGCGTACGGTCCGTACACGAAGCTTCCCGACTCGTATACGCCGAGCGCACCTCCCACCCCGGACGAGACGTCGGCCGACGCGCCCGCCGAGGCACCGACCGCCGAAACCGCTTCTGCCCAATCCGATCCGGTGTCGTTCGAGAAGTCCCCGACCCCCGACCCGGGGGTCGATGCACCGGCGGCTCCGTTCGCGCCGCTCGAACCGAGACCGCCGGCGTGGGACCCGCTCGGTGTCGCCCCGTTCGCCTGGGACCTGCCCGAACCGGCCAGGACCGTCACTCCCGCAGTGCAACCGGAGCGCAAGCACTCACGCCTGACCACGACGGTGATCGGCCTGGCGATTCTCGCGGGCGCCGCGGCCACGGCAGTGTCGGTGGCCACCGGGTCCGACTGGCTGAACCCCGGTCGCATCGGCGCCGTCGCGCTCGCCGTCATCGGAGTCGGACTGCTGATCGGCGGCTTCCTGCGCAAGGGCTACGGGCTTCTCGTCGTCGCGGGCCCGCTGATCGGTTTCGTGATCCTCGCCTCGATCGTCGGTTCACTCGACCTGAACAGCGAGAACATGGGTGATCGGACCTGGACTCCGCTGACGGCAGCCGATATCGATCCCGCCTACTCCGGGGGGTTCGGCAGTTTCACACTCGACCTCAGGAACGTCACCCTCATCGAGGACAAGACGGTCGACGTCAGTGGACAGTTCGGTGAAGTAAAGGTGCTCCTGCCGCCGGGCATGAACGTCGAGAACCACTGCACCGCCCAGTTCGGTGACGCGCAGTGCCTCGGGGACGGTCTCGACGGCGGCGTCGACGGCACGGATGGTCCCGTTCTGACCCTCAATGCCGATGTCCAGTTCGGAAGTGTGGAGGTGCGCCGTGGATGACATCGACGACACTCAGGAAACCGAGCAGACCCGCATGCGGACACAACCGTCGCCGCTCCTGATCCTCGCCGGGGTGGCAGCGCTCCTGGTGAGCGGTTGGGCGCTCGCGGGACCGTTCTCACTCGAACCGCTCGCGAACGTCGAGTTCCGCTGGCTGTTCGTGCTGGTTGCGGTGCTCGTCGGTGTGGTGCTGGTGTTCGCACCGAACCGGAGGAAAAAATAGGGCGCATGCCGTGTGCGCGGTGAGCGAGTCCGGAGACTCGCTCACCGCGCACAGTGCGTCACTCCCACTCGATGGTGCCCGGCGGCTTGCTCGTGATGTCGAGCACGACACGGTTGACGTCGTGCACCTCGTTGGTGATGCGGGTGGAGATCCGCTCGAGGACGTCGTAGGGCAGTCGCGTCCAGTCCGCGGTCATCGCGTCCTCGCTGGACACGGGGCGGAGCACGATCGGGTGACCGTAGGTGCGTCCGTCACCCTGCACGCCGACGCTGCGGACGTCGGCGAGCAGCACCACCGGGCACTGCCAGATCTGACCGTCCAACCCGGCGGCCGTCAGCTCTTCGCGCGCAATGGAATCCGCGTGGCGCAGGATCTCGAGCCGCTCCTGGGTGACCTCGCCGATGATACGGATGCCTAGCCCGGGACCTGGGAACGGCTGGCGTCCCACGATCTCCTCGGGCAGCCCCAGCTCGCGCCCGACCGCGCGGACCTCGTCCTTGAACAGCAGGCGGAGCGGTTCGACGAGAGTGAACTGCAGGTCTTCCGGCAGGCCGCCCACGTTGTGGTGGCTCTTGATGTTGGCCGTGCCGGTGCCGCCGCCGGATTCCACGACGTCCGGGTACAGCGTGCCCTGCACGAGGAATTCGACGGTGTCGCCGTGGGCGGCGTTCTCGCCCAGCACGTCGCTGACCGCACCCTCGAAGCTGCGGATGAACTCGCGGCCGATGATCTTGCGCTTGGTCTCCGGATCGGAGACCCCGGCCAGCTCACCAATGAACGTGTCGGCGGCGTCGACCGTGATCAGCTTCGCGCCGGTCGCGGCCACGAAATCCTGCTCCACCTGTGCACGCTCCCCCGCGCGCATCAGGCCGTGATCGACGAACACACACGTCAGGTTGTCGCCGATCGCGCGCTGCACCAGCGCCGCCGCGACAGCGGAGTCGACGCCACCGGAGAGGCCGCAGATCGCCTTGCCGTCGCCGACCTGCTCCTTGACCTGCTCGATCAGCGCGTCCGCGATGTTCGCAGCCGTCCACGCCGGCGGAATGCCCGCGATCTCGTGGAGGAACCGACTGAGTACCTGCTGGCCGTGCGGCGAGTGCAGGACCTCCGGGTGGTACTGCACCCCGGCGAGCTTGCGGGCCCGGTCCTCGAACGCGGCGACGGGTGCGCCCTCGCTCGTGGCCGTCACCTCGAAGCCCTCGGGGGCCTCGGTGACCGCGTCACCGTGACTCATCCAGACGGGCTGGCTGGACGGCAGGCCGTCGTGCAGCAGACCGCCCTGAACCTTCAGGTCGGTTCGGCCGTACTCACGGGTGCCGGTGTGTGCCACCGTTCCACCGAGCGCGCCTGCCATGGCCTGGAATCCGTAACAGATGCCGAACACCGGCACGTCCAGATCGAACAGTGCCGGATCGAGCTGAGGCGCCCCGTCGGCGTAGACGCTCGACGGCCCACCCGACAGCACCACGGCGAGGGGATTCTTGGCCGCGATCTCCTCGACGGTCGCGGTGTGCGGAACCACCTCGGAATAGACCTTGGCCTCACGCACCCGCCGGGCGATCAGCTGCGCGTACGGCGCGACCGGGTTCAGGCGCCGGTATCCCTCGCCCTGCGCCGGACGCAGGTCCTCCTCACCCTTGTTCGGCCACAGCGACGCCGCGCGTTCGGCCTGCGCCGAAATGGTCAGCGACGGGTTGACGCCCAGGTTCGCGGACACGGCGGAACCGTCGACGACGCTCAGCGTCGGGTATCCCCACACGCGGTGGTACGGGTCGATGACGCCCTTCGACGGCTCCGACGCGATCGTGCAGCCGCCGAGGAAGTGGGCGGTGAGCGGAATGTTGAACACATCTCCCCAGGTTCCGCCCGCGCGGCCGTCGATCTTCTCTGCGATGCGACGGGTCGCCTCATTGCCTGCCGGGATCCAGCTCGGGTTCGGCTCCCCGTGGCCCTGCTTGCTGGTGACCTTGCGCCGGCCGAACAGGCCCTTCTTCGTGTACGTGGTGATGGAGTTGTCGAGGTTCTGCATGACCAGCGCGATGATGGTGCGCTCGCTCCACTTGTAGGGGGTGAGGACCTTCAGAGCCGTCGGGTCCTTCGTGAGCTCCCTGAGGAACGTCATCCACCGACGCCCACCGCCGTCGGTCAGCAGTGTCTGCAGCAGGGCCATCGAGTTCGACCCCTTGCCGTACCGCACGGGTTCGACATGGGTGTCGGACGTCGGGTGGAACGACGACGTGATGGCGACGCCCTTCGTGAGCTCGAGCGCGGGGTCGACCTTGTTCTTGGCGGCGCCGAGGATCGACTCCGAGTTGGTGCGGGTGAGCACACCCAGCCGGTCGGAGATCTTGGGCAGCGCGCCCGTATCCTTCTGGTCGAACAGCAGGTGCTGCGTGCCCCACGTGCCCGCGGCCAGGACGACGTTCGCGGCGGTGTACGTCTTGCGGTTCCGGTTCTTCCGCGGACCGCTGCGCCGGGTGAACACGTCCCAGCTGCCGTCCGACGCCTCGCGCAGACCAGTGACCGTCGTCATCGGGATGATCTCCGCACCGGCCTTCTCCGCGAGACCCAGATAGTTCTTGAGCAGGGTGTTCTTGGCGCCGTGCCGGCAACCGGTCATGCATTCGCCGCATTCGATGCACCCCGTGCGGTCGGGGCCGACGCCACCGAAGTAGGGGTCGGGGACCGTCTTGCCCGCTTCACCGAAGAAGACACCGACCGGGGTCTGGATGAACGTGTCGCCCACCCCCATGTCCTCGGCGACCGACTTGATGATCTCGTCGGCGGGGGTCATGTGCGGGTTCTGCACCACGCCCAGCATCTTGCGGGCCTGTTCGTAGTACGGCGTGAGCTCGTCGTGCCAATCGGTGATGTGCGACCACTGCCTGTCCTGGAAGAAGGAGGCCGGTGGTTTGTACAACGTGTTGGCGTAGTTGAGTGAACCGCCGCCGACGCCGGCCCCGGCAAGGATCAGGCAGTCGCGGAGCAGGTGGACGCGCTGGATGCCGAAGAATCCGAGGGCAGGCGCCCACAGGAACTTCTTGAGGTCCCAGCTCGTCTTCGCGAAGTCGGCGTCGGCGAAGCGGCGGCCCGCTTCGAGGATGCCGACCTTGTAACCCTTCTCCACCAGCCGGAGCGCGGTGACACTGCCACCGAATCCGGAACCGACGATGAGGACGTCGTACTCCGTTGCGCGCTGCTTGCTCATCACTCGACCTCCAACGAAACCTGAGTTATTACTCGCCAGTATGCACCCCGCGGCTGTGACAGCTGCCACAAGGGTCGCCTAACTGTAACGAGAGGTATCAGGAACGGTTGCGATACCCGCAAACGCACGTCGCCCAATGCCTCACCAGTGCAGTTGAACTGCACCGATGTGACATTGGGCGACGGGTCAAGCGGTGGAAAATGGAAGCCTCAGGCGCGGACGGTGAGGCCCACCTTCTGGAATTCCTTCAGATCCGAGTACCCCGACTTCGCCATCGAGCGGCGCAGACCACCGACGAAGTTCAGCGAACCGAACGGGTCGTCCGACGGACCGGTCAGCACCCGGTCGAGGGACGGCCGCTCACCGAACGAGACCGGCAGCATCGTGCCGCGCGGAACAGAGGGATGCGCGGCAGCCGACGGCCAGTACCACCCGCCGCCGGGAGCCTCCGCGGCGACGGCCAGCGGCGCACCCAGGACCGCGGCGTCCGCGCCACAGGCGATCGCCTTGGCCAGGTCGCCCGAGGACGTGATGTCGCCGTCCGCGATGACGTGGACGTAGCGTCCACCCGTCTCGTCGAGGTAATCACGGCGGGCGGCCGCCGCGTCCGCGATCGCCGTGGCCATCGGAAGGCCGATGCCCAGCACCTCACCGGTGGTCGTGGCCCCCTCGGTGGAGCCGTACCCGACGATCACACCCGCCGCGCCCGTACGCATCAGGTGCAGGGCGGTGCGGTGATCGCTCACGCCACCGGCCACGACGGGAACGTCGAGTTCGGAGATGAACGTCTTCAGGTTCAGCGGCTCGCTGTCGCCGTGAGCGACGTGCTCGGCGGAGATGATCGTGCCGTGCACGACCAGCAGGTCGATGCCCGCCTCCAGCAACTGCGGGGTGAGCGCCCGCGCGTTCTGCGGGCTGACCCGGACCGCGGTGGTGACCCCCGCGTCACGGACCTGCGCGACCGCAGCGGCGAGGAGACCCGGCTGCAGCGGCGCCGCGTGCAGCTCCTGCAGCCTCTTGATCGGCGCCTCGACGTCGACGTCCGACTCCGCCAGTGCGACGAGTTCGGCGAGCTTGGCCTCGACGTCCGCGTGACGCCCCCACAGACCCTCACCGTTGATGACCCCGAGGCCACCACGCTTGCCGAGTTCGATCGCGAACGACGGCGAGACGAGCGCGTCGGTGGGATGCGCCAGCACAGGGATGTCGAACCGGTACGCGTCGAGCTGCCAGGACGTCGACACCTCCTTGGAGGAGCGGGTCCGGCGGGAGGGGACGATGTCGATGTCGTCCAGCTCATAGGTACGTCGGGCTGTTCGGCCCATGCCGATCTCAACGAGGTCGCGCACGCGCGCCCCTTTCTCGTGAATCGTGACTGGTTGGCTAGCGAGCGGTGTAGTTGGGAGCTTCGACCGTCATCGTGATGTCGTGCGGGTGGCTCTCCTTCAGACCCGCGGCGGTGATCTGCACGAACTGCGCGTTCTGCAGCTCCTCGATCGACGATGCTCCCGTGTAGCCCATGGCCGCCCGCAGACCACCCGTGAGCTGATGGGTGACCTGGGACAGCGGGCCGCGGAACGCAACCCGGCCCTCGATGCCCTCCGGGACCAGCTTGTCCTCGGACAGCACGTCGTCCTGGAAGTAGCGGTCCTTGGAATACGACTTCGCGGCGCCACGGCTCTGCATCGCGCCGAGGGACCCCATGCCGCGGTAGCTCTTGTACTGCTTGCCGTTGACCAGGATCAGCTCACCCGGCGACTCGGCGGTACCCGCGAGCAGGGACCCGAGCATGGCCGTCGACGCGCCCGCCGCGAGGGCCTTGGCGATGTCGCCGGAGAACTGCAGTCCACCGTCGGCGATCACCGGCACACCGTGCGGCTTGGCCGCGGCAACCGCTTCGAGGATCGCGGTGATCTGCGGGGCGCCGACACCGGCGATGACGCGGGTGGTGCAGATCGAGCCCGGCCCGACACCGACCTTGACCGCGTCGACCCCGGCCTCGATGAGGGCGGCCGCACCGCTGCGGGTGGCGACGTTGCCGCCGATGATCTGCACGCGCTCGTCGACCTCGGCCTTCAGCTTCGAGATCATGTCCAGCACGCCGGCGGAGTGACCGTGGGCGCTGTCGACGACGAGGACGTCGACTCCGGCGTCGGTGAGCGCCATCGCACGGCTCCACGCCTCGTCACCCACACCCACGGCGGCACCGACGAGGAGCCGGCCGTCGCGGTCCTTGGTGGCGTCCGGGTGCTGCTCGGTCTTCACGAAGTCCTTGACCGT
>SEEV01000053.1 GCA_004211695.1 Rhodococcus sp. (in: high G+C Gram-positive bacteria)
GGCGGCGTCGTGCACATCGTGAAGAACTACACCGGCGACGTCCTCAACTTCCGCATCGCCGGCGAACTGGCGGCGGAGGACGGCATCACGGTCGAGCACGTGCTCGTCGACGACGACGTGGCCTCTGAGCGGGAGGACGGGCCCGGACGTCGCGGCACCGCGGCCACGATCGCCGTCGAGAAGATCTGCGGCGCTTCGGCCGAACGCGGCGACGACCTCGCTGCCGTCGCGGAGTTCGGGCGACGTACCGCCCGGAATTCCCGCAGCATGGCGGTCGCCCTGCGGGCGTGCACAGTGCCGGGGGCGAACTCCCCGTCGTTCGACCTCCCGGACGGGCAGATCGAACTGGGGATCGGCATTCACGGTGAACGCGGAACCGAACGGGTCGAGGCGATGCCCGCGGCCGAACTGGTCCGCCGGCTCACCGACCCCGTCCTCACCTCACTCGGCGTGCAGCGCGAGGATCCGGTGATCGCGATCGTCAACGGGCTCGGCGCGGCCCACCCGCTCGAACTGCAACTGCTGTTCGGTCAGCTCGCCGATTACCTCGCGGACCGGGGAGTGGTGATCCGCCGCTCGCTGGTCGGCAGTTTCGTCACCGCCCTCGACATGGACGGCGCGTCCATCACACTGGTGCGCTGCGACGACGAACTCCTCGACCTGTGGGACGCACCGACCTCGGCGCCGGGGTGGCCCAACGCCCCGGCTGGCGAATTCCGCGGCGTTCCAGACGAATCCGGGATGCAGTTCCGATCGGACGTCGCGTCGCGCGAGGCCGAGGCGGATGTTCCGGGCACTGCCGACGCGCTCGGCCGGGCGGCGGTGGGCAGCTGGATCGGCGCGTTCGTGGAGAAGGTCCTCGCCGAGGAGCCGAACCTCACCGACCTCGACCGCCGCGCCGGAGACGGCGACTTCGGCACCAACATGGTGGCCGCACTCGACCACGTCGACGTCGCGAAGGTCCGCGGCACGTACGCCCCGGCGACGGTCTTCGAGTCGCTGTCCGACGCCTATCTCGGCCACTCCGGTGGCACGTCGGGGGCGCTCTTCGGCGTCTGGTTCCGGCAGTTCTACCGGGTGGCCGCCGACGCACCGCACGGTATGGACCTGAAGGCGATCGCCGCCGCGGCACGCGCCGGCCTGGACGCGATCCAGGAACTCGGCGGGGCGCAACCCGGAGACAAGACGATGATCGACGCCATCGCCCCCGCCGTCGCCGCCCTCGAATCGGTCGTCGCCGCCGGGAAGAGCCTGGCCGACGGTCTGGCCGAGGCTGCGGACGCGTCCGCCCGCGGGGCCGAGGCCACCGCCGACCTCACCGCGAGGCGCGGCCGGGCCAGCTACATCGGCGAGGCGGCGCGCGGTGTCGTGGACCCCGGTGCGCTGGTGCTGTCATGGCTGTTCGCCGAGGCCGCGGATGCAGCCCGCCCGGTCGGGTAGTCACCGCTCGCAGGGCACTGCACGTATGGTGAAGAGAAGAACGCCGAGTCGTGCTGCGCAAACCCGTCGCCGCACCTCTCTCCACCTGCGTACGGGACGCAGAATCACGGACGGACACGTACACAGTGGAAGACACCGCCAGCCGGGGGATCCAGGCCTTCATCGCCGATGTCGTGGAACGGGGCGGCAAAGCAGTCCGGCTCACTCACTCACGTCGCAACCCGGTCCAGGTCTGGGGCGACGACGGCACGAGTTGCATCGTGCGGGTGCGCTCCAAGCTGAGCGGCGACTGGCAGGCCCGCAAACAGGACGAATCGCTCGACGACGACGACACCGGTTCACAGTTCTGGGTGTTCGTGGACCTCGCGAGCACCCCGGAGGAATTCTTCGTCGTGCCCTCCGCCGAGGTCGCGGACGACATCCGCGCCGAGGTGGACCTCTGGATGATGGACACTCCCGGCCGCACGCGAACCGGGCATCACGCGATTCCGCTGAGCCGGGTGGCGCACGGCCGCGGCCGCTGGGACCTGCTGGGGTTGGCGGGGGAGAAGGACCCCAGTCGCTACAGCGACGCCCAGCGTGCCACCACGGCGGCGACGTTGCGCGCGGATGCGCGCGCCGAGGCATCCGCCCGGAAGAAGCCGGCGAAAGCTGCCGTCGTGTCGGACGAACTGATCGATACCCGACTCGAAGTGGTCGCCGACTTCGAGGGGTACCGCCTGGTCGGGAGGTTCGACCCCGGTACACATTCGCTGGAGATCATGCGCGGCCCGATGCAGGGCCGGCGGTTCCCCGACCCGACGACGGCTGCGGGTGCCGTTGCCAGTCATATCAGCGGCGACGTCGAGACCCACGACGGGTGGGAGTTCTGGCGCACCGAACAGGGTGAGCGAATTCCCTTGGGGCAGAACAGTGTCTGAGTTACTCTGAGAGTTCCCTGAAATCTGTTCCGGTGTGAGGCGGTTGAGAATACCCTGAGGTGGGTACCGCAGTCGTGACGCCGCCGGTGTCGGCGGCGGTCGTGGCCTCGGCCGATGGGAGCTCATCATGCGAATCGTCGACGGCGCTGTGCACGCCGTGACAGGTGCTGCACAAGCGACAACGAGTGCGGTCGGCGCGGTCGGAGGCGCCGCGGTCGGCGGGGTGGTCGGCGGCGTGCGTGGGGCGGCGGGCGGCGTCCGTTCCGGAATGGAGAGCGGGAGTAGTTCGACGCCGGTCGCCGTGCTGACGTTGGCGGCCGTCGGTGCGGCGGGACTGGTCGAGTGGCCCGTGTTGGTGACCGTCGGAGGGGCCGTGCTCGTCCTGCGGCAATTCCGAGGGAGTTCCACGACACCGCGCGACACGGCACTTGTGCCCGCCACCAGATCGGTGCCTGCCAAGAAAATCGCGTCCGCCGGGAAATCTGCGCCCGCCAAGAAGTCGGCGCCCGGGAAGACTGCGCCCGCCAAGAAATCCGCGGCGTCCACAGCGAAGAAATCTTCCCCGCGACGTTCCACGCGCGCGCAGTAGGTGCCGTGGGACTGCGTCGATACCTCCTCACCGCCGCGTCTCTGCCGGTGCGCGGTGCCGGGGTCGGACTCGGAGTCGCGGCCTACGGGGGCGCCGTCGCCGCCGATCTGGTGGCCACCACCGCCCGGACCGCGACGCAGATCGTGAGCGAGGTGGTGGGGGGAACCCCGGCCAGGCGCACGAGTTCCGGACACGGTCGCGCCTGGATCGAGATCCGCGGACTGGACGGGGCACGCCGGGACGAGGTGGCGGCGGCCGTTCTGGGCGCCGTCCGCGGACTCGACGGCGTGGACCGGGCCGAACTCAACCACGCGTTGTCCCGGCTGGTCGTGACCGTCGGCGAGAACGGACCTTCGGTTGCCGAGCTGTGCGCAGCGATCACGGGGGCCGAGGATCTGGCCCGGCCGCTGGTCCCGGGCGCCGTCCGCGACCGGCCGAGGGAACTGCCCGGCGACGACGTGACACTCGCCGAACGGTCCCTCGCGCTGGCCGCCGTGACGACCGGGTTTTTCGCGGCCGTTGCCGGTCGCCTGGTTCCGATGCCCAGCCTGCCCAGGTCGGTGCCGGCTGCGGCGGTCACGTTCGTCAACTATCAGCCGCGCTTGCGTGGGATGGTCGAGGACCGGCTCGGACCGGACGCGGCCGAATTGCTGCTCGTCGCCGCGCAGGCCGTCGGCGACGTGATGCGGCAGGCGCCCGCGTCGCTCGGCGTCGACGTGGTCCTGCGGTCGGCGCTCACGGCGGAGGCCTGGTCGGGTCGGCAGTCGTGGCGGCGGCGCGAGCCCGAGCTGGCGCAAAACCCGGCCGACGACACCGCCCGAATCCCGCGGGAGCGCACGTCGGGTCTTCTGGAGCGGGACGGCGACCGCGCGGCCGTCGCCCAGCTGGTGGGGGCGACGGCGGTGGGGGCTGCCGCCCGCAGCGTGGCGGGCGCCGCGGATGCGGCCCTGGTTGCCGCACCGAAGGCGGCGCGCACCGCCCGCGAGGTGTTTGCCGCCACGCTCGGCCGGGGACTGGCCGATCGCCACGGCGTGGTTGCGCTGCGTCCGGGTGCGCTGCGGTGCCTGGACCGGGTGGACGCGGTGGTCGTCGACCCGACCGTTCTGCACACGGTCGAACTTCGGGTGAGCGCGATCCGCGCGGTGCGGGACTCCGACCGGACCCGGGTGTGGGAGGCCGCCGGATCCGGCGTGGACGCCGGCGCTCTCGGCGCGGGCTGGCACGGTCTCGGCGAGCTTCCGGGTGATCTCGCCGCGGCGGCCGAGGACGACGACGCCGCCGTGCTCGTGACGCCCGCCCATCACCCGCACGCGGCGGCCGTGCTCGCGCAGGCCCGCACGTCGGGTGCGCAGGTGGTGTCGGTGGACGTGGACACCCTCGGCGGTCTCCGCTCGGCGTTCGACGATCTGTTCCCCTCGAGCGGATCACCGGACGCGGACCTCCGCGACGCCGTCGCGGCGCTGCAGGCGAAAGGCGCGACCGTCGCGGTGCTCGCGGGCCGGGCACCGCAAGCCCTGGCCGCCGCCGACGTCGGCATCGGAGTTCTCGTCGACGACGCCCCGCCGCCCTGGCCGGCGGATCTTCTCGTCGACGATCTCGTCGTGGCCTGGCGGCTACTGCGGTCGCTGCCGGACGCGAGGACCGCGAGCCGGCGCGGCGTGGAGATCGCGACGGCGTCGTCGATACTCGGTGCGCTCCTCATGCTGCCGGGAGTGCGCGGCCGCGGACCCGGACCCGTGACGGTCGGGGCGGCGGCCGGGGTGTGGACGGGGCATTCCCTCGCGCGCGGAGTGCTGCGGGCCCCGGTTCCGGCCGCGGCCCCGGTCCACGCGTGGCACGAGATGCCGGTGCCGGACGTACGCCGCCTGCTGCCTGCGCGCGAAGACGAGGAGACGAATGGCTCCCGGCGTCGTTCGGTGAACCTGGTTCTGACCCCGGTCGAGGCGGTCGGGCGACTCACCGCATGGCCGGTCGGTCTGGCCTGGGATTTCGGACGGGCGATGCGCACCGAGCTGTCCGACCCGCTGACCCCTGTCCTCGCCACCGGATCGGCGGCGAGCGCCCTGCTCGGGTCGCCGGTGGACGCGGTGCTCGTGGGATCAGTCCTCGTCGGCAACGCCGCGCTGTCGGCCGTGCAACGTCTGCACGCCGAACGCCTGCTGAACCGGTTGCTGGCGGCGGGGGATCCGCCCGCGCACCGCATCGTCGGCGTCCCGGACCATCGGGTGACGGAGCAGGTGGACGCCTCGCGGTTGCGGCCCGGGGACGTGATCGAGATCGGTCCCGGCGAGGTGGTGCCCGCCGACGGCCGGCTGCTCGAGTGCGCGGGCGTCGAGGTTGACGAATCTTCGCTCACCGGGGAATCGCTGCCGGTGGTCAAGCAGACGGCGCCCACTCCCGGTGCACCGCTGAGCGAACGCGCCTGCATGGTGTTCGCGGGAAGCACCATCCTCACCGGCACGGCGACGGCGATCGTCACCGCGGTGGGCGAGGCAACCGAAGCGGGGCGCGCCGGTGCGCTCACGCCCGCGAGCGCGTCGCACGTGGGTCTCCAGGCGCAGCTCAGGAGCCTCACCGACCGGGTGCTGCCCGTCAGCGTCGGAGGTGGTGCGCTGGTCACCGCCGTCGGGTTCCTGCGCGGCACCGGACTGCGGCAGGCGGTCACCAGTGGTGTCGCGGTCGCGGTGGCGGCGGTTCCGGAGGGCCTGCCGCTGGTCGCGACGCTGGCGCAGCAGGCCGCCGCACGCAGGCTGACGAGGTCGGACGCGTTGGTGCGGGCGCCGCGTTCGGTCGAGGCGCTCGGCCGCGTCGACGTGGTGTGCTTCGACAAGACCGGCACCCTCAGCGAGAACCGGCTCCGGGTGATCAGCGTCTTCCCGCAACCGGGGCACGAACGCGAGGAGGTACTCGTCTGCGCGGCCCGCAGTGCGGTGACCCCCGACGGACGTCCGGCCGCGCACGCCACCGACGCCGCGATCGCCGAGGCAGCGGGCCTCCCTCCGGAGGACGGCGAGCACACCTATCTCCCGTTCCGGTCCGGGCGGTCGTACTCCGCGGCGCTGTCGGGCACGCACCTGTCGCTGAAGGGTGCGCCGGAGACCGTGCTGGAGGCATGCACCGGAATCGACGCCGACGACGTCCACGCCACCGTTCTCGGCATGGCCGCCGACGGGTTGCGCGTCATCGCCGTCGCCCGCCGGACCGTCACCTCCTTCCAGGCGCGTCGCGCCGCCGACGACACCGCGGTACTCGACGAGCTCTGCGGCAGCGGACTGGAACTCGTCGGACTGCTCGGGCTCGCCGACACTCCGCGCCCCGAAGCGGCCGGACTGCTTCCGGAGTTGGAACGGCGACAGGTCGGGGTCCGGTTGATCACCGGCGACCATCCCGTCACCGCGACCGCCATCACGAGAGAACTGGGATTGTCGGTGTCGCCCGAGCAGGTGATCACCGGGACCGACTGGGACACGTTGTCGCACCGGGGCCAGGAGAATGCCGTCGAGAAGTGCGTCGTCTTGGCCCGCATGTCCCCGGAGAACAAGGTGCAGATCGTGCAGACCCTCGAGCGGGTGGGGCACGTCTGCGCCATGGTCGGCGACGGCGCCAACGACGCGGCGGCCATCCGGGCCGCCAGCGTGGGCATCGGTGTCAGCTCCCGTGGCAGCGACCCCGCCCGCAGCGCCGCGGACGTCGTGCTGCTCGACGGTCGCGTCGATGCGCTGCTCGACGCCCTGGACGAGGGCCGTCAGCTGTGGCGGCGGGTGCAGGCGGGAGTGTCGGTGCTGCTCGGCGGAAACGCGGGGGAGGTGGCGTTCGCCCTGGTCGGCAGCGCGATCGCCGGACGATCGCCGCTGACCGCACGCCAACTCCTGCTGGTGAACGTGCTCACGGACGCCCTGCCTGCGGCCGCGCTCGCGGTGAGTCCGCCCAACGAGGATGCCCGGGGCGAGGGACGCGGCCCGGACAGTGCGGCGCTGTGGCGGACCGTCGCGATACGCGGCGCGGCCACCGCAGCAGGCGCGACGACGGCGTGGGCACTGGCCAGCGTGACGGGGCGGCAGCGCCGGGCGTCGACGGTCGGGTTGGTGGCACTGGTCGGCACACAGCTGGGCCAGACACTCATCGATTCGCGGAGCCCGCTCGTCGTGCTCACCGCGGGCGGTTCACTCGTCGCGCTCGCCGTTATGGTCAGCACTCCCGGCGTCAGTCAGCTCCTGGGATGCACCCCGCTCGGGCCGCTCGGCTGGGCCCAGGCAATGGGTTGCGCGGGCGCCGCGACCGCGGCAGCCGCCCTCGCACCGGGACTGCTGGAAAAGCTGGCGGGCGATCAGTCGACGATCTCGATCACGCCCGCCCGCAGCAGCACGGCGTACACCTCCCGCAGCGGCGGGGTGAGCACCCGGGTCACCGCCCCGGTCAACGGGTCCCCGGCAGCGGAGAAGACACCGACAGCGGTCTGGGCGACGGAACTCAGCACGCCTGCAACGGTCCGCGATCAAGGTGGCGGATAGGAAAACGGCACGGACAAGGGAGACGAACGATGGCCCAACGAACGTCGGACGCGGAGTCGCAGAGCGACGCCGTTCAGCGGGTGCGGGAAGCCCGCAGCTTCGCGGTGCAGCTACCGGTCCTCGGCAGGGTGCCGCTTCCCCGTCCCGAGCAGTTGGCGTTCTTTGCCGCGATCGGCCTGCTCGCGGCCGTCGAGATCATCGAATGGCCGGTGGCGGTGACCATCGCGGCAGGGCACATCCTGCTCACCGATCAGCACAACCGGGCCGTCCAGGAGATCGGGGAAGCCCTGGAAGGGGTCTGATATCGGGGTGGGGATCAGGCGGGCGGGCACGCCGGCGACGTCAGCTGCGCGATCGCCACGATCGAGCATGCCGTCGCCTTCGACAGCTTCCACGTGCCGTTCTCGCCGGGCACGAAGATGGCGGGCAGGGTGTTCTGCTGAACCTGGCCGTTGATCGTCAACTGCAGCTGCGCGCTCGCGGTGCCGTCGCCGTTGTCGATCACCGGGTCCAGCACCTGCACCTGCGCACCCGCCTGCTGTGCGGCGGCCGCGACCTGGTTGAACAGATTCGGATCCTGCTCGGACCCCTCCACCATGGCGATCTTCTCCTCGACCGGAGTCGCCGGGTCGAGCCCCTTCGCCATCAGGGCGTTGAGATCGGCCGCGGTGGGCAGTGCGAGATCGGCCGTGGTCTCGGTCGCGGTGGTGGACGTGGTGGTCGCGCTCGGGCCGGCCGGCTCGTCGGAACCACAGGAAGACATCGTGAGGGCTGCGGCGATCGCTACCGCGGCAACCGTGATCTTGCGGATCGTCAACTCAGTTACCTCTTCGTATCTCGGTGCGCAGGTCGTTCGGTCTCACATCGAGTCTGAAGGGTTGCGGGGCGTCGCGCCGCGGAAGCCGGAGAATTCTCAGACTTCACCGCACATCGGCCTCACGCGGCCGTGCCGAACGCGCCGCGGTACGGAGTGGCGTGACTCCACTGCAGAGCCGCCGCAGTGAGATCGGACGCGGGAAGGTCGTGATGGTGAGTCTGACTGAACGCGATCAACGCGCGGGCGGTGCGCGCCAGGGCGACCTTGTGTTGCCGGGACGTCTCCGCGAGTTCGGTGAACGCGTCGTTCTCGGAGCAGCCGCGGAAGCCGATGAGGATGCCGACGGCGATGTCGACCGCCGTGCGGGTGGAGTAGCTGGGTGCTGTCATGAATGTTCTCCCAACCTGCGTCGGAATGGGTACCACTCCATCTTCCCGCACCGGGAAGTACGTCGAAAGGGTTCGAATCGCCCCGTGCATTAGTCGTCCGAGTTCTTCACCGAACTTTTCCCTTACGGTAGGGGCATGGCTACCGTCTGGACGATCCCGATCGACATCACTTCTCGCTGGCTCGACAATGCCGAGGTCCAGACCTTCCTGGCGTCCAACGATCACGACAACGCGTCCCCCGACCCCCGGGTGCGGTTCGCGCAGTTCGCGGACGTCACGAAGTCGCTGGAACGGCACATCGGTCACACCTTCTCCTCGGTGCAGGGCGCGGCCACCGCGCTGTTCGACGGCATCGAGGGCGGTGTCCCGGTCGCGTTGAAACTGGCGGCGCTGCGCCTGATCCTGAAAGAGGTGTATCAGACCCGCCACGCGCCGCAGCCGTTCCCGAAACGGGTGGGCGAGGAACTCGGCACCTACGTCTACACGCTGCTCGATCCCCGCAACAGGTCGGTGTTCTACGTCGGAACGGGGCGGGGCACGCGGGTGTACGGCTACGTGTGGGAGGCGTTGGCCGAGAACGAGCACCGGCAGACGCTCGAGGATGCGGAAACCGACAGCGCCGAGGTGAAGGCCGCGACGATCGCCCGCATCCGGGAGATCTTCGACTCCGGTCACGAGGTCGAGCACTACATCGTGGCGCACGGCGTCGGTGACGCCACCGGCGTCGGGGTCGCCGACAGCGGTGGCGTCGCCGACGCCGTGCGTAACGGCGTGGTCGGCGCGCTGGGGTTGAACGAGGGTGCCGTCCTCGCCAATCTCGCGGGTGGCGCGGGAGAGCATCGCGCGGTCCCCGTCGACGACCTCGTGTTGCAGTACGCAGCAGAACCGGTGCCGAATCTCCCGACCCCCTGCGTCGTGCTCGAGGTGCCCGCCGCCTCCCGGCGCGGCGTGACGTCGGAACAGGTGTACGAACTGTCCCGCGGCGCGTGGGCTGCCGGCGCGGCGGTGCGCAACACCGACGACATCCCGGTGATCGTGTTCGCGGACAACATCGTTCGCGCCGCGTACCGGGCCAAGTCGTGGTCGTCCGTCGCGCGGCCGGGTGACGCGTCGCTGTGGCGGTTCACGGGCGAATCCGACACCGAACTGGAGTCGCAGTTCGTGAACAAGCGGATCGTCCCCGCCAAGGTCGGTCTGAAGAAGTGGCCCACCCACGGCTGGGTCCCGCACCTCACCCAGGCCCGCCCCGGCCGCTGACGTGAGTGGCAAAGCGTGCCCCGGCACACTTTGCCACTCACCTGCGGAGTGGCCTCCCGAGTCGGTGGGTTGTGGTAAGTCTGAGCCGACCGGAGTTGGGGAGCGAAGGGAGGCCACGTGCTCGTACTGCATCGCGCCGAGCGTTCCACCACCCTCGCGTCGGCACTCGGCGACGTGCTCGCGACCCCGCTGTCCGATCCGTTCGCCCGTGAGATCGTTGCGGTCCCCGCGAAGGGGGTGGAGCGCTGGCTCACGCAGCGCCTGTCGACGTCGCTCGGTGCGCGCCCCGGTCTCGGCGACGGTGTGGCCGCGAACATCGACTTCCCGTCGCCCACCCGGCTCGTCGACGAGGCGCTCGCGGCGGCCACCGGGGTGTCGGCCGACGACGACCCGTGGGCTCCGTCGCGCGTGCTGTGGGTGCTCCTCGACGTCGTCGACGAGTGCCTCGGCGAGCCGTGGTGTGCGGTTCTCGCGAAGCACCTCGGGCACGGTGCCCCCGACCACGCCCCGGATGATCACCGGCCGGGCCGTCGCTACGCCACCGCGTCGCACCTGACCGACCTGTTCCGGAGCTACGCCGCGCAGCGGCCGGCGATGCTGGTCGACTGGGCCGGTGGTCGTGACACCGACGGGGCCGGGGGTTCGCTCGACGACGACCTGCTCTGGCAGGCCGAACTGTGGCGGCAGCTGCGCGCGCGCATCGGCACCCCGGCGCCTGCCGAGCGGCTCGACTCTGCG
Source organism: Rhodococcus sp. (in: high G+C Gram-positive bacteria) (assembly GCA_004211695.1). Lineage (GTDB taxonomy): Bacteria > Actinomycetota > Actinomycetes > Mycobacteriales > Mycobacteriaceae > Rhodococcus_F. The sequence continues at coordinate 10,662 of SEEV01000053.1, forward strand.
TGCGACCGACTGCGCGCCGAACCGCACCTCGTCGAACTCCCGGGCCGGCTCTCGCTGTTCGGTCCGACTCGCCTCGCGACCGATCAGATCGCCGTCCTCGCCGCGCTCGCCGTCAATCGCGATGTGCACCTGTGGCTTCCGCATCCGAGCCCGGCGATGTGGTCGGCCCTGGCCCCGGCGGACGGCATGCTCGCGCGCGCCGACGACCACTCCGCGCTGGCCGTCGCCCACCCGCTGCTCTCCAGCCTGGCGCGGGACGTTCGCGAACTCGAGTCGAGGCTGACGCGCCTCGACGTCGACGACGTCCACCACGAGGGACCTGCGCCGCGCGACTCCCTGCTGGGGTGCCTGCAGGCAGATGTCAGGGACGACCGTGCGCCCGTTCTCGCCGAGTGCACGGCCGACTCGTCCGTCCAGGTGCACGCCTGCCACGGGCCGGCCCGCCAGGTGGAGGTCCTGCGCGAATGCCTCCTGCACCTCTTCGAGGACGATCCGAGTCTCGAGCCGCGCGACGTGCTGGTGATGTGCCCCGACGTCGAGTCGTACGCCCCGCTGATCCGCGCGGCGTTCGGGCAGGACGTGCTCGGGCATCCCGGTCACCGACTGCGGGTCCGGCTCGCGGACCGTGCGCTGCACCAGACCAATCCGGTTCTCGCTGTGGTGTCGACTCTCCTCGAACTGGCCGATGCGCGGGTCACGGCGAGTCAGGTGCTGGACCTGTCGGCGGCCGCCCCGGTGCGCAGGCGATTCCGGTTCGGCGACGACGACCTCGAACGGATCCGGGAGTGGGCTACCGCGACGGGCGCCCGCTGGGGAATCGGACCGCGACAGCGCGCCGCGTTCGGTCTCGGCGACTTCCCGCAGAACACGTTCACCACCGCACTCGACCGCATCCTGCTGGGCGCCGCGGCCGACGAGTCGGAAGGCGAATGGCTCGCCCTGGCACTTCCGCTCGACGACGTCGACAGCAACGACATCGATCTCACCGGGAGGCTCGCCGAGTTCGTCGACCGACTCGACGTCGCGCTGCGCGGGCTCGGCGGACCGCAGTCGGTCGCGGCGTGGTCGAGCGCCCTGACCCGGGCGTTGGACCTTCTCGTCGACGTCGGCGCCGCCGACACGTGGCAACTGGCGCAGGCGCGCAGAGAACTCGGGGCTGCGATGGAGCATGGCGGCGACGCGGTCCTGCGCCTGTCGGACGTGCGGGCCATGCTGGCAGCCCGCCTCGCGGGCCGTCCCACCCGCGCAAATTTTCGCACGGGGGAGCTGACGGTGTGCACCATGGTGCCGATGCGGTCGGTGCCGCACCGCGTCGTCGTCCTCCTCGGTCTCGACGACGAAGTGTTCCCGCGGGGTGTGAGTGTCGACGGCGACGACGTGCTGGCCCGCAATCCGCTGCTCGGCGAACGTGATCCGCGGAGCGAGGATCGGCAGCTGCTGCTCGACGCCGTCATGTCGGCGAGTGAGAAACTCCTGCTGTTCTACACCGGCGCCGATCCCGTCACCGGCCTGTCCCGACCTCCGGCGATCCCGCTGTCCGAGCTGCTCCACGCGGTGGCGGCCACCGCCGGGAGTGATGCTCTCCCCGCCATCGTGACCCGGCATCCGTTGCAGCCGTTCGATGCCCGTAACTTCCGGCCGGAGCGCCCGTTCAGTTTCGACCGGGCGGCGCTGGCCGGTGCCCGCGCCGCGCAGCACCCGCCCGAACCGGAGCCGGCGTTCCTGCCGGCACCGTTGGTGCCGTCGAAGCCCGGGGACATCGATCTCGCCGACCTCATCGCGTTCCTGGTGCACCCGACGCAGGCGTTTCTGCGGCAACGGCTCGGGTTGCGGGTTCCGGACGTGGACGAGGACCTCGCCGACAGTTTGGACGTGGCGCCCGATCCGCTGGCCCGGTGGGATCTCGGACAGCGGATGCTCGTCGCGAGGCTGGCGGGAGTCGAACTCGCCGACTTCCGCGCCGCGGAGTGGCGCCGAGGTACGTTGCCGCCGTACAAATTGGGGGAGTCGGTGCTCGGGGGAATCGAGCACGCGGTGGAGTCGCTCGTCGCGGTCAGCGGGTCCGTGCACGTCGGCCGCGCGCAGACCGTCGACGTCGACGTCGACCTCGGTTCCGGTCGGCGACTCACCGGGACCGTCGGCGGTGTGCACGGATCGGTGATCGCGAGCACCACGTACTCCCGGTTGGGTCCCAAACACCGCCTCGCCGCGTGGGCGCAGTTGCTGGCGGTGGCGGCCTCCGACGGTGGGAGCGACTGGACTGCCGTGACGACCGGCCGGGGCGCATACAGTCGTCCGGCGTGGCGTTCGACGTTGACGGTGCCCGAGAACCCGGTGGACGAGTTGGTCCGCCTGGTCGAACTGCGGGATCTGGGTCTGCACGCCCCGCTGCCGATCGCCACGGGTGCGTCGGCCGCGTACGCCGAACGACGGTACGGCGGCAGCAGCGTGGAGGAGGCGATCGAGGCGGCCCGGAAGGAGTGGAGCAGTGATTTCGGTGATTCACGCGACCGGCACATCACGTACGTGTACGGAGCTTCTCCGGGGCTCGACGTGCTCGGTGATTCGGTGACGATCGAGAACTACGCCCGGCAACTGTGGGCGCCGCTGCTCACCGCCGAGACGTTGGCGCAGCCGTGAACGGCGCGAGAGGGTTCGACCTGCTGGGCCCGCTGCCCGAGGGGACGACGGTGCTCGAGGCGAGCGCCGGCACCGGCAAGACGTACGCGATCGTCGGTCTGGCCGCCCGCTTCGTCGCCGAGGGCGGAGTGAACCTGTCGCAGCTGTTGCTGGTCACGTTCAGCCGGGCGGCCACACAGGAGTTGCGGGAACGCACCCGCGAGCGATTCGGTTCGGCTGCAGCCGCATTGGCCGATCCGGCGGCGGCGCGCCTGAGCGCGGATCACCTGATCCGGCACCTTGCAGAAGGCGACGGCGAGGAGGTGACGCTACGGCGCCGGCGCCTGCTGCAGGCACTGTCGGACTTCGACGCCGCCACGATCGTCACCACGCACAGCTTCTGCCAGCGCATGCTCGACGGACTCGGCATCGCCGGCGAGCGCGACCCCGACACGGTGCTCGTCGAGGCGGCCGACGACCTCACGACGGAGGTGATCGACGACCTCTACCTGCGGGCCTACAGTCGCGTCGACGTCGCGCCGTTCACTCCGGCCGAGGCCACGGCCGCGGCCCGGGCGGCCATCTTCGACCCGCAGGCCGTGCTCGCCCCGGAAGACGCGCGGGGCACCCCGGCCGGGGACCGTGTGGCGTTCGCCGAGGCGGTGCGCGCCGAGGTCGAGCGGCGCAAACGCGCGGTGGGGCTGCGCGACTTCGACGATCTCCCGATGCTCCTCCACCGCGTCCTCAGCGATCCCGAGCACGGTGCGGCGGCCTGCCGTCGGGTCCGCGAACGATACGGCGTCGTGCTCGTCGACGAGTTCCAGGACACCGACCCGTTGCAATGGGACATTCTGCGCCGAACCTTCCACGGCAAGGGAACGCTGGTGCTCGTCGGCGATCCGAAGCAGGCCATCTACGCATTTCGTGGAGCGGAGGTGCTCAGCTACCTCGATGCGGTGCGGTCGGCCGACCGGCACCAGGAGTTGACCACCAACTGGCGCAGCGATCAGGAACTGCTCGACGGCCTCGAATATCTCCACGGCGGTGCCGCACTCGGGCATTCCGAGATCGTGGTGCACCGCGTCGACGGGGCGAGGCCCAAATCGCGCCTCACCGGCGCTGCGCCGCTGCGGCTGCGCTATCTGCCCCGGACCGGCGCGGGACCGATCAACAAATCGGGGTATCCCGCGGTGGGGCCACTCCGGAAGCGGATCGCCGCCGACCTCGCCGCCGATATCGTCGCCCTCCTCGACGGCGGTGCGACACTCGACGTCGGGGGCAGCGCCCGACTCGTCGAACCCGGCGACATCGCCGTGCTGGTGCGCACCAACGCCCAGATCACGCTGGTCCACGACGCCCTCGATCGGGCGGGTGTGCCGTCAGTACTCGCCGGCGGGGCCAGTGTCTTCACGACTCCGGCTGCGCAGCACTGGCTCTGGATCCTGCAGGCCATCGAGCAGCCGCACCGCGCCGACCGGGTGCGGCTGGCGGCACTCACGCCGCTGCTCGGACATACGGCCGAGGAACTCGATGCCCGCGGCGACGACATCGTCGCGGAGGTCGGCGGGCAGCTCCGCGAACTCGGCGCGGTGTTCGCGCAGTCCGGTTTCGCGGCCCTGTTCGAACGACTGTCCGCGGTCGCCGCCCTCGAGGCGAGACTGCTTCGGGTGGCGGCCGGCGAGCGGGCACTCACCGACCTGCGGCACGTGGCGCAGTTGCTCAACAGCGCCGCCGTCGAACAGTCGCTCGGTCTGACGGCGGTCACCCGCTGGCTCACCGAACGCATGAAGGACCCGGCCTCGGGCGGGGTGGATCGCAGCCGAAGACTCGACAGCGACGCCGCGGCCGTGCAGATCGCGACCGTTCACGCCAGCAAGGGCCTCGAATTCCCGCTCGTCTACCTGCCCTACGCCTGGGACGCCGCCAAGATCTCGAAGCCGAGCAAACTACTCCTGCACGACGACGACGGGCGGCGCATCCTCGACGTCGGAGGTCCGGGCAGCCCCGGCTACGCGGACCGCAGGAACCGGCACGACGCCGAAGAGGCGGGGGAGGAGCTGCGGCTGCTGTACGTCGCGGTCACCCGGGCGATGTGCGGGCTCGTGGTGTGGTGGGCGCCGGCGTTCACGACTGCGGGTGCGCCGCTGCACCGGATGATCCTGGGGCGGCCGCCCGGGCAGCGGGAGGTACCGCAGAAGGTCACCGTTCCCGAGGATCCGGTTGTCGCGGAACGGTTGTCCGCGTGGGGCACGGCGGCGCCGGAGACGGTGACGGTCGAGGCGGTGGGATCCGAACCGATCGCACCGGTCGGGTGGACGCCGCAGCGTGAGCCCAGCGGAGACCTCGAAGCCGCACGGTTCCGTCGGCTGCTCGACACACGCTGGCGTCGCACGTCGTATTCGGCGTTGACCGCGTCCGCGCACGACGCGCCCGCCGTGGGGAGTGAGGCGGAGGTCGACGAGAAGACGGACGAGCCGGACGAACCGCCGCTGCAGGCACCGGTCGACGTCACCACCGGTGTGCCGTCGACGATGAACGAACTCCCGGGCGGCGCGACGTTCGGCACGCTCGTCCACGCCGTCTTCGAGATCGTCGACACCGCAGCGCCCGATCTGGAGGAGGAGGTGCTGCGGTGCTGCCGCGACGTGATCGGGTCGACTCTCTCGGACATCGACCCCGTCCAGCTGGCTACCGCGCTGGTGCCGGTGCTGCGGACGCCACTCGGTGCGGGGGCCGACCGGGCACTGGCCGAACTTGCACCCGCAGACCTGCTGGCGGAACTCGACTTCGAACTGCCCCTCGCCGGTGGTGACACGCCCTCGCTGACCGTGATGCTCGACGGCGTCGGCAGACTGCTGCGCACCCACCTTCCGGACGGCGATCCGCTGCAGTCGTACGCCGACGCCGTGCAGACACTCGAACCGACGCCGCTGCGCGGATACCTCACCGGCAGCATCGACGCCGTGCTGCGACTGCCCGGGCCGCGATACGTCGTGGTCGACTACAAGACCAACCGCCTCGCGCAGGGGGAGCTGACCACCGCCCACTACACCCGCGACCGCATGGCCGCCGAGATGCTGCGGGCGCACTATCCGCTGCAGGCACTGCTGTATTCCGTTGCGTTGCATCGCTATCTGCGCTGGCGGCAACCGGATTACGATCCCGCGGTGCACCTCGGAGGCGTCCAGTACCTGTTCGTCCGCGGCATGGTCGGCCCCGAAACCCCACCGGGCTGCGGCGTCTTCGACTGGGCACCGCCCGCCGCGTTGATCTCCGAACTGTCCGATCTGCTGTCCGGGTCGGCTAAGGATCCCGAGGGGGCGCCGTGACCGAGGTGCAGGTGGCGCAGCGCGGCAAGGGAAGGCTGCGGATCTTCAACGAGGCCGGGGTGCTCGCCGCCGCGGATGTGCATGTTGCGTTGCGGTTGTCGGCGCTCGGGGGCGAATCTTCCGAAGACGTCGTGCTGGCGACGGCGCTCGCGGTGCGCGCGGTGCGGGCCGGCTCGGTGTGCCTGGACCTGACGCGGATCCGGGAGGTGACCGTCGACGAGGAGTCCGAGGTCGACCTCGACGCGTTGCCGTGGCCGGACGACGACACCGTCGTCGAGGCGCTGCGCCGGAGCCCGCTGATCACGGGTGGTTCGGCGGGCCCGCTGCGACCGCTGCGGCTCGTCGACACCGCGGAGGGCGGCCTGCTCTACCTCGACCGGTACTTCCGGCAGGAGGCGACCATCCGGCGGGTCCTCGACCAGCGTGCCGTCGGGCAGCCCCTCGTCGACGAGGAGGCGCTGCGGGACGGGTTGGACGCGTTGTTCCGCGACCAGCACGACGTCGAGACTCCCTCCCCGTCACCGGATCGGCAACGGATCGCCGCCGCCGTGGCCGCCACGCAGTGGACGTCGGTGGTGGTCGGCGGACCGGGAACGGGCAAGACGCACACCGTCGCCCGGGTGCTGGCGCTGCTGACGCGGCAGCCGGGGCCGACGCGGCGCATCGCGCTCGCCGCCCCCACCGGCAAGGCCGCGGCGCGGTTGCAGGAGGCGGTGAACGAGCAATCCTCCGCACTCGGGTTGCCGTCCGAACTGAATGCGATGACGCTGCATCGGCTGCTGGGGTGGCAGCGTGGGCGCGGCAGCCGGTTCCGCTACAACGCGAACAATCACCTGCCCTACGACGTGATCGTCGTCGACGAGACGTCGATGGTGTCGCTGACGATGATGTGCCGGCTGCTCGAGGCCGTCCGCCCCGACACCCATTTGGTGCTCGTCGGCGATCCGGATCAGCTGACGTCGGTCGATGCGGGCGCGGTTCTCGCGGATCTGGTGGCGCGGCCGGTGTCGGGAACCGAGAATCCTGTGCTTGCGCGGGTGGTTGGAGCCGACCTGGACGCCGCGGACGACCCCCTCGAAGCGTCGCTGAGTACCGGAGAACGCGACCGGTTGCGCGGGGGAGTGGTCCGGCTCAGCCGCGGACGCCGGTTCGGCGGCGGCATCGCGAAACTGGCGGTGGCGGTGCGGGACGGGGACGAAGACCGGGTGATCGACATCCTGCGCGGCGGCGGTGCCCCCGAGGTGTCGTTCCACGATCAGGACGACCTGGACGCACTGCGGTCGGACGTGGTGGGCACGGCCGCCGCGGTCACCCGCTCCGCGGAGTCCGGCGATGCGGCTGCTGCACTGCGGCATTCGGAGGAGCACCGGCTGTTGTGTGCGCACCGGGAAGGTCCGTACGGCGTGCAGCGGTGGGCGCGGCAGGCGATGGAGTGGGTCGGGGAGGCGACGGGGCAGCGGCTGGACCCGGATCGCTGGTATCCGGGCCAGCCGCTGATGGTGACGGCCAACGATCACGAAACGAAGATCTACAACGGCGACACCGGGGTGATCGTGCGGCGGGACGACGACGAACTCGTCGCCGCTTTCGTGCGGGGCAACGAACCGCTCCTGTTGCACCCGACGCATCTCTCCGCCGTGCAGACGGTGTACGCGATGACGATTCACCGCAGTCAGGGCAGTCAGTACGACACGGTGTCCGTGGTTCTTCCCGGTGAGGCGTCGTCGCTGCTGACTCGCGAGTTGCTGTACACCGCGATCACCCGCGCACGACAGCACGTGCGGATCATCGGTTCCGAGGACGCGGTGCGGGCAGGAGTGCAACGCCGGGTGCTGAGGGCGAGTGGTCTTCGACGGGCGATTCCGTAGCACGGCTCCGCATGCTGGTGATCACGACGGCGACAGTCGCCGACAGGAAGACGACCTGCAGGAGTGTGCGGGGGATCAGGGCTTCGAACGGTCCCGTCGAGAGTCCCTCCGCGGCGGCGTACACGTTCGCCGGGAACATCAGGATCAGCAGGGCGGTGAGGCAGCCTGCCGCCCACGGCGCGGTACGTCGGATCAGCAGTCCCGCGGCGCCGGCCAGTTCGAGCAGACCGGTGACGGTCACCAGCAGTCCGGGATTCGGCAGGGCCGGCGGGACCATGGCGACGAGTTCCGCTCGCATTCCGACGAAGTGGGCCATGCCGGTCAGTGTGAACATGGCCGCGAGTCCGCCCCGCAGGGCAACGGGCCATGGTCGAAACCGGCGCACACCCGCGGCGCCTGCGACGAGGAGTGCCAGAGTGACGGCGACGAGGGCGATCAAGGGTTCCATCATCTTCTCCCGAATCGATCAGTGTTCGTGGGAATTACTGCTGCGGGACAGCCGGTCTCGGGCGCGGCTGAACTTCTGTGTGACGGGCACACGTGCGGTGGCACGTGCCAGGCCCATCGCCGGCGCACCGACGTAGATCGACTCGGCGTGGTCTACCGGATAGGTCTCGTGCCAGACACCGACCGCGCCGGGAGCCTTGCGGGCCCGCTTGTTGAAGGCGGCCCAGGCCGGGCGATGCTTCGCCTGGCTGTCGCTGGCGTAGGCATACAGCTTGTCGACGGAGTTCCAGTACTGAATCACTGTCGGGCCGCGCCCCTCGAACGTCAGGCGGTAGCCCATCAGACCCGAATCCGGGTCCTCCGACAGCTCGCGCAGCATCCTCGGCATCGCCAGAAATGCCGGGAGCCACAGGTCGGGTCGCCACGGCCGGTTGATGGTCATCCCGATCAGGAAGACCACCAGTTCGCCGTCGTAGTGGTGCGTCGAACGGGCGGGTTCGATCGTCGTCATCAGATGCCTCCCAATATTGGATATCGACACTATCTAATAATGGATAGTGACAGTATCCAATGTCAAGGGGTGCGGGCATACGAAAACCCGGACCGCGCAGTGCGCAGCCCGGGTGGGGTGGATCGGGGATGGATTACGGGGACGGGGCCGGCGGTGTCACCGGGACGACCGAGGCGAGTGCCCGTTCGTGCGCCTCGGTCGACCATTCGGGCTCGGTGGTGATGTTCATGTCCCCGACGATCGTGCCGAAGATGTCGATATCCGTGCTGTACAGGATCACGGCGTTGCGCTGCGAGTTCGTGAAGTTCGTGTTGGTGATATTCGCGTCGCTCAGATCGGCGTACGACAGATTCGCGGCAGCGAAGTTGGTGCCGGTGAGATCCGCTCGCTTCAGGTTCGCGCCCGACAGGTCGGCGAAGCTCAGGTTCACGCCGGCCAGATTTGTGAAACTCAGATCAGCGCCGGGGCACGTCGTGCGGTCTTCGGGCGTCGGATTCGCCACGATTCTGCAGCCGTTGATCTCGGTGAGCGCGTCCGCCGCTGCGGTGCCCGCGCCCGCGGCGAGTGCGGCACCCCCGGCCAGCGCCACCGCGCCCAGTGCCACAGCCGTGAAATGTGTCCTGCTCATGCCGGACTGCCCCCTCACGTAGAAACTCCACCGTCATCGCCGAACATAGTGCCGAACGCACCGTGCCGCACGGGGAATGGTGACACCGGCCAGTCGGGTCTCACGCGCACCCCTTCTCGGCATACGCACCCCTTCTCGCGCCCGAAACGGGGTGCATCTGCGGAGAAGGGGTGCGGCTGCGGGTGTAGGTCGGGATCTACTCGCAGGCGATGCCGTCGTTGTCGCGGTCGAGGTGCGACGCGTAGCCGTCCTGGCCTCGGTAGATCGGCGTCACGCCGGCGTTGCGGGCCTCGGTGCAGTTCTTGTACCCGGCGCGCGGTGCGGGTGCCGGGGGTGCGGGAGCGGCCTGAGGTGCGGGAGCGGCTTGCGGCGCGGGTGCCACCTGCGGTGCCGGTGCCGGGGCGGCCGGTGCGGGCGGCAGGAGGGGGTTCACCGCGTCCGCCGAACCGCTCGGAATCAGGGACGCGATCTCCGGGGGAAGGAAATCGAAGATCGTCGCCGCCTGCGCGGAGGGTGCGGCTGCCATCGAAATGGCGGCACAACCGAGGACGCTGAGAACTAACCGTCGAGCCTTCATCTTCTACCTCGTTCAGGGGTGGGGCGGTGATTCCACGGAATGGTCGAGAACTGCCACGACAGGTGGCACATTCGGTGTAACGAGATAGTAGCCACGCAAGACCGAGATTCGAAAGCCGTTGAGACACAATGACCCTCTGTGTCATTCATTCGAATGACACAACCCTCGACCTGTACTTGAACACAAAACTACCTAGAATTGCAGGTCGCTCAACATATGTGCCGGAGATTGCCGTGTCGTCAATCCGAATGGCGGGCGGTGAGTTCTATAGTCGCCCTGTGCCGTCAACTGCCTCCTCGACAATGACCCGGCCGGTGCGATTGCCCACGGGACACCGCTGGGTAGTCGTGGACGTGGAGACCTCGGGTCTTCGTTCGTCCACGCATCGGGTGCTCAGCCTCGCAGCGTTGGCGTTGCGTGAAGACGGATCTGTGGAGCGTGAGTTGGTGACTCTGCTCAACCCGGGTTGCGATCCCGGACCGGTCCATATCCACAATCTCACGCCACAGCGTCTGGCGGGGGCGCCCCGCTTCGAAGATGTGGCGAAGGAACTGCTCGAGCTTCTCGACGGCCGGACCTTGGTAGCGCACAACGCGTCGTTCGACTATGGCTTTCTCGACGCCGAAGCACAACGAGCGGGGCTGACGATGCCGACGCGGCAGAGGCTCTGCACCCTCGCTCTGTCGCGACGCCTCGAGATCGACGTGCCGAACCACAAATTGTCCACTCTGGCCGCGCACTGGAAGGTTCGTCAGAATCGGGCGCACGACGCCTACGACGACGCCCTCGTCCTGACCGAGGTTTTCGCGCACAGCGCCTCGCTTGCCGAGTCTCTGAGACTCCCCTTGCCAGTCGTCGGCTGTGCCGATCGGCGGACGGTGTATCCCGATCGGATTCCGCGCGTGGAGTCTCCGTGGCGGAACCCGGGTCGGCTCACTCCGGAGGCGGGGCTGTTCCAGGGCATGAAACTGGTCATCAGTGGCAGCACGGATTCTCCACGCCTTGCGCTCGCCGCGCGTCTGGCCGACGCCGGCCTGGACGTCATGAATTCTGTCAGTCGCCAGACGAGCGTCGTCGTGTGTAACGACCTTCACTCGTCGAGTGCCAAGGTCCGCCGCGCGGTGGCGGAGGGAATTCCAGTTCTGACCGAGCGGCAGCTCGGCGAGATGTTGCTGCACGTCACTCCGGGCGAACCGAAGTTGGTCACGACACCGCGCAACGTGCAGCAGCATCGACCCGCGAAAACTGTTGCCTCCAATAAGCCTTGGCATGGAAGGAGAGTGCTCATCGTCGGCCGATCGCATGCGGACTCCGTTCTTATGCGTTCGCGCATCGTGCAACTGGGTGCCAAGCCGTCGGTCAACCTCTCTGCAGGAGTCACCGACGTCCTCCTCCTCGACGGTGGTGAAGTCGATCCTCGCATGGACCGAGTGTCGGCTCGTCAGCTGCCGCTGCTCGCGGCCGGCGATGTGAACTCCGCACTCGAGCCTGCGGCGCCAGTCGAGTCGGTGGCGCCTCCTGAGTCGATCCGGCCACTGTCTCAGTGGGTCGCACCCCTGCTCGCACGCGGAGAGGTGATCGACCTCCCACCACAGACGACGTCGCTGACGGTCAATGCGTCGTGGCGTGCCCACGCAGAGGACGACGCGTTCGAGGTGGATGTGGTCGCGCTTCTTCTCGGCGAGGACGGCCGGGTCGGTTGCGACGAGGACTTCCTCTTCTACAACTCGCCGACGAGTGTGGACGGCACTGTGGAATTGTCCTGCGACGGCAGTAGCGAGCAGGGAGTGCGGATCGAAATGGCTGCGCTGCCCGACGAATACCATTGCGTGTCTGTCTCAGCGGCGATCGGTGGCGACCGCACGTTCGGTGAACTCGGTCCGATCTCGGTGACGGTGGACGCTCCGGACCACACGATCGCATCGTTCGTACTGGACGCCGGCACGACCGAGCGGACGATGCACTTCGCCGAGATCTACCGGCGTGCCGGGCAGTGGCGGCTCCGCGCTGTGGGCCAGGGGTACGAATTCGATCTCGCTACTCTCGCCACCGAGCACGGGGTGTTGGTGGACGACTGAGGTCCCCTCAACGTTCGGAACGGACGGTGACAGGGGCTGGAGGAGTCCGTCGGATCTGGACGTCGGGGAAGGTGGGGATCTCGAATCGGGTGTGGAGGAAGGGCTCGGTGCAGACTCGCTCGGCGTGTGCCGCGATCTCGCCGAGGGTGGTCACCCACATCCCGTCCATCGCCTTGACGTTCTCGATGAGACGTTCCAGTGCGACCGCTTTGGAGGGCCGTCCGGAGATGAAGGGGTGGTTCGTGAGGACGAAGCACCCGCCTTCGGCGTGGTGGGCCTCCGCCTCGAGGGTCCACATCTCCAGCACCTTGGCGGGGCTTTCGATGACGCCGCTGCCGGTGACGCCCGGGTAGAACGCGTATTGCTCCCAGTCGTCGAGTGCCCAGTCGACGGGGATCTCGATCAGTGTGCGGTCGCGCTCGGGGCTCGTAGCGAGCCGGTAGGGCTTGTCGCCGTCGAGCAGGCTCGAGTCGTAGACGAACCCGCGCTCGGCGAGGAGTTCGGGTGTGTGCCAGTTCATTTCCCACCACGGTGCGCGGTAGCCGACGGGGCGGATGCCCGCGACCTCTTCGAGCGCGTCGAGTCCGCGGTCGAGGTAGCGTGCCTCGGTGCCGGCGTCGAGGCCCTTCATGGGTTCGTGCAGATACCCGTGGTGACCGACCTCGTGGCCGCCGTCGATGATGGCGCGCACCGTGTCGGGGTAGCACTCTGCGGTGAACCCCGGCACGAAGAACGTCGCGCGCACGCCCTGGCGCTCGAGGAGTCGCAGAATGCGGGGGACTCCGACACGGGGGCCGTAGGACTGGTGGCTCATCAGCGACATGCGGTTTGCCGAAGTGGGATCGTGGGCGAGTACGCAGGATTCGGCGTCGACATCGAAAGTGAAAGCGGCGGCGGCAGTGTGGCCTTCCGGCCACAGGAAGTCGTTGTTCACGAATTGCTCCTGGAGGTGTCTCGGATGAGTGATCAGTTGCCGGCGAGGACGTCGGGGGATTCGGCTGATCGGGTCGGGTGCCGATCCGCGGTTCGGTAGGGGCGGTGCGCCCGCGGACCGAGGGCTGCGTAGAGGGCGGCGGCGACTCCACCACCGGCCAGCCAGGACAGGTCGAGTCCGCCGAGTGCTCGTGCGGCGAAGCCCTGCGTGAGGTTCGTGGCGCCGTACATGAACAGCCACGTTGCGGCGATGCCGGCGGCGAAGCATCCCATCGTGGTCCAATTGACATCGGGCAACCTGTTCGAACCGACCGGCTCGAACAGCCGTCGGGCATCGATCTGTCGCTTCTCGACCCGGAAGTAGTGGACGAGCATGATGCCGGCCCAGCTCGCGATCCAGGCGACGATCGCCGCCAGCCAGGTCTCGAGCACGGTGGCCAGGCTCGACTGGAAGATGAAGAAGGTGACGGCGAAGAGGGCGAAGACGCCGACCAGCACGTTCAGCTTCCGTCGATGCGCCTTGATGTCGAGGGCCTGTGCGGCGACCGAGAACGTGTAGATGTTGAGGATGTTGGTGGCGATGGGCCCGTGAATCACCAGGAAGAGGACGGGTAGCGCCAGCCCGCCGAAGTTCGACACGATGAGTTCACCCGGGTCCACCGAGCCGTTGGTCGTGGCGAGGCTGGCGCCGAGCACGCCGAGCCAGACCACCGGCACGAATTGACCGAGGGCGCTGGTCAGGTAGAGCTTGCGCCGGGACACTGTCCGGCTCACGAACCGCGAGTAATCGCAGGCGTAGGTGAACCACGTGATGCCCCAGCCGATTCCGATCACCGTCATGACCGTGGACATTGCCGCGATACGGGCGCCGCCGTGCAGGACTTCGCCGGTGGGCCCGGCGTAGGACCAGTCGATATCCAGGTGGAACCATGCCACGACGGACATGAGGACGAGCACTGCCAGCGTCGGCGGAACTGTCCAGCGCTCGAACGAGGCGATGACGCGGTAGCCGAACCACGCAATGGTGACCTGGATCGTCATGATGATCGCTCCGACGAGAATCTTGGCCGCCAGGTTCCGTTCGTGGGGGTCGACGAGGTCGAGTTTCCCGAGCAGTGCCATGACCAGGTCCAGGACGATCCACGTGTTCACGGCGCACCATCCGACCGCCAGGCACGCCTGGATGGCGGCCGGAAGATTGGCGCCGCGGCGGCCGAACGCGGCCCGCGACAACACCATGCCGGTGACACCCGTACGTTGGCCGATAAGGACGAAGATGCCGAAAAGTGCCATGCCGACGACATTTCCGGCGATCAGGACAATCAGTGTGTCACGCAGGCCCAGGCCGAGACCGATGCCGAGGGCGCCTAGTACTACAGGGCTATCGGTCGGCGTGTCTGACTTGATCTTGGGGCAGCGTGTGGGATCTTGCAGTGGTGGCTGCGCGTGTTGAGAATGGTCCGGTACTCGATCCTGATGCGGTGT
>SEEV01000912.1 GCA_004211695.1 Rhodococcus sp. (in: high G+C Gram-positive bacteria)
TATCGGCAACCTCTGCGACACCATCCACGACGCCGGAATCGACACCACCCATTGGACCGGCCACGACACGCACAGACCCTCGACCGCGACACCCGAGAACGCGGGTGGACCTGGCCCACAGCAGACCGGATCAGCTCACCGGTCGCCCTCATCCGCTGGCGCCTCACCCACATCGACTGGACCGGCCCATCCCCCAGCCAGCACCGCACCGCAGCCGACGCCCGGCGCCGCCGCGAACAACACGCCCGCCGCACCACCATCCACCGCCGCAACGCCATGCAAGCAACCCCGGAGCAGCGGGAATCCGCCCTCGCACAGATCCGCCGGACCCTGCGTCCACACCACACATCGCCGAATTGATCTCCGATGAGCCATCCAGAGGGACGTTCACCAGTTTCGCGGGCAGTCCTCCACTTTCACCGAGCCGCCGCACCTCGGGTGACCGACCGAGTCCTACTGCTGTGGAACAACACCGGACGCGACATGGGAACATCTCGATCGCAGTTGCGGCAGCGGACCGCTGCCACGGTGGGGCGAGTTCCCGGAAGCCGGGCGAGTCTCACGGCGTCCACCCACCATTGGAGCGCGTCGGCGAGGTGCCGCTCAGTGTCGATACGGTGTCAGCCATGACGGACTGGGTGCAGGAAGCGCAAGACCTCACCGACGACGTGCTGCGGCCCGCTGCGGCAGAGGTCGACAGGTCGGGGAAGATCCCGCTATCGCACTTCGAAGCCTTACGCGACCGGGGCTTCTACGGCCTCGCCTTCGCCACCACAGATCCCGTCAACACCCTCGCCGACGTCGGCGAAATCCTCATCAGCGGCTGCCTGGCGACCGCATTCGTCTGGGCCCAGCACCACGGCACCCTCCTCCGAATGATGATGTCGAGGAACAACACCCTCAAAGCCCGCTATCTCGCCGACCTGCGCAGCGGCGCCGTCACCGCCGGGGTCTCCGGCAGCGGCTACGCGAACCCGGACAACCCCGTCATCGTCGCGACCGAAACAGACGATGGATACACCATTACCGGGCAGGCACCGTTCGTGACCGGATGGGGCCTCGTCGACACTATTGGCGTCACCGCATTCGACACCCGAGCCCAGAAAACCGTCACCTTCCTCATGGACGCAACCGACGGTCGAGGTGTCCACGCGAACCGAATCTGTCTGTCCGCGGCCGACGCATCCAACACCGTCGAACTGACCTTCAACGGATACGAAGTCCCCCACGCCTCGGTCATCCACGTCCGAAAGGCTCGTCGCGGCGGACTCAGCATCGCGGACCGCGCCATTCTCCGGA
>SEEV01000913.1 GCA_004211695.1 Rhodococcus sp. (in: high G+C Gram-positive bacteria)
GCCGACGACGGTCTGATCAGTGTCACCCCGAAGGTGGTGCCCACCGGCACGGTCTCGCCGTACCTGGTCCGCGAGCTCGCCCCCGGCGACATCGTGCGGCTCGGTGAGATCGAGGGCGTCTTCACGCTGCCCGAACCGCTGCCCGAGCGCCTGCTGTTCGTCAGCGCCGGCAGCGGCATCACTCCGATCGTGAGCATGCTGCGCGATCTCGACCACCGCGGTGGTCTCCGCGACGTGGTGGCCGTGCATTCCGACCGGACCGCCGGACAGATCATGTTCGATGCCGCGCTGCGCGAGCTGGACCGCCGCCACGACGGCTTCCATCTCCTGGTGCGGCTGACCGAAACGGAAGGCCGCATGACGCCGGCCGATCTGGGCACGCTGTGCCCCGATTGGCGCGAGCGGGAGGCGTTCCTCTCCGGGCCCGGCGACATGCTCGACGCGATGGTCGAGCACTGGGACGAGCACGGCGACCCCGAGAAAGTGCACCTCGAGCGTTTCCAACCGATCATCGGCGGATCCGCGGGCGCCGGTTCGGGCGGACGGATCCATTTCACCGAAAGCGAGATTGAAACCGACTGCGATGGGGGTACACCGATCCTGGTAGCGGGAGAGGAAGCAGGTGCCACACTCCCCTACGGATGCCGGATCGGGATCTGTCACACCTGCACCGGGACCCTGCGGTCGGGGCAACTGCGCGACCTCCGCACCGGTGAGGTGGCCGACCTCGCGGGCCAGGTGGTGCGGACCTGCGTCAACACCGCGGAAGGCGACATCGAGATCGAACTGTGAAGGAAAGGGAACCCGAGGTGAGCATCGATACCGAAAGCCCCCTCGCGCACCTGAGCGAGGAAACCATCGAGGCGCTGGCCAAAGAGTTCGATGCCATCCACGCCCAGGTCTACGCGGACCTCGGCGAGCGTGACCGCCGATACATCAAGAACGTGATCGCCGCCCAGCGGCAGTTGGCGGTGGCGGGCCGGGTGCTGTTGCTGGGGTCGGCCTCGAAACCCGCGTGGCTGGCGGGCACCGCCTGCCTGGGGATGGCCAAGATTCTGGAGAACATGGAGATCGGTCACAACGTCATGCACGGCCAGTGGGACTGGATGAACGACCCGGACATCCATTCCTCGTCCTGGGACTGGGACACCGCGTCGACCGCGAAGGCCTGGAAGCATTCGCACAACTACATCCATCACACCTTCACCAACATCCGCGGCAAGGACAAGGACCTGGGCTACGAGATCATGCGGATCGACCCGCATCAGAAGTGGCACCCGGTCTACCTGGCGCAACC
>SEEV01000382.1 GCA_004211695.1 Rhodococcus sp. (in: high G+C Gram-positive bacteria)
CGTCGACCTCGGCCGGATCAACGGCCGCCCGTTCGTCAACAACGCCTCCTTCGGGGTCTACGCGGAGGTGGTACGCAGCCCGGCGTACCGCGACGACAAGACCGGAACCGTGCTCCAGAAGCTCCCCGACCTACTCGCCGGACAAGCGGGTACCCCACTCGTCACCCGAATCGGGAACATCACCGTCCGTAACCCACAAGCGGTACTGGTCAGCAACAACCCCTACGGCACCAGCGATCTCGCCGGCCTGAGCCGGCGCGACCGGCTCGACCGCGGCGTCCTCGGCGCCGTGACCGTCTCGGTCGCCAGCGCCCGCCAAGCCATCGGCCTCCTCGGCCGGGCCAACGTCCACGGCCTGACCCAGAACACGACAACCGAGGTGGTCGTCGACGCCGACGCATCCGAGATCCCAGTCGGGGTCGACGGCGAATCGCTGCTCCTGACCACCCCGGTGCGCTGCACGATCGAGCCCGGCGCCCTCCGGATTCGGGTACCCCGCGATCGCCCTGGGGTCCGCCCCGCCGAACCCACCGTCGACTGGGTCCGGCTCCGCGAACTGGCATGGCACCGTCAGGCCGCGTCACCACGCATTTGAGACGCAGCAGTCCGCTGGCCCCCAACTCATCCCGCCGAACGGTGACCGACCGATACACAATTCTGGCGATGCGAGGCGGGCCCGGTGCACCCTCCCTCGGGAACACGGTGGCCCGTCACTGTTGCGCTTCGGCCACACCGATTTTCGACGTGACCGTGCCGGGATCATCCGGTCGCGGGCTTCGGGGACGCGTGGCGGGGACATTCCACTCGACGATGGTGCCCACACCCGACTCGGTGCGGACGGAGGCGCTGCCGCCGAGTTCTTCAGCTCTGTGACGGATGTTCGCCAGTCCTCGCCCACGTCGGGCACCGGGCGAAATCCCCGTACCGTTGTCGGTTACCCGCATCGCGAGGTGGTGGCCGGAGGCGGTGACCTGAACGTGGCACGTGGTGGCGTGGGCGTGGCGGGCGATGTTGCTGAGTGCCTCGGTGAGCGCAGCCTCGAGCGCGGCACCGGCAGCGTCCCGGGTGAAGGAGTCGGCGGGCCCTTCGATCGACACGTCGGGAGCGAAGCCGAGGGCGGCGGTGCTGCGCTCGACGATCTCGCCCACCGCACCGCTCAACGAGGACACTGTCGCCGTCAGGTTGCGGTCGTCTTCGTCGTGGTGGCTGAGGTCGAAGATGACGGCCCGCAAGCCACGGACGATGCTGTCGGTTTCGTCGATCAGCGGATCCAGTTCAGCGGCTCGTCGAGGGTGCCGCCGTGCCAGCGACGTCAACGCCAGCCCCAAGCCGAACACCCGCTGAATCGTCAGATCATGGAGGTCGGTCGCTACTCGGGTTTGCTCCTCGTGACGCGTCCGCTCCCGAGCGGCGTGGACGAGTTGGTCACTTTGGGCGAGCAAACTGACGCGCATCCTGTTGACGGCATCGGCGATGACGGCCACCTCCCGGGGTCCTTTCCCGCCGATCGGCCGGGTGTATTCACCATCTGCGACGGCGGTGATGTCCGTGAGGAGATTCGTGATCGGCCTGGTCAGCAAGCGCTGTGTCAAGTATCCGGCGACGAGAACGGTCACGACCGCCAACGTCAGCGCGACAGTGGTGGCGATGTTCGCCGTTCGCTGCGCGGAGTGGATCTTCTGGATCTGTGCAGCCACGAGTTCGTCCGTGCGAGTGTCCAGGGCATCGAGGCGATTCCGCAGGGTGTCGAAGAGTTGCTTGTCCGACGTCGTCACGGCAGCGCCTGGGTCCGGCGGTACGGGTCCGGCCCGTCGGGCGGCGATCCCGGGTTCCGCCGCCTGCACCGTCCAGTCCTGCGCTGCCTGCCTCACTGCCTCCAGCGCCGCCCGGGCGGGGCCGTCGTCGGCGAGGTCGGCATCGAGGGCGGACAGCAACTTCGTGGCCTCGCCGCGGCCTGCATCGTAAGGCTCGAGGAACCGGGGGTCGCCGGTCACCACGAAACCGCGATGCCCCGTTTCTTGATCGACGAACGCCGTACGCAACATCGCCACCGACTGCTGGGCGGGCATCGCATCCTGCGCCAGTTCGTCGACGGCATCACGCACCCCGTTCCGGCCGTAGACCGAGAACACCACCGACACGACGAACAGCGACACCAGAATGGTGATTGCCAACCACAACAACGCACGCAGCGATATCCGCGTGGTCTTTCCGCCCGACTGTGTCATACCGAACCTCGAATTGCTGCGCTTCATCGACCGGGATTAACGAACTGCCGCTTTACACCCTATTGCGCCGTGGTCGCGACGGAGCGCACCTTTACTTTCCCTGATCTCCGGCGAGCGATCATCTGTGTGTGGCGTAAGGGTCAGCAATGAAACTCATATCGGGCGCCGCGGGCCCGATTCCGCCGTCGTGTCCCAGAATGAGCAGACCGACGTCCCGTAGGGATAAGTCCTTCGGATTCGTTGCCGCTATTATGGAATGCATCACAGCGCGGGAACTCGGCGCTTGCATCGGCAGAACCAGTGTCCCGCACGGCGAGTGAAATCGTCCCGTCGCATGCGACGGGCGACGCGGACGAATCAAAGTCGAAAATAACACGAGCGCAAAGATTCTCGGTAATCCGGCCGCTACGGCGGCGGATCGCGGCTCGTGCGATCGACTGGTGACCTGGGTGAAAGCAGCCCAATGAAGCTGACACAGAGGCCCGCGGACGGCTGAGTATCCTGTGTCGACATTACGCACAGAGAGTGTTTATGTTGTTTTACGCCAAGGATTTTCGACACTGCCGTCCCGGTGAAGGTGCCGGCGACGGACGACGTCGGGCAACGATAACTCGACCATCTGGCCGCCGATACAGTGCGACGATGCTCGGAGGACGAGCCCGATGGGGGCATCCGATCGATGTGTTGGTCGGTTGGGGGAGACGGAAGTGGGCGTCGACAGGGCCGAGTAGAGGCAGGCGACGGTCGGACCCGAACACCGCGATGGGCTATTTGGAGCAGCTTCCGGCACTGAGGTTGCTCGAGCGGCTTCCGGTTCCCGCCCTTGCTGTCGATGAAGAGGGCGTGATCGTGCATGCCAACCCGGCGCTCGAGCGGATGCTGGGATACCCCGAGAAGTGGTTTGCCGGGTGTTCGGTCGCTGACGTGGTCGATCCGGTGTCGTCGCCGGACGGTCCGGCAGCGGTGACGCTGCTGCGCGACTGTGCGGGCAAGGTAATCGAACTCGCCCATTGCGAAGGTTTCGTTGTGCGTGCAGCGGTGAGCAGGTCGGTGCTGCGCAGGAAGGATGACCCCGTCACGTTCGTGTGCTTCCAGGACCTCACGGAGCAGTTGTGGGGCGGTGGGCGGGCCCCGGCGTTCGAGTGATGCAGTTTCCACCTGATGGCCTGCCGGTTCGTCACGCGGGCGGTGAGGTCGTCGGCCCTGGAGTCTGGTGTCGGCGTCGCCGCCGAGTCCAGGTCAGGTCGAGAACCACGGCGAGCACCAGGGTCGCGATCATGGCGGTGAACGTCTCGGGCGCGGTCTGCAGGGTCTGTACTGCGAACACGGCCAGCACGACGACGGTCAGCGTGATGCCCGCGAGCAGGATGGACGCCCGGGATCCGGTCTCCGACCTCAGCCGATAGGCGGCGATCGAGGTCACCAGGAAGATCACCAACGCCACGACGCTGCCGAGTGACGCGATCGCGGTGAGATCGACCAGGTTCGCCAGGAGCAGGACCAGGACCACCGAGATGACGAGGCCGCGCGTGCCACCCACCCGGGCGCGCTGCCCGAAGACCGGGGGAAAGGTTCCCGATTCCGCCAGTTTCGCCGTCGACCCGGCGGCCGCGTAGATGTTGGCGTTGACCGACGAGGAGGTCGCCAGCAGGGCCGCGACGGCCATCATCGCGAATCCGGCGTCACCGAGTGTGGGTTTCGCCGCCAGCGCGAGCGCGGTTTCCCCGTTGTCGATGACCTCCTGCACCGTCAGGGTGCCGAAGACCCCGAGCGCGATCAGCACGTAGAGCGCCGTCGTGATCCCCAGTGCTGTGTACATCGCCCGGGGGAGGTTGCGCCGCGGGTCCGGAAGGTCCCCTCCGGTGAAGCTGATGACCGTGAATCCCAGGTACGCGAAGAACGTCAGGGCGACGCTGGAGATGATGTCGGCTGCGGGCGGATAGGTGGAGGGGGCCAGCAGATCCGGTTCGAGTTCGCCGAGGGTGACGACGATGAACACGGCAAAGACGGCGAGGAGCACGACGACGATCGCACTCTGGACTCGGTCGATGAACTTCGCACCCGCGATATTGATAGCGGCGACGGCGACCACCACCGCGCTGGTCAGGATCTTCGCCCACGCCACTGAGTCGTCGAAGAACAACGCCGCCCCGTAGCTGCCGAACGAGACGGCGACCATCGCGGTGACGATGATCGCCGCGAAGTAGAGCAGCCACGAGGCGACGGCGGTGATGTGCCCGCGACCGTATCCCCGCAACAGGAACGTGACGATGCCACCCGACGACGGGTAGGTCGCGCCGAGCTTCGCGACCGCATATCCCTGCAGCAACGCCACGAGGCCCGCGACAGCGAACGACAACCACACTGCCGAGCCGGCGACCGCACCGGCTTCGCCGAGCAGAGCGAAGATTCCGGCTCCGACCATGGAGCCGACACCGAGAAAGGCAGCGCCCCGCACCGACATCGACCGCCCACCTTCGGGCGTCGCGGAAGAGTTAGGTCGCCGC
Source organism: Rhodococcus sp. (in: high G+C Gram-positive bacteria) (assembly GCA_004211695.1). Taxonomy (GTDB): domain Bacteria; phylum Actinomycetota; class Actinomycetes; order Mycobacteriales; family Mycobacteriaceae; genus Rhodococcus_F. The sequence goes on from SEEV01000382.1 coordinate 4,736, forward strand.
GCCGGATCGTGGTCGCCGTGCGAGGGAAGGGTCTCGCTCATTGTTTTCCGTCCTCCTGGCCCGGTCTCGTGCGCGTATTCAGCGCGTCGCAGTGTGCGATTCGGGCGAGTAGGGCTTCCAGGTCGACACGGCCCAGATCACCACGACGTCGAGGGCGATGATCAGCACCGACCACCACGGGTAGTACGGCAGCCACAGGAAGTTGGCGAGAATCGAGAGTGCCGCGACGACGATCGCCGACACCCGCGCCCACCCGGCCCCGGTGAACAGCGCGAGACCGACCACTGCGACCAGTACACCGAGCACGATGTGAATCCAGCCCCATACGGTGAGATCGAACTTGAAGGTGTACTGCACGCCGACGACGAACACCTCGTTTTCGGCGACGGCGGCGATCCCCTGGAAGAACTGGATGATACCCACGGTCACCATGACGATGGCGGCGCCCATGGAGGTGCCTGCCGCGACTCCCTGTTTGACCGACGAATCTTCGGACATGGCGATCCTCTTTCCGAATGCGGTCCGAATGGCCCGGTACTTCCATTGTCCGCTGCTTCGCACCACGTTCGCCGCACAATTCGAGGCACATTTCCTCGTGAACGAGAGGATTCGAGCCGATACCACGCTCGGAACGATCACCGACCACGGTACGAAACGGGGTGATTTCGAGTCCATTTCGAGTCCCGACCGCAACAACGACATCGAGTTGGAAGCATCCGGGGCACCGTTTCAGGCTCTTCGGCACATGGCACTGCTGGGGCCGGGCGGTCGATCTCACCGAAATCCCGGCCAGGTCCTCGTCGCCGACCGCTTCCTGCGGCTCTGTGAACGTCCCGGACGCCGGCTGCTCCGAAAATTCGCGCAAGTCGGGGCGTCGTACCCCGGTTGCGGCGCACACTGAGAACGTGCGTCCAGCACCCGAGTCCGGAGAGGTGAACCGTCGTGCCCGATAAGTCGAGCGTCACACAGGAGATCGCAGCCGACACGGTGATCGGTGCCGCGGTCATTCTGGTCACCATCGGCGTGCTGCACATCCTGCAGGGGATCGCCGCGGTCGCCAACGACGACGTCTTCGTCGTCGTTGCCGAGTACACCTACGAATTCGATTTGACCGTGTGGGGTTGGATCCACATCGTGCTCGGTGTGGTGATCGCGCTGGTGGGCGTCGCGCTGTTCAGCGGTGGAATATGGGCGCGGACATTGGCGGTCGTCATCGCAGCAGCATCGATCGTCGTCAACTTCCTATGGCTGCCCCACTACCCGGCGTGGGCGATTCTGATCATCGCGCTCGATACGGCCGTGATCTGGGCGGTCATGACCTGGATTCCCAGCCCCGGCTCGGACTGACAGTTGCCGCTAGTGTCCTGAGTCGTTGTTCAGTTGATTAATTCGCGTGCAGTAGTTGGCGAGGTTGTCCAGGATTTCGTCCGCGGTTTTGGTCCACACGAAGGGTTTTGGATCGTCGTTCCATGCGTCGATCCAGGCTTGGACGTCGGTCTCGAGTTCTTT
>SEEV01000914.1 GCA_004211695.1 Rhodococcus sp. (in: high G+C Gram-positive bacteria)
CGCCGCACCAGTGGACATCAAACCGAGTGCAACAGCCGCAGCAGCACCCAGGCCTGCAATACGGGCGCCACGGCGCAGGCCGGACTTGCGGTTCTCGCTCATTCGTTCCCCTCATCAGGATTCAAGCAGGTTCCCAGCCTCGACGATCGAAACTGAGGAGTGGTCCATTTCGGGCCCAGCGCAGTATTCGCAGCAAAGGTGTCCGCAGCGTTAACTGCGGACGACCAATTGCCAGAATTTCGACACCAGAGACAAACCTCACAAGGAGGCTCGTCCGGGCAACGACGTGGCACCACGCCCCGCCCTCCATCTTCGTACTGACTCGTCAGGGACATTAACCTGAGCTAAGAACCTGGGCAACGTGATCACCTCGTGACGCAATTGTGATGTGCCTCACAAAGTTTGAAACGGACTGTTACCTACGGGTAGCCCCGCTTTGGGACGACGCGAATGAAATCCGGCTTTACCAGTGGTTTTCCTGGCGCAAATTTTTCAGTTACTGCCGGCAACACTTAGATTCATCCAGATTTCAACCAGGCGGCTACCCATGGTGAGGGGGAACCTGACGCCGAATCCACTCCTCGGACTCGTGGCCCTTGTCCACATACTGAGATGGCTCGTCCTGTCCGCGTTCGTCCGCGGTGGTGTCGGGAAAGACGTCCCCGAAGACGCGCTCGAGCCGGGCCCTGTCGATCGGGGCCCGGCTCGGAACTTGCTGTTCGTCGGGCTCGCTGTGCGAGTCCGGCTCGTCGGAACGAGAAATCGTCTCAGCCTTCCAGACCGGACAACTCGGAAATCACGTGTGCCGCGAGCGGCGTCAGAGTGGCCATGCCGTCCCGGACCGCAGCGCGGGAAGAGGCGAGGTTTACCACGAGTGTGCTGCCCGACACTCCGGCGAGCCCGCGGGACAGACCGGCGTCCAGCGAACCGGCGGCGAGTCCGGAAGACCGGAGGGCCTCCGAGATTCCCGGAATCTCGCGGTCGAGGACCTCGGCGGTGACGTCGGGGGCCACGTCGCGGGGCGACACGCCGGTGCCGCCGACGGAGACGACGAGGTCGACGCCGCCGATGACCGCGGTGTTGAGCGCGTTGCGGATCTCCACTTCGTCGGCCGCCACCGCAACGATGGCGTCGACGATGAAGCCTGCCTCGTTCAGCAACTCGGTCACCAGGGGTCCGATGGAGTCCTTGCCGTCACCGTGAGCGGTGCGGTCGTCGACGATTACCACCAGCGCGCGGCCGGCCAGCGAGGCTTCGATGTCCATGGTCCCTACCGTAGTGGCCCCGTTCAGAAC
>SEEV01000915.1 GCA_004211695.1 Rhodococcus sp. (in: high G+C Gram-positive bacteria)
ATCTCCGTCCCCACCCTCGACGGTCACGTCGGAATGAAAATCCCAGCCGGCACGGCAGCGGGACGGACCTTTCGAATTCGCGGTCGCGGAGTGCCCGTACGTGGCGGCAAGGCGGGCGACCTGTTGGTCAGGGCCGAGGTCACGGTGCCACCGAAGCTGGACAGCTCTGCAGCCGAAGCCCTGCGGGCCTACGCGCAAGCCGAGAAGGCAACAGGATTCGATCCCCGTGCCAGGTGGGCGGGCAAGAGGTGACTTCGATATCCGTCCACAGGGGGAGGAACCGCCGCTCACCGATCCCGTTCGGTGTGCGGTTCGGTCGGCGGCCACGCTCCACAGGCGGCAGCGTGACGGTGACGCCCCCGCCTTTCTACCTGTTCGACCACGGTTGCTGTTGCGATACGGGAAGTTGGTCGAGGTCACAGTCTCGAATATCCGCCCGGGTCATGCAATCGAATCAAAGGCTGCTCGATAACGAGACGGCCGGTCGGGTTGCTCCCTATGAGGCGATCCCCTCTCGAGACCGAACCGTGTCGGGCACGGTCCAACCGCACCAGCCGGATCGATCAGGCCACACGCAGAATGCATCACGTTCGGTGATCGTGATGCGCTCGAAAGCCCTGCGGATCGGTTGTCGGGAACGTTCGCCTCAGGCGACGAGGCTGCAGTCAAGAAATTGGACCCCGCTGACGGGATTACCCGCGCGCCCGGTGGACCGCTCGCTGAGATGCCTGTCCACCCAACGAACGTTCTCTTCGCATGTCGTGACCAGCAAGCGCCGGTCTGATCGCGCCGCGTCACTGCACAGCAGCACAGGCGATCAGCCGATTTTGATGTCGGCGTAGATCGCGGCGTGATCGGAGGCGGCGTGGACCGGGGAGGTCATGGTCGGGAAGTGCTCGAACAACGTACCGTTCTTCCCACCCCAGACACCCTTGCGGAAGATCGCCCCGCCGGTCGCCCGGTCGAACAGTGCGGGTGAGAGCAGCACATAGTCGATCTTGTTGCTCGCGGTGCCGTTGGCGTAGGTGCCGGGCCGGCCACCGTCGTCGAACCCGGTCACCTCGGACACATCCCTCAGATCGGTGCCGGCGAGCAACGGTGCGAGAGGAGCGCTGTCGGGGGTGTCGTTGAGGTCGCCAACGACCGCCACGTACTCCGCCCCACCGGCACGCAGCTGCCGGTAGATCTCGGCGATCCGCTCGGCCTGCCGGCGGCGGAGCGCGTTGTTGTCGGCGGGCTTGCCGTAGCCCTTGCTCTTGAGGTGGTTGACCAGCACCGTCAACGACGATCCCGC
>SEEV01000916.1 GCA_004211695.1 Rhodococcus sp. (in: high G+C Gram-positive bacteria)
CAAGAGCCGCGGCGAGACGGTGTGGACCGAGCACACCCACGAGTCGATGGACCTGTCCAACGGCGTTACGGCACTCGGGATTGCCGTCGCGCTCGGCGAGATCGACATGCCCAGCGACGCCGATGTCATGCACCGCCGGGACCTTTTCTCGTCGGTGGCATCCTGTTCGTCGGGTGTCGAGTTGGACAGGGCCCAGGTCGTCGTGGTCGGCAATGCGCGTGGCGTCGGCGGCCGCTACCGGATCGGGCACAGTGTGATGAAGGACCCGCTCGACCAGGACGGCATCTGGGCGGCGATCCGGGACGCCGGACTCGAGCTGCCCGAGCGGCCCCACACGAGCGACCTGGACGGCCAACTCGTCAACGTCTTCCTCAAGTGTGAAGCGAGCCAGGACGGGACGGTACGTGGCCGCCGCAACGCGATGCTCGACGACTCGGACGTGCACTGGCACCGCCAGATCAAGTCCTGCGTTGGCGGTGTCGCGTCGTCGGTGACGGGTGATCCGGCGGTGTTCGTGTCTGTGTCGGCAGCACACCAGGGTCCGGAGGGCGGCGGCCCCGTTGCCGCCATCGTCGACCTCGGCCAATAGTTCGTGCTCACACCGTGAATGAGGTCGTGTCGCGGCCGGGCAACCGGGCCGCGACGCGACCTCGACCACACCAACCGCCGATTTTGAACGATGCTGCGGTCGGAGTTCATACACGTCGGCGGTTCGCCGGTACTCGTTCTTGAAACGTGGAGAGGTTCACCCATGTCACACGTCATCGACCCCGTCACCGCCGGCGATTCCGGCCGGACTCGCCCGGGACCCTCGTCCCAGCCGCGCGAATACGGAGAGCTCGTCATGTGTGACGCGCTGACGCTCAGTGGTTTGATCAAGAGCCGCCAAGTGTCGTGCGCCGACGTCATGACCGCCTATCTCGACCACATCGAATTGCACAATCGCAGTGTCAACGCCATCGTCGCCCTGCGTGACCGGGACGAGTTGCTGACCGAGGCGCGCGAGCGGGACCGCCAACTGGCCGCCGGGCGCTACCTGGGCTGGATGCACGGGTTCCCGCACGCCGTCAAGGACCTCTCCGCGGTCGAGGGACTGCCGTTCACCTCCGGATCACCCATCTTTGCCGACCGGATCGCCGACGCGGACGAGCTGTTCGTCACGCGGATCAAGTCAGCCGGTGCCATCATCATCGGCAAGACCAACACCCCCGAGTTCGGACTCGGATCCCAAACGTACAACCCGGTCTGGGGCACGACGGCGACACCGTACGACACCTCCCGCACCGCCGGT
>SEEV01000917.1 GCA_004211695.1 Rhodococcus sp. (in: high G+C Gram-positive bacteria)
ACTCCGCACCACCCCCGACCACGGCACCGGATACGGCCCCCTCCGCTACCTCAACCCCCACACCGCAACACAACTCCGCAACCTCCCCCAACCCCAAATCACACTCAACTACCTCGGCCATCTACTCGCCGCGCCGCACGGACCCTCGAACGGTGCCGGTTGGGAACCGGTGACCGGCATCGAGTTCGACACCACGATTCTCGGAAATGTTCCCGTCGCAGCGATTCTCGATGTCAACGCCTACCTCGACGAGTCAGGGGGCACCTCGATCCTGCGCGCCATCTGGGTGTATCCACCCGATGTGCTCCCGGCCGCCGATGTCACCGAGCTCACCGAACTCTGGACCGACGCCCTCACCGCCCTCGCCGACCACACCAGCCGACCCGGCGCCGGCCACCTCACCCCCAGCGACCTCGACCTCGTCCACCTCGACCAACCCGCCCTCGACGCACTCCACCACGACTACCCCACCCTCACCGACGTCTGGCCCCTCACTCCGCTGCAGGCCGGACTTCTCTTCCACCACGAACTGACCAGCCATGCTCTCGACACCTACGTCGTCCAACTCGTCCTCGACATCGACGGTCCCCTCGACGCCGACCGCCTCCGCGCCGCCGCGGCCACCTTGCTCGGCCGCCACCCGAATCTCCGCGCCGCATTCGGACGCATGCCCGACGGGACGCCCATTCAGATCATCACGCCCGCACCACTTCGCTGGGCCCACCACGATCTCAGTGGCGGGCACCACGGGACGGTCGCCCACGATATCGTGACCGCCGACCGCACCACCCCGTTCGACCTGACCGCACCACCCCTGCTGCGGCTCACCCACATCACCCACAGCCCCACCCATCACCAGGTGGTCCTCACCCACCACCACATCCTGCTCGACGGCTGGTCCACGCCCCTTCTCCTGCACGAACTCCTCCAGCTCTACGCGCATCACGCGGACCCCGGCGCGGTGCCACGACCCCGCCCGTATCGCCGCTATCTGGAATGGCTTGCGCAGCAGTCGCTCGAGGTGAGCCGGGCCGCGTGGGCCGAAGTCCTCGACGGGCTGGAAGGACCGACGATCCTGCTGCCGTCCGCGCGCGACCGCGTCCCGTCCACCTTCCCCGAAGAGTACCGGGTGTCGCTGTCGCGGGAGCTCACCGATGCGTTGCGGACGTTGGCCCGCACCCACGACCTCACCCTCCACACCATCATCAACACCGCCTGGGCCCTCGTCCTCGCCACCCACACCGGCACCACCGACATCACCTTCGGCACCACCGTCTCCGGACGCCCACCC
>SEEV01000383.1 GCA_004211695.1 Rhodococcus sp. (in: high G+C Gram-positive bacteria)
CGAGTACAACTTCCTCGGCAGCGAGGAACAGCGGATCGTCGCCACCGAGGACCTGCCGACCGGCGAGAACCTGCTCCTGGCCGCCTCGTTCGACAAGGACGGTGAGGATCCGCCCGGCACCGCCCACGGGGTGCTGACCCTGTACTACGGGGACCGGAAGGTCGGCGAGGGCCGGATCAAGACCCAGCCCGGCAAGTTCAGCATCGCCGGGGAGGGTCTGTGCGCCGGCCGCGACACCGGGGAACCCGTCACCGACGACTACCCCGGCACCGCGCCGTGGGCGTTCACCGGCGGCACCCTGAACCGGGTGGTCGTCGACGTCAGCGGTGAACCCTACGTCGACCTCGAACGGGAAGCGGCCGCCATGCTCTCCCGCGATTAGCACGGCCGACGATCCACTCCGTGACGGGGGGGACGGGGCGCGTGCGATACCGAATTTCATCGGGCCCGCGCCCGGCGCCGTCCCCGCCGAGGAACGGATCGCGGCCCTCGGCACTCACGGAAGGCTCTGGTGCGAGAAGCCACCGGCGTGAGTCGGAGCCAGGCACCCGATGACCGGCAGGCCTCCGCCGTGGGTGGTCTTGCCGGGCATCGACCCCGCCGGCCGGTCGCTCGAAGGACGGGGTCCCCCGCCCGTGGTGCGTGCGCGGGCTTGCCGGCAGACCGCCAGCACCAGCTCAACTTCGGCCAGGATCAGGATTGAGCATGGCGAATATACGCATCGAGGTCCAGTACAACCGGCTGCGGACGCCGCGTTCCGCGGCGATCGCGGGCATCGTCTTCGGTGCGCTCTTCATCATCAGCATCGTCCTGCTGATCACGGCGATGCCGGCCGCCGCGGGGGCGCCCTGGGTACACGGCGGATCGAAGATCACCACCGCCCTGTCCCTCACCCCGATCGCGGGCATCGCGTTCCTGTGGTTCATCGGGGTCCAGCGCGATCGGTTCGGCGACCTCGAGGACCGCTTCTTCACGACGGTCTTTATGGGCAGTGGACTGTTGTTCCTCGGCATGACCTTCGTCTCGATGACGCTCGCGGGCGCGCTCCTCGCCGTCTCCCGCGGCTCGACCGTCGCCGAAAACGAGATCGTGTACTTCGGTCGGGAAGCGATGCTGCAGGGCAGCAACGTCTACGCGATCCGTATGGCCGCGGTGTTCATGATCTCGCTGGCCACGATCTGGCTGCGCACCGAGTTGATGCCGCGAGGGGTGGTGATCACCACTTACCTGCTCGCACTGAGCCTGTTGCTGGTGGCCGGTTTCAATATCTGGGTGGTGCTGGTCTTCCCCGCGTGGGTGATAGCGATCAACGTGTACATCCTGGTCACCGATCGACACCAACTCCCGGACTGACACCCGCGGTGACACCGCGGCGATCCCGGGCACGTGCCATCGGTGTCGCACCCGACACGTCGGCTTCGAGCAGGAACGGCCCGTGCGAGGAATCGCCGCACCTAGCGATCGACATCTGCCCAACAACAGTCGAGCCAATCCAGTCCCGACTCGAAGACGACCAGCGCACGCTCCGCGCCAGGACCGCCGACTCGAACCCGTCGTGGGGGATGCGGCACTTGAAGCATCATGTCGACGTCGAGGCGATCCGGACGAAGGTGCCCCACTCGGGAAGTCGCACGGGCGTCGATCGACGTCGGAGTCGAATCGCGTCATCCTCGCGTGTCCGGTGCCGACCGACCCAGGCGGGGTGACGCCGGTAGCAGGTCGTATAGCGGTCGGCCAATCTTCGTCCATCGATTAGTCGTCGGTGCCGGGTCGTGAGGAGGAAGAATCTCACTGTGAACGATGAAGGGCCACGGGCTCGCCCACGGGGTCATAAGACCGGGCGGTTGGAGGCCTTCAGCGACGGTGTGTTCTCCATCGCGATCACCCTGCTCGTCCTCGAGCTCGGGGTTGCCAGCGGTTCCGAGGACGACCTGCTGGGTGCGCTGGTGAACCAGTGGCCTTCATACCTCGCCTACTTGGTGAGTTTCTCGACCATCGGCGCGGTGTGGTTCGCGCACACGGTGATCACCGAGTGCCTCGACCGTGCCACCCCGGTGCTCGTTCAGCTGAATCTGATACTGCTCATGGTGGTGGCGTTGCTCCCATTCCCGACGCGGCTGCTGGCGGAGTTCATCGGCGAACCGAACGCTGAGCGCGTCGCGACTACCGTCTTCGGGATCAACCTGCTTCTGACGGCGGTGCTGGTGTGGGTCCTGTGGCGTTACGCGGTTCACGCGCAGCTGGTGCGGCCCGACATGACGGACGAGGACCTCAAGACGCTCAACAAGCGGCTCGCACCCAGTCTGGGCGCCTACGTGGTGATGATCGTCCTGGGACTGTTCCTGCCGGTTGTTGCGGTCTTCGGCTACCTGGCGATCGCGGTGTTCATCCTCGTCCCGTTCCGCGCGACCCGGCACCGGTCGTCTCGCACCTGATAACCGATCGGTGTCATAGATCGGATCGGGGCAGGGTCACCCTGCTCGGATGATCTGCGGTGCGCCGGCTGCGTGGAAAGGCGGAGCGGGTCGGCACGTCGACGCTGGCGGGTCTCACCCCGATCGACACCAACCCCGACCGAGACCAGCGGAACATTCGCCGTGCCGTGGCGGCGTCGAACAGCATCTCCGGCACCACATCGCCCCAATTGACTTCTGCTTCAACATCATCCGCTCTACGACGGACGATCGCGACAACACGTGCCGGACGCGGACCGACGAAGCGGCTGACCCGGGTGACCAACCACCTCGCCAAACTACTTCCGCCTCCCGTATGCAATCCCCACATCCCCACATCCTCACATCCCCACATCCCCACATCCCCACGTCCCCACAGCCGCGGGAACTGGCCCGGGGGCCTCAGCGGTCCCGGCTCGGCGCCTGGCGTCCCGATGGGTGGGTTGCTTGCGCCAGGACCTGCGGTCCGGTGACGAATGCCTTCTTCCAGGGGGCGACGCCGTCGATCTCGATTTCGATGGACATGCTCAGCACGGTGCGGATGAGCACGATCAACCCCAGGATGGCGGCGTCCGTGATCGAGGGCGTGGAGGTGACGGTCTTGACGATGTCCGCGGCGACCAGTAGCTCCAGGCCGAACAGGATTGCTCCGCCCAGCGCGGTGCGCAGCATTTTGAACGCCCGACCACCATCGCCTGTTCGTTTCCATGTTCGGGCCGCGAGGACGAAGGCGAGGAGAAACCCCGCCACCATGGACAGGACACCGAGGACTTCGAAGGACTCCGTCACCAGTTCGAAGAATCGGGCGGTCTCCATGACGGGGTCCTGTCCGGAAGTGGGTTGGCAGCTTGCGTGGCGTCCGGGGCGTGCCCGCCCGTCGGGGTCATTCGGCGTTGCCGGTGGGGAAGTAGACCGATCCGTCGCTGCCGACGCATCCGCCCTGGACGGGTCCCGGCCCGAAGGTGCCGTTGACCTGGCCGGTTCCACCGCCGGGGTTCGATCCGACTCCTGCCCCGCCGGCTCCGAATGCGCCGCACGTGTAGCTGTTGGAATCGTTCGGGTCGTTGTGAAACTGAACCTGCGTCCCTGGTGTGTTCGGATCGCCGTGCAGGTTCGGGGCGGCCGCTGCGACGCCCGGAGCCGTGAACAGGGCGATGGCGGCCGCTGCGATGACCGCACGCCTGGTGATCGTTGTCATGGGTGGTCACTCTCGATTCGGTTTCAGCCGACACCAGGGTGGGAGTCGCGATTTGTTCGCCGACCGGGCGCGTGGAGCGCCGTCCTCTGGTGATGGACCCATTATCGTCCCGCGGTGGACGGCGAGGTACCCCTGATGTACATGTACGTCCCGTCGGAGGCCGGGCGGCCGATCTCGACGCCGGGCGGCCGATCTCGACTTCGAGTGGCGTCGCACCTCGTCGCACCTCGTCGCACCTCGTCGCACCTCGTCGCACGGGGTCGTCACCCGAAGTCGTTGCCGCCGTACTTCGATCGCTCGTCCGCCGCACCATTCGGCGGCCCTCGCCCGCCGAAGTCGTGACGCGTTCGTGCGCAGGCGCCCTCGTCGGGCTCGCAGCACGGCATGCCCTGACCCGGGTAAACTCAACCAGGTCACCGGCCCGATGCCGGGCGTCGGGGGCTGGATCGGATTCGATGTGACGGGCCGCCCTACCATTTCGATCCGGTACGAAAGCCCGCTGGGCGAAAGGCTCGGAACATGGACAATAGGTTGCCGACGGGATACGTCGTTCACTTGGAGAATGACCACGGTGTCGACCTGATCCCCGAGGGCAACGACGCCTCGGTGGTGGACGGCGTGCTGACAATCTTTAAGAACACCGAGGTCTTGGCCATCTACCGGCCCGGGTCGTGGAAGGCCATCCGTCGAGACAAGAACGTCACGCGCTACATCAACAAGCAACTCGTACCGATCTCGATCGAGACGATCGAAGACTCGGCGACGTCCACCGAGCCGGAAACCACGGTGGACTGATCTTCCTGCACCGAAGAGTGCCCGATACGGACCCACCGTCCCGGGCCCCACACGGGCACGGCGACGCCTGGGGGCGGCTGCTGAGGGTCGCGGACCAGATCCGGGCGGGTGGCCGGCGACGGGAACCATCCACCACCGACGATCGACCCGAGATCGAAACGCTACCGGATCGTCGTCGTGGCCCGGCGAAAAGCCTTGCCGGTCGTGGGGCACGACGTGAGCTTCATGCAGCCGCGGGTGCGTGGCGTTCGTCGGGTGAGTCGGCCGACGAGTTTCCCCGACGGGTTGAGGGAAGGATCTGGAATGTCGGAATTCAAGCCCTTCGTCACGCAGGTGCAGTCCCATTACGACCTGTCCGACGACTTCTTTCGGCTGTTCCTCGATCCGAGCATGACCTACAGCTGCGCCTACTTTCAGCGCGAGGACATGACGCTCGAGCAGGCGCAACGGGCCAAGATTGACCTCGCGCTCGGCAAATGCGACCTGCGGCCGGGTATGACGCTGCTCGACATCGGGTGCGGCTGGGGCTCGACCATGCTGCGCGCGATCGAAAAGTACGATGTCAACGTCATAGGCCTCACCCTCAGCGACAACCAATACCGGCACGTCACCGAGCTCGTGTCCGGTCTGTCGGGGCCGCGGACCGCGGAGGTCCGCCGGCAGGGCTGGGAGGAGTTCGACGAGCCTGTGGACCGCATCGTCAGCATCGGTGCCTTCGAGCACTTCCGCCGCCACCGCTACCAGGCGTTCTTCGACAGGTGCCGGGACCTGTTGCCCGCGGACGGGCGGATGTTGCTGCACTCGATCATCGCCTACCAGCGCGGCACCCTGGAGAAGATGGGCATCCCGATCACCGAGGCCTACGTGCGCTTCGCCGTGTTCATCGTTCGAGAGATCTTTCGGGGTGGTCAGCTGCCCGAACCGGACTGGGTGACCGCTCCGGCGGAGCGGGCGGGGTTCGGTGTCGACCAGATTCAGCCGTTGCAGTCGCACTATGCGCGTACGTTGGACCGGTGGTCCGGGGCGCTCGCGGCCCGTCACGACGACGCCGTGAAGTTCGCCTCGGAAGAGGTTTATCAGCGGTACATGAAGTACCTGACCGGTTGCGCCGACCAGTTCCGCAGCGGACGCGTCGATGTCATGCAGTTCACCCTGGTCAAACAGGGGTGAGCTGGTTCTCACCCGAATTTTTCGGATTCTGAGCGAGCCGACCTGCGGATATTCACGATCGCGTCAGCGGACGATTCTCGCCAACTTGTCGGAATCCGCACCGCCGACGGCACTGTCAACTTTGAGCAATCCGACGGCGATTTTCGCCGGTTCGCCTCCGCGATTCACCAGGTCGCGTGTGACGAATGCGGCTTGTGTGGTTAGCAGATTGTTCAGGCGACCTCAAGTTTGACAGTGCCCATGGGACGCACTGGCCTCAGTCAGCCCGGGCCGTCGGGATTCGCGAGATCGTACGCGCGGGAGACCTTTAGGGGGACGACCATGCGCCAGGCGTCGATGACGAGTTCGCGCGCCTCGGCCGGGTGCAGTGCCGCAAGGTCGGCGTGAACCCAGTTGAAGCGCATGTCCGCCGCGGGCGGCATCTGGAACTTGTGCGGCTCAACCGCGACGAGTGCCGCCCGCTCCTCCCTTGGGAACGCGAAGCCAATTACCGTCTCGTCGAGGGAGAACGCGACGTAGACGATCTGTTGGACGCGGAACTTCAGCCTGCCGCGCACGTACACCTCGTACGACCGCTCGAGCTCGGTGCCCAGAGGCCGGACGTC
>SEEV01000384.1 GCA_004211695.1 Rhodococcus sp. (in: high G+C Gram-positive bacteria)
CGGACGCCCGACGGGGTCGAAGAACAGTCGCCTCGCCCCACGCTATGACGTGGGGAAACGACGCACCACCGACAACGACGGGTCGAAAAGAAGAAGGCGCACAGGATAAATCTCAAGCTCAGCCAAGTACTTGGAATTCATTCCCGAATTTTCTTCATCGTCGAACAGTTCGTACTCGAGATAACCCGCCAGGGTTCTCGACCATTTTGCCTGTAGCGCCAGCAATAGGTCTTTTCTGTGCTCGAAGATGGTGGTGACTTCAGGAACTTCCTCGAAGGGCAGTGATGTTTGTCCTGTGCGGTGGGCGTAATCGAGAACCGCGTCGATTGCGCGGTTCCGTCGGTGAAAGTCGTCCCATCCCATGATGATCTCCTAACCGGTCTGCGAAAATAGTGGGTGTACAACGAGCGTGCCGAGCGCAGGCACCTTGTTCGGCGCGAGGAGTCGCCAGATGCCCGGTTGCTCGATTTCCAAGGACATCGGTTCTGCGTCTGACCGTTCACGGCCAGATCGCGACCGGTCGCCGTCCATGCCCGTGTTGTCACCACGGATAACAAACGCGACTGTCACCGTCGAAGTCCTACTCCCCTCTGCGGCTACTGCGGAGGGCAACTGGCTCCGTATGACGTTGGGATCTAGACAGGGAAGGAGTCACCGAACAGCGGCTCATTCGTCGGCCGGGGCCACCAACCGCCTTCGGTGTCAACCCGGGCTCCTGCTGCCTGCGCGTAGCTGTAGAGCTGCTGCGTCGGCCATTCCGTCACGTCGAGGAGGGCTGCGAGGTGGTGCGTGGAGATTCCCTCGTTCGCCGCGATCGCGCGGGCGATGCGTGCTCTAATAACGGCGCTGCCGAGTCCCATGTCATATTGACCACCCGACGCGCAGTTCTGGGTGATTCTGACTTCTTCAGTGCGGCTCATCGTCTCGGTTCCTCTCCGCGCAACGTCCCGACGTAAAGTCTCCCTGCGATTGGTCGTGTTATCCCCATGCGCTTGTCGGCGACATCGGCCGGGATCTCTGCATGTTCTCGGTTCGACGGGTACTGGCTTCGATGGGTACTCGCTTCGATGTTCGGCAGCCGGTGAGGCCCGGGCTCCTGATCCCGCTCGGCTAGTCGTGCCAGTCGAACGAGATCCCCGTGCAGGGCGTTGCCGCGGTCGTGGTGGGCCGGAACGGTCAGCGAAATCATCCGGTCGAACCAGCGTGGCAGGCTCAGGACGCGAAAGGAGGTTGCGCCGTGCAGCCAGCGCGCTCGCCGGCACTCATGGCTCCACTCGCCCACCCGGGTGACATCGGCCAGCACGGCCCACACCATGGTCGGGCGCGCGGTCGATGTCGTTTCGCTACAGCCACGCAGCTGCGCGCGCAGCGGTGAGAACTGCGGTGTCCGCCAGCGCCGGAACGCCCCCGCGCGGTAGCGCCGGATCATCACGTTGAGCATGAGCCAGCGTGGTATCGGCGGCACGAGTTCGGCTATGGCCCGTGCATCGTCGGGTTCGGCTGAGTCGACGATGAACAGTCCTTCGTCGAACAATTCGATCGGCCCCTTCGATTTGATGTTGTATTCCTCGTCCCACTGGCGCCATTCGGTATCGGTGATCGTGGCCGACACGACCGGCATCATCTCGCGCTCCTCACGCTCGAGGTGGGGCAGCAAGGATTCGCTCAACACGTCCACGGCGGCCACCACCTCGCCCCTGGCGTCGGCAGAATCGCGGTAGCCAGCGGCAGCCCGTTCCAGCGCTTCCATTGCAGGAACGATCGATCGGTGGTCTTGGTCCATGTCATCCAGCAGCGCTCGGGCCTCGCGGTTTCGTTCCCGCACAAGTGGATAGAGATGCGCGTCCTCGGACCGGTGGTGATCTCGGAGGAAGCTCATCATCCAGATGAGGTGATCGGCTATCGCGACCCGCTGGGCATCGAAAGGATACGGTCGCTCGGTGAGCGCGCATCGCGCGCGGACGAGGTCACGGCGTAGAGCGGAGTGGACGATGCCCATCACACGGGTATCCGCCGGTCCGTTCGGGTCTGTGGCGGTGTTCACGACAATCACTCCTCTGGGGCGGTCGGATGGCCACACCGTGGTGCCGCCACTGGGTTCAGCGTCGACCGGGCTACACCAGGTAACCGATGGCGAGGCCGATGGTTACTCCTGACAGTGCGGACCCGGAGCGTGCACAGGCGGTTACGAATGGATCCGCGCCCGCGCGAGAGGGTCGCCGTACAGGTGTCCGCCCCGTCTGCCGGGCCTGGGTGGAACACGCTCGCCTCGATGCCGGCGGCGACCAGCTGATCACGGGCTGCAGCCAGGCGTTGCCGTCGGGGTCGCTGAACCACCCGGTAGCGCCAACGCTCTGGCGAGTGTTGTGTGGCGCGGGGGTCGTTCGTGGAGCCATGGCTTTGAGGTTAGGGTGCGTTCGTCGCCGTCGCATCGGGCAATGGTTGTATTCGTCCCCCGTGCACCAGCCGCAATGGGTATTTCGACCCACTGGCGCGCTCAATCCGGTATCGAGGACAGTCGTGTCGCGCGCCTGGCCTGCCTTCGCCTCGTCGACGGCAAGCTGACGGATCTCGTTACGGAAATCGATTCGGTGCGGCAGCCCGACTCTCCGCCCTTATCTCCCGCTGCGCTATGCCGGGGCACTGATACAGCCCGTCCGGATGCGCACCACGGCGATGGACCGACCGGCGTCAGTCCAGGCCGTGTTGGTAGGTGTAGGCGGTCGCGGCGGCGCGGGAGGTGACCCCGATTTTGGCGAATATATTACTCAAGTGGCGTGCGACAGTCTTCCTGCTCAACGACAGATTCGCTGCCACCTCCTGATTCGTCAGTCCGGCCGCGACGAGGCGCAGCACCTCGGACTCCCGGGCGCTGAGACCGTCCGGGAGCGGTGTCGGTGGTTGGGCACACCCGAGTAATTCGTCGGTGTACTTCACGTCCGGTACCGCGCCCAGTCGGCTGAACACCGCACGACAGGTGTCCCATTCGAGGCGCGCGGTGTCCTCGTCGCCGATCGCACGGCAGGCCAGTCCGATCAGCCGGTGGCTGCGTGCGGCCTCGTACGGCACGTCGAGGTCCGCCCAGATCTGCACGGCGGCCCGGAGATCGGGCAGCGCGCCGGCGGGGTCGCCTTCCGCGAGCCGCACCGCACTGACCGCCTGTGCCGCCGCGGCCCGGACGGCCGGCGGGGCGCCGTCCACCATGGCGGCAAGTTCCTCGGTGGCCGCGTGTGCGAGTTGCAGACTGCCCGAGACGATCGCGATTTCTGCCTGCGCCGGAAGCAGTTTCGCCCTCGTGAGGCGGTCCGAGGGATGTTCGGCGAGGGCGCGTGCCAGACCGGCCGCGGCCGCGTCGGTGCGGCCCTGCGCGGCCCGAAGCAATGCCAGGCCGGGCTGCACGTCCCAGCCGAAGCGCGCGGCGTGCCCGAACGCCTCTTCCGCGGCAGGGAGGTCACCCATCAGCCGCCGGATCTCACCGACTTGGTACCACGCCTGGCCCGCATCCATGGCAATGGTGCCGTTCTGCTCCGCACAGGCCTGGCGCGCCTCGCGTTCGGCGTCCGTCCAGGCGCCGTGCAGGCGCAGGATCCGGGATCGGTGCATCCGGCACGACCCGGAGAGTGCAGTGGCACCGTGCTGCGTGCACAGCCATTTCTCGAATGCGGATGTCCACGCGCTGGCGCGACCGAAGTCCGACATGTAATCGCACACGTTGATCGAGCTGCAGTAGATCCACCAGGAGCTGGTTGCATTCACCTCCCGAGCGGCCACCGCGACCATCGCTTCGTCGAGCAGCGCCGTTCCCCCCGATACGTCACCAAGTTTGACGAGGGCGCGGCCCGCCTGATGCAGACCGATGTTCACCAGATCCGGATCGGCGAAGTGGGTGCCGATCTGTGTCGCGCTGCGCGCCAGATTGAGCGAACCCACAAGGTTGCCGCCATAGAAGTTTGTCTCCGCTTCGGCGACGCACACGTAGCCGTGCACCGCACTCTCGGGCTCTTCTTGCAGGAGGCGCTGCGCGCGGGCGAGCCACCCCATGGCAGGAGAAACGTCACCGCGCAGCATCAACACGAGGTGGATCCGGAATGCGCACATGGCAGCGCCGCGGTTGTCGCCGGTGCGCGCCCGGTTGGTGTAGATCCGGCTGCGCGCCTGCACACTCTTCTCGGTCCTGCCAGTGAAGTGGGCAGACTCAGCCAGCGCCTCGAGATCGTCCGGATCCAGGGCCGTCGATTCGTCCGCGCGACTGAGCAACGCGAACGCCTCGTCCCAGATGTGTCCTCGGTAGGCGGCACGACCGCGCGCGAGATCGTCGACCATGACCATGACAATTCACCGCGTGCCGCGCGACCGCAAGCGGACGCGCAGCCGAACTCGACGAGCACGTCCCCACCGTGCCCCGGCACAGTGGGTTGGCTGGCTGCGCGCAGCGTGCGAGGCAAATCGTGCGCAAGTTCAAAGCAACCACGAGGCCAACAGAGAGGCCCCTTGCCGAGGTGGACGCGGTGCTGGTCTCTTGTCCTCTGCTTCGTCTCGTTGTCGGCGGATCCACACCTGACCCTTCGAACTCGCTCTTCCACCATCTATCGCACTCGAAGTCCAGGCCGACTTCCTTGACCATGGACTGACCACTAGCCTCCGCGGCCACCAAATCCACGGCAACTACTTCAAGGGCGCCCGCGACGGCGACGGCAAGCATGTGGTCGGTGGGCTTCCCCGGGACACATCCTGGACGATGATCCCGCCGGTGGTCCGCGCGGTTCGGGTGTTGGAGCGAATGGCGGACGGGTCGTTGTTGTTCCCCGTGAAAACTGCCTGGGCCGTGTCCACGCCGGGCTCCCGGAAGCGGCGTGGGGAGGCGCTGACCTGTCAGGGCGCCAACGGTCGGATCGCGGCCTTCACCGCATGGCTGAATGACTACGCGGCCCGCACGATGAACGCATCCCCGAGGATCCGCACGGCCCGGTTCATGTCAACCGCTTCCGGCGAATCCTCTCCTGGCACATCGCCTGCCTGCCCGGCGGTCGCGGCGCGCTCGCGCTGCAGTACGGGCACCTGCGCGCCTCCACGGTCACCGACGGCTACGCCGGACGAGCCCGCGACGGACTTCGCCGGATCCTCGACATCGAAACCGCACGAGCCATGGCCGACTACCTCGACACCGTCGCCGATCGTCTCCACCGCGGCGAACACGTCTCCGGACCCGCTGCCCCCGAGGGAGCCGGTGTCTGGGTCGGCATCGGCGATCGCCGAGCACCCGGTCAGACCGAACACCGTGACCGCACCCACTGCGAGAAGAGCGGTCCGGGGGCGATGGCGCACTTGCCTGTTTTTCTGTTCCCTGTGTGACTGGTGTGAATGCAATATTGCGTGTGCCTCCGACACCAGTGGGAGCGGGATGCGAGCGAATTAAGACGTTGGGACCCCAGGTCACCCGACCATGTCGGGAACAACGACATCATCACAAACCTCGGCGACGGGCTCGACCGCTCGAACGTGCACCATTCCGTCAGCGCGCACGACGCGAGCCAGTACCACGATCACGGGCTCCCCTACTGGACAACGAGCCTTGATCGCGTGTCCGGCTTGGTACCGGGCTTCGCGGATCCGTCTGCTGCAGCGCGCCGGCTCCTCGCCATGCACCCGCCTTACGTTCCCATCACCGACATCACCCGGACCTACGAGGAACTTTCGCTCGATCACCTCGTCATCGGCTCTCAACACATGTCGGGTTGTTCGTTCGGAGACGGTGCCGTTCACGTGATCCGCACCCACGGCCACTGCGCCGGCCAGGTCGTCGTCCACCTTCCCGAGGCGCGGTTGCTGCATCTGTCCGACGAACCGGACGGCCCGTGCGGCGCGATGCACGACGCCAACCAGATGAACATCTTCGCCGCGCTCGCCCAGGCGCTGACGCTGGTCGAGACCGATGCTGTCGACATCGTCACCGAAGGCCATGCGTTCGAAGTATTCGATCGCCCGCAGCCGAGCGGCGTCCAGCATGGTCGCGCCGAGCCATCTCCGCTGGTCGCGCCGAGCCATCTCCGCTGGATCGCCCCGGCGAGCTGCGCCCCGTCGACATCTGCAACGGTGAGCGGACCGCCCTCCCCCACCATGACCACGTGCCGGGCGTCGGGCAGCTGCCACACGGCGACCTGCAGCACCGTCTCGGCGCCACCGGGGACGTGCCCGGTGACCGAGTCGCCGGTGCTGCTGATCGGTGTCGCTACAGGTTCGGTCATCGTGTTCCTCCTGCCCGGTCTCCGTTTGCGGGGGTGCGCAGATCGGTTCTCGCTCGGTCGAGTCGGCCGGCGGGACCGAAGCCGCACGACCAGACTGAAGCGAACCACACCGAACCTGTTCGGAGGAGAACGTCCGTGAGAACGCGGGCACAGGCCGACTGCAACACCGCTCCCTCGGCCCGCGCGCTCCACGGCGGGCCTGGCACCGGGGCGGTTGGTCGCCCCTCGTACCGGTGGTGGATGAGCCGTTGTCCTTCCGGACTCAGGGGTGTTCGCTGTACAGGGCGGCGCCTGCGGTGACCCCTGCGCCCACGGCGATGATCAGGACTCGGTTCCCGGGCGGGATGCCACCCGTCCGGCGGTCCAGGGCTGCCACCAGCGATGCGGTGTGCATCCGTTCGTCGTCCGCGACCACAATCCGCGGCACGGGGACACCCAGGTGCTCGGCGAGTGCCGTGCGGAACTTGCGCCGGGCGGGTGCGGCCACGATCAGGTCGATTTCGGCAAGCTCGAGAGAGGATGCCTCCAGGCATTCCCGTGCCGCCTGCGCTCCGGCGGTCGCGAATCGCTCGTCCATCGACTCCGACTCCCGGAATCTAAGTACGTTCCGTGAATCTTCGAGTCCGACGGTGGCACTAAAGCTTTCACCGGCATCGGAGACATTCACCCAGTGAACGGGCCCCAGGCCGAATTCGTCGTCGGTCCAGCGGCAGAGGATGGCTCCACCCGTCGCGGCGAAGGGGAAGTGCTCGCTCATCCCACGTCCGGGATCGGCATCACTGGCAACCACCAGCGCCCAGTCGATCGTGTGCGACCGCAGGAATCCGTCGACGATCTGCAAGCCGTTGAGAGCCCCACATGATCCGTTCGCGACATCGAAGGAAAAGGTCCCGTGCGTGTCGTCGTGGGGGTCCTCCGGGTGGGCACCGATATCTTCCTGGATGAGCGCCGCGAGGGCGGGCTCTCCCAGATTCCGGTCGCGGTACAACCCGACG
>SEEV01000385.1 GCA_004211695.1 Rhodococcus sp. (in: high G+C Gram-positive bacteria)
GAAGACGGAGGCGCGTTGCCGGGCCAGGGAAAGAAGAAGATGGGCTCGTTGGCGGGACGCCACCGTCGGAACATGCGAATTCTGTTCGCGTCGGTCGTCGTCGTGGTGCTCGCGATGGCCGCTGTTCTGGTTGTCGCGGTGACTGCGCACAACGCGTCGGCGGGCCGCGGTGAGCTGACGATCGCCCCCGAACCGGCGCCGATCACCGCGGCCCCGCAGGTCACGCCGGTCCCGGACGACGCACCCATGCCGACGGCGCAGGGAATCGCCGCGGCGGTCGGTCCGGCCGCCGCCAACCCCGACCTGGGCAAGTTCAGCGGAACCGTGGCCGACGCGGTCACCGGCCAGGTGCTGTGGAGCGTCAACCCGCAGACCCCGATGACGCCCGCGTCGACCACCAAGGTGCTCACCGCCGGATCCGCGCTGCTGTCGCTGCCGACCGACCGCCGGGTCACCACGAAGGTGGTGCAGGGGGCGGCTCCCGGCGAGATCGTCCTCGTCGCCGGTGGTGATCCCACTCTCACCGCGAAGCCGGTCGGGGAGAACGGCTACTACCCGGGCGCCGCGCACATCTCGCAACTCGTCGATCAGATCCGGAACGCGGGCATCCAAGCGACGCGCATCGTCGTCGACACGAGCATCTATTCGGGCGACACCATGGCGCAGGGGTGGTTCCCGACCGACGTCGGTGCCGGATTCATCACCCCCACCGAACCGATCATGATCGACGGCGGACGGGCCGACCCGCTCGTCGACGAGTCGCCGCGTAGTTCGACGCCCGCCCTGGACGCCGGGCGAACGCTCGCCGGTGCGCTCGGCGTCGACCCGTCGGCGGTCACGTCGGGCGTCGCGGCTCCCGGTGCGGCCACCGTCGCGAGTGTGCAGTCGGCGCCGCTGCGCGACCGATTGCAGCAGATGATGGAACACTCGGACAATGTGCTTGCCGAAGCGATCGGGCGGGAGGTTGCCATGAATGCCGGCGCAGAAGCATCGTTCGAGGGTGCCGTCGCGACCATCGGTCAGGCACTGTCCGCCGCCGGATTCGACCTGTCGGGGCTCACACTGCACGACGCGAGCGGATTGTCCGTCGACGACCGCATCGCGCCGCAACTGCTCGACCAGGTTCTGACGGCCGCCGCGGGGGACGGCAAGCCCGCTCTGCGGCCGATGCTCGACTACCTGCCGGTGGCCGGCGCCACGGGCAGCCTGTCGGACCGGTACGCGTCCGGGAACCGCACCGGCGCCGGATGGGTGCGGGCGAAGACCGGCACCCTGTCCACTGCCAGCGCGCTGGCCGGGTACGTGGTGGATCAGAACGGGCGGGTGCTCACGTTCGCGCTGATGTCCAACGACAGACCGCCGGAGGTCAGTCGTCCCGCCCTCGACGCACTGGCGGCCGCGCTCCGCACGTGCGGGTGCCAGTGATGGCCGCCGAGGGAAATGCGTTCCGCGGTGCCGTCGACTGGAACCTGGCAGCCAGGACGGGGGTGAAACTGGCGCGCAGCGGGCCCGCGACGTCGCGGTATACGGCCGAAACCGTGGTCGCCGAACTGGCCGACGCGTCGATGCGCGCCGAACTGCCCGTCCGGGAGGTGACGGGCCTCGCCGACGGACTGCCGGTGCCGACCGCCCAGATCCTCGACCGGGCGGGCTGGATCCACGCCGCCGCGCACTCGATGTCGCAACTCACGGGCGGCGACGCCGCACCCGGTCTGCTGCTCGGCAAGCCGGCCGGCATCCAGGCCGGGGCGATGCTCGCGTACCTGTCCTCGGCGATCCTCGGCCAGTACGACCCGTTCACCGGCGACAACGGAACCCTGCTGCTGGTGGCGCCCAACGTGGTGTCCGTCGAGCGGACGCTGCGGGTGCGGCCCAGCGACTTCCGGCTGTGGGTGTGCCTGCACGAGGTGACGCACCGGGTGCAGTTCTCGTCGTCGCCGTGGCTTACCGGGTACATGCAGCAGTCGGTGGAGACACTCGGATCCGCGGACGACGAGTCCGTCACCGACATGGTCGGCCGCCTCTCCGCGGCACTCCGCGATCGTGGGCGCACCGAGCCGGACGAGTCGGGCGCACCCGGCGGCATCGTCGGACTGCTGCGCGCGACGCAGGCGGAGCCGCAGCGTGAGGCACTCGACCGGCTGCTGGTGCTGGGCACCCTCCTGGAGGGGCATGCGGACCACGTGATGGACGCGGTCGGCCCCGCGGTGGTGCCGTCGGTGGCCGCCATCCGCGCGGCGTTCGATCAGCGGCGCCGCCGCAAGAGCAACCCGGTGCAACGACTCATCCGGGCGCTGCTCGGGATGGACGCGAAGATGGCGCAGTACGTGCGCGGCAAGGCGTTCGTCGACGCCGTGGTGGACCGGGTCGGGATGGACCGGTTCAACGTGGTCTGGACCGGCCCCGACACCCTGCCCCGACTTGCGGAGATCGACCGGCCCGACGCCTGGGTGTCCCGGGTACTGGGCTGACCCGGTGATGCTGCTTCCCGAGGAGCCGGCGATCCTCGAGGTTCGTCACGCCGTGCGGCGCTGGATCGCCGGGCACGCGCCGAACGGTGACGTCGCGGTCGGACTGTCGGGTGGCGCCGACTCGCTGGCGCTGACGGCGGCCACTGTGGCCGAGGCGCGTTCGGTCCGCGCCCTGGTCGTCGATCACCGACTGCAGCCGGGGTCGGCGGACGTGGCCGAGGAGGCGGCAGCGCGTGCGCGTGCCCTCGGCTGCACGTCCGCCGAGGTGCTTCCCGTCGACGTGACCGGGTCCGGCGGGCTCGAAGCGGCCGCCCGGCAGGCCCGGTACCGCGCGCTCGACGCCGCGCGCGGAACCCGTCCGGTGCTGCTGGGCCACACCCTCGACGACCAGGCCGAGACGGTGTTGCTGGGTCTGTCGCGCGGTTCGGGTGGCCGGTCCATCTGGGGGATGAGCGCCTACGACAGTCCGTGGGGGCGACCGCTGCTGGGCGTGCGACGCGCGGTGACCCGGCAGGCCTGCGCGGAACTCGGCCTCGCTCCGCACGAGGATCCGCACAACTCGTCGCCCGATTTCGTGCGGGTGCGGTTGCGCACCGAGGTACTGCCGCTGCTCGAGGACGTCCTGGGCGGCGGTGTGGCCGGGGCCCTGGCCCGCACGGGGGAGCACCTGCGGGAGGAGGGCGCCGTGCTCGATGCGGCGGCCGCCGACATCGCGGCGAAAGTCCTGGTGGACGGGGAGATCGACGCGGAATTCCTCGCGTCGTCGGCCCCACCCGTGCGCCGGCGGGTACTGCGCAGCTGGCTTCTCTCAGCGGGTGCGCGCGGGCTCGGCGACACCCAGTTACGGGCCGTGGACGACCTCGTCGCGCGGTGGCGCGGGCAGGGACAGGTGGCGATCGGGGGCGGCACACCGGACGCGAGGTTGGTGGTCCGCCGACGACGTGGCAGGCTGAACGTCGGATTGGACGACCAACGAAGGGTTTGATCGCGTGTACGAAGGCGACATCGCATCGGTACTGATCTCCGAGGACGAGATTCGTCGACGTACCGTCGAACTGGCCGAGGAAATCGCCAAGCGCTACCCGGTGGGCGCCCCGGAAGGGGATCTGCTGCTGGTGGGTGTCCTCAAGGGCGCCATCTTCTTCATGACCGACTTCGCGCGGGCCCTCCCCATCCCCACCCAGATGGAGTTCATGGCCGTCAGCTCCTACGGCTCCTCCACGTCGTCCTCCGGTGTCGTGCGGATCCTCAAGGACCTCGACAAGGACATCGCCGGCCGCCACGTGCTGATCGTCGAGGACATCATCGACTCCGGTCTCACGCTGTCCTGGCTGATGCGCAACCTGTCGACGCGTAACCCGGCGTCGCTCGAGGTCGTCACGCTGCTGCGCAAGCCCGACGCCATCAAGGTCGACATCAACGTCGCCAACGTCGGCTTCGACATTCCCAACGAATTCGTCGTCGGCTACGGCCTCGACTACGCCGAGCGCTACCGCGACCTGCCCTACATCGGAACGCTGGAGCCGTCCGTCTACGGCGGCTGAACCCGACAGTCACCGGACGGGGTCGTGGGACACGGCGAGCTCCAGCGCCCGCAGGTCCTGCTCCAACTGCCGGAACAGCCAGTACACGCCGACGAACGCGAAGATGCCGCCGACGCACAGGATGCGGACCGCGATGATCACCAGGGTGATCTCGTCGGGCGACAGGAACGTCACCCCGGCCACACCGGCCAGCGGAACCGACGCCGCGACGGCCAGGTACAGCGTGCTCCGGCGGTCGAGACCCCGCAGCTTGTGCGCGTCGGCGCTGCTGGCGATGTCCTGCGGCAGCAGGGTGGGGTAGATGCAGCGCACCGCGAAGAACGCGACCACGAAGAACGGGTACGCCACCGACACGGCACCGCACACGATGAGTGACGCGATGAAGTGCACGTACGCGCCCGGCGGCACGTTCCCCGCCGCGAGCTGCAGGGAAATCGGATAGGCGACGCCCGCGACGACCCACAACCCGAATACCACGAGCACGACCCGGTCGCCGAGCAGCAACGTGTCGGTGCGGGCCCGGGCCAGCGTCTGCCGGTCGTACGACTTCCCCTTCCGCAGACCCCGAGGCACGAGCAGCGGATATCGGCACCAGTAAAGCAGCATGATCGCGCCCAACGGGAAAGCGATCGAATTGATCACCAACTGGATCCCCTCGAACGAGTGCTGGGCCTCAGGCGTCAGATTGCTGATGATCAGCATCTTGTTGTGGTGGTAGTTGTAGGCGCCGGCGAGGGCGTTCGGCACCGCGATGCCGAACACCAGTATCGGGAGCGCGAAGCGGCGCAGCCGCATGCGCCAACTGTTCGGCGGCGGATCGACGAGGTCGCGGGCCCGGGGGTTGAGGCACAGGTCGAATTGTTGGGCCAGTTCGGCTCCCGACGACCACCGGTCCTCGGGCTTCGGAGCCAAGCACGTCAGCAGCACCCGTCGCAGCGACGGGGGACAGTCGTGGGGCAACTGGTCGAGAAATTCCGGGTCGATGTCGCGGCTGCGACGGTCCATCATCGCTTCGAGTGCCACGAGCGACTCGCTCGAGACTTCCTCGTCCTCGAACGGACGCCGCCCGCACATCAGCTCCCACAGCATCACGCCCAGCGCGAAGATGTCGCTCCGGGTGTCGAGGTCCGCCGCGGTCCCCGGCATTTCGCGGTGGCACGCCTCGAGTTGTTCGGGAGACATGTAGGCCAGGGACCCACCGAAGTAGGCGAGCGGGGACGCCCCGGTGACGCTGTCGCTGAAACTGATGTTGAAATCGGCGAGCTTCGGCACACCCTCGGCCGTCAGCAGGATGTTGGCCGGTTTGATGTCGCGGTGCAGGACGCCGCGTTTGCCGGCGTAGTCGAGGGCTTCGGCCAGTCGACGCCCCAGCCACGCGATCGTCTCCGGCCAGGTGAGCGATGCGATCTCGTCCCGCACGCTGGAGTCGGTGGGCCTGATCTCGCCCTTCTCCCGCATCTCCTCATCGACCACGTCCAGCAGGAGGCTGCCGGTCCGGTCCCGTTCCGGGGTGACGCGGACGCGGCGCAGGACCCGCAGCAGGGTGCCGCCCGGCAGGTACTGCATGTAGAGCAGGCGTAGCTGGCGGTCCTCGAGCAACCGCTGGTCGAACACCCGCACGATGTAGTTGTGGTCGAGTTGCGCAAGGGTCTGCGGCTCGTTGCCCTTGTCGTGCGAGATCTTGACCGCGACGAGCCGCTGCATCGACCGCTGGCGAGCCAGGAAGACCCGGCCGAACGCGCCGCTGCCCAGACCCATCAGCAGATCGAAATCGTCGACCTGCTGCCCGACCTCCACGTCGTCGAGAGCCGCGTTGCTCGGCGGCGTCGTGATGAGCGTGTCCCGTTGCCGGGCCGTCACCGTCGGACCGGCCTCCGCGATCCGGTCGGCGTCTGCGGTCCGGTCGGCGTCAACGGTCTGTTCGGCGGGCGCCGTTCGTTCGGCCGCGGCGGTCTGCTCGGCGGGCGCGGTCTGCTCGGCGGTCATCGTCCGTGCGGACACGGCTTGCCCAGCAACGACCGTCGACGGGCCGGCCGCGACCGTCGCTTCGCTGCTCTCGTGTTCGGAGTTCGTGACTCCGAAGGTCCGTTCGGCAGAGTCCGATCCAGCGGCCGATCCGTCTCTGCCCGACCCGTTTCCTCTGGTCATTGCACATCGAGGGTTCTACTGGGCGGGTTCTCTGGGCACATCGAGGTTGTCTG
>SEEV01000918.1 GCA_004211695.1 Rhodococcus sp. (in: high G+C Gram-positive bacteria)
CTGGACGTGCTGACGGCGGCGGTGGCGGCCGCGACGATCACCACCCTGCGCCGCCGCAGCGTCCCGCCACGCGCCGGCCGGGTCGTCGTCACCGGCGCGTCGTGGGCGCCGTTGCTGGCGTCGGTGTTGATCGCCTCCGGGGTCGGGGATCTGAGCAGCTGGCACGAGCGCGATGCCGAGGCGTTCCCGCTGCGCCGGTTGATGGAACACAACGATGTCCTGGTCGATCTCGCCGGCTGCGCCCCCGAGGGTGCGGCGCCCGGGCGCACGGTGGCGGCTTCGCCTATGGTGCGCTGGTGCTGCCCGGGCTGCTCGCCGCGCTGTGTGGACACGGCGTGCGGACCTTGTCTGTCGAGGTGGTGGCCGCCTGTGTGCGGGCGCTGGCGCTGATCACCCCCGCCGACCAGCTGCTGCCGTCGGTCGATGATCGGCTGCTGGTGTCCGCCGTCGCCCGCCACGTGAGCCGGGCCCTGGGCCATCCCGTCCCGTATCGCGATCAACATCAGTGATCCACCGCACCGCAAGCACCACATTGTGTCGAATATTCTTTGAGGAGAACACCCGTGAGCACCCCCACCGCCGCCGCCGCCGCCGCCGCCCCGACTTCACATCCCGCGATCGTGTCCTGGGTCGAAGACGTCGCCGACCTCACCGCACCGGATGAGGTGGTGTGGTGCGACGGCAGCGCCGCCGAATGGGACCGGCTGACCACACAATTGGTGGACAAGGGCACCTTCGTGCGACTGGAGCGCAAACCGAACTCCTTCTGGTGCGCCTCCGACCCGGACGACGTGGCCCGGGTCGAGGACCGCACCTTCATCTGTTCTCGGTTCCAGGCCGACGCGGGTCCGACGAACAACTGGATGGACCCGGTCGATATGAAGACGGTGATGACCGAGCACTTCCGCGGGGCGATGGCCGGGCGGACGATGTACGTCATCGCATTCTGTATGGGCCCCCTCGATGCGGCCGAGCCGAAGTTCGGGGTCCAGATCACCGATTCGGAGTACGTCGCGGTATCGATGCAGATCATGACCCGCTCCGGCACCCCGGTGTGGGACAGGCTCATCGCGGGCACCGAGTTCGTCCGATGCCTGCACTCGGTCGGCGCCCCGCTCCACGAGGGGCAGTCCGACGTGCCGTGGCCGTGCGACCACACCAAATATATTTCCCACTTCCCGGAGGAGCGCACCATCTGGAGCTACGGCTCCGGCTACGGCGGCAACGCCCTGCTCGGCAAGAAGTGCTACGCGCTGCGGATCGCGTCGAAGATGGCGAAGGACGAGGGGCAGCGAGTGCACTACGTCGCCGCGGCGTTCCCGTCGTCCTGCGGCAAGACCAACCTCGCGATGCTCGACCCCACCCTCGACGGATGGACGGCCGAAACGATCGGCGACGACATCGCCTGGCTGCGGTTCGGTGACGACGGCCGGCTCTATGCGGTCAACCCGGAGGCCGGGTTCTTCGGCGTCGCCCCCGGCACCGGCGTCCACACCAACCCGCACGCCATGGCCACTCTCGAGCGGGGCAACTCGATCTTCACCAACGTCGCCCGCACCGACGACGGCGATATCTGGTGGGAAGGGATGACCGACACGCCGCCGCCGCACCTGACGGACTGGAAACGACGGGACTGGACCCCGACCTCCGGAGAGCCTGCCGCGCACCCGAACTCCCGGTACTGCACCCCGATCGCCCAGTGCCCGACCGTCGCCCCCGAATGGAACGATCCGGCCGGGGTGCCGATCTCGGCGATCTTCTTCGGCGGCCGCCGCGCCACCACCATCCCACTGGTCACCGAATCGCGCAGCTGGCAGCACGGGGTGTTCCTGGCCTCGACCCTGTCGTCGGAAACCACGGCCGCCGCGGCCGGGCAGGTCGGCGTCGTGCGCCGCGACCCGATGGCGATGCTGCCATTCCTCGGCTACCACGTCGGGGACTACTTCCAGCACTGGCTCGACATCGGCACCCGGACGCACGCCGGGTTGTTGCCGAAGATCTTCTACGTCAACTGGTTCCGCCGCGGCGATGACGACGAATTTCTCTGGCCGGGCTTCGGGGAGAATTCCCGGATCCTCGAGTGGGCGCTGCGGCGG
>SEEV01000919.1 GCA_004211695.1 Rhodococcus sp. (in: high G+C Gram-positive bacteria)
GTGCCGCGCGAGAAACTCGACGACACCGCCCGCGACATCGCCGCCAAGATCGCGGCCAAGGACACCCGGGTCATCCGCTGCGCCAAGGAAGCCATCAACGGCATCGACCCCGTCGACGTCAAGACCAGTTACCGCCTCGAGCAGGGCTACACCTTCGAACTCAACCTCGCCGGTGTCGCGGACGAGCACCGCGACGAGTTCGTCGAAACCGGGAAGCCCCGCTCCCACTCGAACACCAGGAAAGGCTGACATCCATGGCGAGCAAGCGCGACAAGAGGATGTCGCTCGACGACGCTGTCGGGGAACTCCGCAGCGGAATGACCATCGGCATCGGCGGCTGGGGTTCGCGCCGCAAGCCGATGGCGTTGATCCGGGCACTGCTGCGCTCCGATGTCACCGACCTCACCGTCGTGACCTACGGCGGCCCAGACCTGGGGCTGCTGTGCTCGGCGGGCAAGGTCACGAAGGCGTATTACGGTTTCGTGTCCCTCGATTCGGCCCCGTTCTACGACCCGTGGTTCGCGAAGGCGCGCACCGCCGGCGAGATCGAGGTCCGCGAGATGGACGAGGGCATGGTCAAGTGCGGCCTCGAGGCCGCCGCCGCCCGGCTGCCGTTCCTGCCGATCCGGGCGGGGCTCGGGTCCGACGTCCGGGCCTTCTGGGGCGACGAACTGCGCACCGTGACCTCCCCGTACCCGGACGCGTCCGGCAAGTCGGAGACCCTGATCGCGATGCCGGCACTGAATCTCGATGCGGCACTGGTCCATCTGAATCTCGGCGACAAGCATGGCAACGCCGCCTACACCGGAGTCGACCCCTACTTCGACGACCTGTACTTCGCGGCGGCCGAGAAGCGGTTCGTCTCCGTCGAGCGGGTGGTGGAGACGGAGGAACTGGTGAAAACCGTTCCGCTGCAGAATCTCATCCTCAACCGCATGATGGTCGACGGCGTCGTGGAGGCCCCGAACGGCGCCCACTTCACCCTCGCCGGCGACAGCTACGGCCGCGACGAGAAGTTCCAGCGCCACTACGCCGAAGCGGCGAAGACCCCCGAGACGTGGCAGCAGTTCGTCGACACCTACCTGTCCGGCAGCGAAGACGACTACCAGGCCGCCGTGAAGAAGTTCGCAGAGGAGCAGCAGGCATGACCGAGACGACCACCGAGGCCACCCGCGCGGAGTACTGCGCGATCGCGTGCGCCGACATCTTCTCCGGGGCAGGCGAGATCATGGCCAGCCCGATGGCGACCCTGCCGCTGATCGGCGCCCGGCTCGCGCGACTGACCA
>SEEV01000920.1 GCA_004211695.1 Rhodococcus sp. (in: high G+C Gram-positive bacteria)
CCGTTCGCCGGGTTGCGCGCGGAGCAGACGCTGGCGCAATGCGAGCAGCATGACCGTGTCCATGAATGTCAGACGCTCGGTGCGCAGCACCGTGGGGGTGTTGGCATTGCCGGTCTCGGCGGGGCGGGTGAACGCCAGCTCGTTCTCGTCGTCGATGACGAGATCGAGGAAGACGTCGGCGAGTCGGGACCGGAGGATGCGCTCGTCCCGGATCACCGCACGCCACACCTCGGGATGCTTGGCCGCGGTGACGAGAGGGCCCTTGAGTAGCTGCACGAATGCGCGCCGCGTCTCGAGGTCCAGTTCGCCGGTGTCTCCGGGGTAATGGCCGCCGGCCATCGGCTCGTCGGTCATGTCGAGCTCCCCGTGGGTGCGAACGCCGGACGAGCGGTGAACTCGTCGGCGGCCGGATCGAACAAGCGACGACGAATTGTCGCCCGACGTGATACTCCCGCACCGGAGATCCAGTGGATGTCTTCTGTGCCGTCGATCGCGTGCCCGTGGTGGGTGGCAAGGACCATCAGTCCGACTGCGCTCGCGAGACCTTGGGTGGCAGGGTACTCGCGCAGGACGTCACCGATCGTGGCGCGACCGTGCGCGCGCAGCGTCGCCGCGACGTTGTCGGACAGTTCGTCCATATCGATCTCGGATTCTCGGACGAGCCTTCGAAGTTCGTCGAGATCGACGGTGCCGGCGTCGTGGGTCAGCACCGGTTCGGTGACGAGGTTGTCGGCGGGGTTGTGCAGGCGAAGTGCTGCGACCGATTCGATGCTCATGCCCACGCGCACCAGGTCGAGGTCGAGCAGGTCGTAGGGTCGGCGACGTGTGGCCACGGCGACAGCACTCTGCTGCGCGCTGCGCAGCAACCGCTGCAACCGGCGGTGTTCCTCGTAGTGACGCGACTGGACGAAGTGACGCAACGACCGGGACAGGGACGTCATCGTCGAATGCACTTCGGAGCCCGCGGTTTCCATCTCGGTCAGCAACGCCCGGAACCGTCGTTTCTGATCGTGGGTCAATTGGGCGGCGAACGGCCGCTGCAGCACTGCATCGATCCACTCGTCGATCTGAGACGAGCGGGCCGGATCGAGAATCATGTCGTAGAAGGCAGTGAAGCTGCGACCGGCATCGGAATCTCCGATCAGGTCGACCCCGCGGAACACGTCTCCCAGAGTGTCGCCGCGGTCACCGTCGTCATCGAGGATGCGGGCTCGCAGATCGCGGTTCAGTTCCTCGAGTTCGGCGCGAACCCGGGCGAAGTCCGCGGGAACCTCCGAGGCCAGCGC
>SEEV01000921.1 GCA_004211695.1 Rhodococcus sp. (in: high G+C Gram-positive bacteria)
GGGTGGGCGTCCGGAGACGGTGGTGCCGAAGGTGATGTCGGTGGTGCCGGTGTGGGTGGCGAGGACGAGGGCCCAGGCGGTGTTGATGATGGTGTGGAGGGTGAGGTCGTGGGTGCGGGTCAGCGCCCGCAACGCGTCCGTCTGCTCGGCCGTCAACGACGCCACGCGCTCCGAGCACGGTCCGGGTTCCCGGTGCGGATCCAGGCCGGGGACGAGTTGCGTCGGTTCCTCTACGCCGTCGAGCACCTGGCCCCATGCGGCGACGGATGCCGAGATGTCGCGCGTGCCCAGCCATTCGAGGAAATCGCGGTACGGCAGCACCGGCGGAAGTGCGCCGGGGTCGGCGTGGTGCTCGTAGAGGTGGAGGAGTTCGTGCAGGAGTAGCGGGGTGGACCAGCCGTCGAGTATCAGGTGATGGTTGGTGAGCACGAGGTGGTGGTCATCGGGCCCGGTCGTGACGAGGGTGAATCGCAAGAGAGGCGGTTCGGCCGGGTCGATCGGTGCGGCGCGGTCCGCGGCTAGGAGGTTGTCGAGCACTGCGGCGGGATGGTGTGCGGTGGTGACGTCGTGGTGGGCCCACGCGAGGGGGGTGGTCGTGACGACCTGTACCGGTGTGCCGTCGGCCGTGTGGGTGAAGGCGGCACCCAGGTTCGGGTGACGCTCGAGCAGGATGTGTGCGGCGTCGCGGAGGCGGTCGGCGTCGAGGGGACCGCTGATGTCGAGCACGAGTTGGACCAGGTAGGCGTCTGCGGCGGGGTCGCCCAGTTCGGCGTGGAACAGCAGTCCGGCCTGCAGCGGAGTGAGGGGCCAGACGTCGGTGAGGGTGGGGTAGTCGTGGTGGAGTGTGTCGAGTGCGGGTTGGTCGAGGTGGACGAGGTCGAGGTCGCTGGGGGTGAGCCGGCCGGCGCCGGGTCGGCTGGTGTGGTCGGCGATGGCGGTGAGGGCGCTGGTCCAGAGGTCGGTGAGCTCGGCGACGTCGGCCGCCGACAGCACACCGGTGACGTAGGACCACGTCGCGGTGAGGTGTTCCGTGCCCCCGGTGACGATTGTGGCGGCATCGATTCCCAGAACCGCCGGCGCGGCCAGGTTCGACGGCGGAGGGCCGAGGTCGACACCCTCCACCGGGATCCAGCCCGTGTCCGGTGTCGCCGCGGGATAGTCGAACCGGCCGAGGTAGTTGAGTGTGATTTGGGGTTGGGGGAGGTTGCGGAGTTGTGTTGCGGTGTGGGGGTTGAGGTAGCGGAGGGGGCCGTATCCGGTGCCGTGGTCGGGGGTGGTGCGGAGT
>SEEV01000054.1 GCA_004211695.1 Rhodococcus sp. (in: high G+C Gram-positive bacteria)
GACAGTTGAATTGGAGGACAGATGACCCGAATCGTGATCATTGGTGGCGGGCCTGCCGGATACGAGGCAGCGCTGGTGGCCGCACAGCACGGCGCCTCCGTCTCCTTGATCGATTCGGATGGGGTGGGCGGCGCCTGCGTTCTGTTCGACTGCGTGCCATCCAAGACCTTCATCGCCTCCACCGGCGTGCGCACCGATATGCGGCGCGCCACCGACCTGGGCATTGCGCTCGATCCCGAACAGGCCACGGTCGCCCTGCCGCAGATTCACGCGCGCGTGAAGAGCCTGGCCCAGGCGCAGTCCTCCGATATCCGCACCCGCCTGCAGACGGTCGGTGTCGAACTGCTGTCGGGCACCGCCGAGATCGCGGACCCGCGGCTCGGCATGGCGTCCCACCAGGTGTGTGCCACTCTCGAGAACGGCGATAAGAAGACACTGGACGCCGACGTCGTCCTCATCGCGACGGGTGCGAGCCCCCGCATCATCCCCGGGGCGGAGCCGGACGGCGAGCGCATCCTGACCTGGCGCGACCTGTACGACCTCGACGAGCTGCCCTCGCACCTCGTCGTCATCGGTTCCGGTGTGACGGGTGCGGAGTTCGTGTCGGCCTACACCGAGATGGGTGTCAAGGTCACACTCGTGTCCAGCCGCGACCGCGTCCTGCCCGGTGAGGACGCGGACGCCGCCCTCGTGCTCGAGGACGTCCTCGCGGAACGCGGCGTCACCCTGGTCAAGCACGCGAGGGCGGACGCGGTGAAGCGCACCGAGGACGGCATCGTCGTCGTGCTCGCCGACGGCCGGACGGTCGAGGGCAGCCACGCCCTGATGACCGTCGGTTCGGTCCCCAACACGCAGGGTCTAGGCCTGGAGAAGGTGGGCATCGAGCTCGACAAGGGCGGGTACCTGCGCGTCGACCGCGTGTCGCGAACCCCGGTGTCCGGGATCTACGCCGCGGGCGACTGCACCGGTCTGCTGCCGCTGGCGTCCGTCGCGGCCATGCAGGGCCGTATCGCGATGTACCACGCGCTGGGTGAGGGCGTCAGCCCCATCAAGCTGAAGACGGTGGCGTCGGCCGTGTTCACCCGCCCGGAGATCGCCACGGTGGGCGTCAGCCAGGCCGCGATCGACGACGGCGAGGTGCCCGCACGCACCGTCATGCTCCCGCTCAACACCAATCCGCGCGCGAAGATGTCCGGACTGCGCCGCGGTTTCGTGAAGATCTTCTGCCGCCCGGCCACCGGTGTGGTGATCGGCGGCGTGGTGGTCGCCCCCAACGGTTCGGAACTGATTCTGCCCATCGCGATCGCCGTGCAGAACAACCTCACCGTCAACGATCTCGCCGCGACGTTCTCGGTGTACCCGTCGCTGACCGGGTCGATCACCGAGGCGGCACGTCAGCTGATGCGGCACGACGACCTGGACTGATCCCGAAGTGCGGGATTCAGATTTCACATAGTGACGCCTGTGGTGGGATAGTCGAGGCACGGTTCGAAATCATCGACCGTGCCTCGGCGCTCTCCCGCCCCGCAGACCCAGGACGGACAGGGTGTTCCTCACCTGACCTCCGCTTCGACGTGCCTCCTGGGAGTCGTACATGCCGCACTTGCTTGCCCGCCGCATGGAGGGGCTGCACAGCTCCGCCATCCGCGACCTCCTCACCCTCACCGCCCGGCCCGACGTCGTCAGCCTGGCCGGTGGGCTGCCCGACCCCGAATTCATTCCGCGGGAACGTATCCGGAAGGAAGCCGAACTCGCGCTCGCGGACCCGGCGTCAGTCCAGTACGGCGAGACCACGGGGCTGCGCCGGCTGCGCGACGTGCTCGCCGCGCGGGAGGGCGCCAGGATCGGCAGACCGCTGTGTGCCGCCGACGTCGTCGTCACCCACGGTTCGCAGCAGGCCCTGAGCCTCCTGGCGCAGGTGCTCCTCGATCCCGGCGACGTCGTGATCGTCGAGGAACCCGCCTATACCGGCGCCCTGCAGGTGTTCCGGGCGGCGGAGGCCGACGTCCGGTCCGTCCCGCTCGACGCCGACGGTATGGACACCGCGGCGCTGGAGGGTCTGCTCGTGGACGGGCTGCGACCCGCCGTGGTTCACACCGTGAGCAACTTCCACAATCCGCGCGGCGTCGTCCTGGCGCCCGGTCGCCGGGAACACCTCGCCGCACTGGCCGACCGGTACGGCTTCTGGGTGATCGAGGACGACCCGTACGGTGAGCTCTTCTTCGACGGTCCACCGCCGGCACCCGTGGCGGCGCTGTCGGACCGGGTGATCCGGCTGTCCAGCGCCTCGAAGATCCTGGCGCCCGCCCTCCGGGTGGGGTGGCTGCACGGCGACCGGCGGGTGTGCGAGGCCGTCGAACTGCTCAAGCAGGGCGCCGACCTCTGCGGTTCGTCACTGACACACCAGATCGCCGCCGGACTGCTCTCCGACGAACCGTGGCTGGACCTGCATCTCGAGATGCTGCGCGCACGCTACGGGTCCCGCGCCCGCGCGCTCGCGGACGGGGTCTCCGCGACGTTCGGCGACCGGGCCGACGTGTCCTCCGCGGTCGGCGGGATGTTCTGCTGGACCGAGTTCGCCGGTCCCGGCCTCGACACTGCGGCGCTGCTGCAGACCGCCGTGGACCACGGTGTGGCCTTCGTCCCCGGATCCGCGTTCGGCGTCGCCGCCGGGCACCGCAGCGCTCTGCGGCTGTGCTTCGCGACCTGCTCGGAGGACACGTTGACGGATGCGGCGGCGAGACTCGGCGCCGCCTACGCCGATCACGCCCAGTCGTAGGTCCGTTCGACGGCCTTGTTCCACTCGGCGTAGAGCCGAGTGGACTCGGCGTCGTCCATCGCCGGCTCCCAGGTCTTGTCGACGGCCCAGTTCGCGCGGATGTCGTCCTCGCTCTCCCAGAAACCGACGGCCAGACCGGCGGCATAGGCCGCGCCCAGCGCTGTCGTCTCGTTGACGACGGGGCGGATGACGGGCACCCCGAGGATGTCGGACTGGAATTGCATGAGTGTCTCGTTGACGACCATGCCGCCGTCCACCTTGAGGGACGCGAGTGCGACCCCGGAGTCGGCGCGCATCGCCTCGATCACCTCGCGGGTCTGGTACGCCGTGGCCTCGAGCGCCGCCCGGGCGAGGTGGCCCTTGTTCACGAACCGGGTGAGCCCGACGATGGCCCCGCGGGCGTCGGGCCGCCAGCGAGGTGCGAACAACCCCGAGAACGCGGGCACGAAGTAGGCGCCGCCGTTGTCTTCGACCGACTTCGCCAGATCCTCGATGTCCTTGGCCGACTGGATGATTCCCAGGTTGTCGCGCAGCCACTGCACCAGTGAGCCGGTGACGGCCACGGACCCCTCCAGCGCGTAGACGGCGGGCGCGT
Organism: Rhodococcus sp. (in: high G+C Gram-positive bacteria); assembly: GCA_004211695.1. Lineage (GTDB taxonomy): Bacteria > Actinomycetota > Actinomycetes > Mycobacteriales > Mycobacteriaceae > Rhodococcus_F. The sequence continues at coordinate 3,375 of SEEV01000054.1, forward strand.
CACCGATCTTGTAGCAGACGGTGGTGAGGAGTCCGTGCTTGCTGTGCACGGGAGTGGTCCCCGTGTTGAGCAGCAGGAAGTTCCCCGTCCCGTACGTGTTCTTCGCTTCGCCTTCCGACAGGCAGGCCTGCCCGAACGTCGCGGCCTGCTGGTCGCCGAGGATTCCCGCCACGGGCACGCCTGGCAGTGTCCCGCGCTCGCGTCCGACGCCGTAGATCTCGGAGGAGCTGCGGATCTCGGGCAGCATCGACATCGGGATGCCGAAATCGGCGCAGATCTCCGGATCCCAGTCGAGCGTCTCGAGATTCATCAGCAGGGTGCGTGAGGCGTTGGTGACATCCGTCACGTGAGTGCCCTCGGTGATGTGCCACAAGATCCAGCTGTCGATCGTGCCGAAGCAGAGTTCGCCCGCCTCCGCCTTCTCGCGTGCCCCGTCGACATTGTCGAGGATCCAGCGGACCTTCGGTCCCGAGAAATACGTGGACAGTGGCAGACCGGTGCGCTTCTGGTAACGGCCCGGACCCTCGTCGCCGCCGAGTTGCGTGCACAATTCGTCGGTGCGCGTGTCCTGCCAGACGATCGCGTTGTACACGGGTTCTCCGGTGTTCCGGTCCCACACGACCGCCGTCTCGCGCTGATTGGTGATGCCGATCGCGGCGATGTCGCGCTTGGTGAGATCCGCTTTCGCGAGCGCGGACGCCACCACCTCGCGGGTGTTGATCCACAGCTGCTTCGGGTCGTGTTCCACCCAGCCCGCGCGCGGAAAGAACTGGTCGTGTTCCTTCTGGGCGACGCTGACCACGGCTCCGTCGTGATCGAAGATCATGCAGCGGCTGGAGGTGGTGCCCTGGTCTATCGCGGCGATGTACTGAATCACACGCATGAAGCTACTAGCCTGGGCATGAATCCGTCGTCATCTCACAGGAGCCCGAGTTGAGTAGTCAGCCAGGTGTGCAGTTCCTCGGTCCCCGGCAGCGCGATGCCGCATGGGACGAACTGCAGACCGAACAGTTCGACGTGGTCGTGATCGGCGGCGGTGTGGTCGGGGCCGGTGCGGCGCTCGACGCGGCTACCCGCGGGCTGAAGGTGGCGTTGGTGGAGGCGCGCGATTACGCGTCGGGAACGTCGAGTCGCTCGTCGAAGATGTTCCACGGCGGCCTGCGCTATCTCGAACAGCTCGAGTTCGGTTTGGTCCGGGAGGCGCTGCGCGAACGGGAACTGTCGCTGACCACCCTCGCGCCGCACCTGGTGAAGCCGCTCAAGTTCCTGTTCCCGATCACGCACCGGCTGTGGGAGCGCCCCTACATGGCGGCCGGCATCTTCCTCTACGACCGGATGGGCGGTGCCAAATCGGTTCCGCCGCAGAAGCATCTGACCCGCGCGGGTGCGCTGCGGATGGCGCCGGGACTCAAGCGCAACTCGCTGACCGGCGGCATCCAGTACTACGACACCGTGGTCGACGACGCTCGGCACACCATGACCGTCGCCCGCACCGCCGCCCACTACGGGGCAGTCGTGCGGACGTCGACGCAGGTGGTCGGTTTCCTCCGGGAAGCGGACCGGGTGTCCGGGGTGCGCGTGCGGGACTGTGAGGACGGCCGCACCGCGGACGTGAAGGCGCACGTCGTCATCAACGCCACGGGAGTGTGGACCGACGAAATCCAGGCACTGTCGCGGCAACGCGGCCGATTCCGCGTCCGCGCGTCCAAGGGCGTCCACATCGTGGTGCCGCGCGACCGGATCGTCAGCGACGCCGCGATCATCCTCCGCACCGAGAAGTCGGTGCTGTTCGTGATCCCGTGGGGCAGTCACTGGATCATCGGCACCACCGACACGGACTGGAACCTCGACCTCGCGCACCCGGCTGCCACCAAGGCCGACATCGACTACATCCTCGGCCACGTCAACAAGGTGCTGGTGACCTCGCTGACCCACGACGACATCGACGGCGTCTACGCAGGCCTGCGTCCGCTGCTCGCGGGGGAGAGCGACGAGACGTCCAAGCTGTCGCGCGAACACGCCGTCGCGCGTGTCGCACCGGGTCTCGTCGCCATCGCCGGCGGCAAGTACACCACCTACCGTGTGATGGCCGAGGACGCCGTGGATCTCGCGGCCGAGGACATCCCGGCGCGGATGGCGCCGTCCATCACCGAGAAGGTGCCGCTCGTGGGGGCGGACGGCTATTTCGCGCTGGTCAACCAGACCGTCCACCTCGGTCAGCTGTACGGGCTGCACCCGTACCGCGTCAAGCACCTGCTGGACCGCTACGGCTCGCTCATCGGCGAGGTACTCGACCTGGCGTCCGACAAGCCGGAACTTCTCCAGCCCATCACCGACGCACCCGCCTACCTGCAGGTGGAGGTCGTGTACGCCGCGGCGGCGGAGGGCGCGCTGCACCTCGACGACATCCTCGCCCGGCGCACCCGCATCGCGATCGAGTACTCGCATCGGGGTGTGAACTGCGCCGAGCAGGTGGCGCAGTTGGTGGCTCCGGTCCTCGGCTGGGACGCCGACGACATCGACCGCGAGGTGAAGACCTACCAGGCGCGGGTGGAGGCGGAGGTGCAGTCGCAGGCGCAACCGGACGACCTGTCCGCCGACGCGTTGCGGGCGGCGGCCCCGGAATCGCGGATCGAACTGCTCGAACCGCCGGTCAGTGTGTCAGAAATACCTTGATGACCACGATTATCGCCGCGACCACGCCGAGGCCGAACGCCGCCCAGTGGGTGCCGGACGTGACCTTCTCGCGGCGGAGACGGCTGATCACGTAACTGATCGACGCGATCCGGCCGATCATCACCAATTCGGCGATCAACTGCGCGGTCCTGGGCTCCAGCCAGCCGATCAGCGCGGTGCACAGGATGGCACTGGGGAAGACGGCCGACGTGAGGATGGGGAGGCCGTCCCGGAGTTCCCCGGTGCGTTCGCCTCGGGTGAGGGTGCGGTCGAGACGCAGCGTCTGGCCGACGGATTCGGCGAACACGTGCGCGAGGAACGTCGACAGCGCCGCTCCGACGACGATCGCGATACCGACCGTTTCCTGCGATTTGGTGACGGGGATCAGGGCGGCGAGGACGAGGATGTTGCCGTAGATGTAGGCGCTGATGCGCCGGGCGGCACGCTCGGTGCCGACCGGGGCGTCGGTCACCTGCGCGGGGCGGTTGAAGAGCTTCGGAAGGTCCCACTCCATGCTCCCGAGCATTCCACGCGCGTGCGGTCAGCGAGTGTGGACGAGCGATTTCGGCGCGTGCGCGGCGACGACCCCGGAGAGCGCCATGACGAGGAGGGCTGAAACAGCGATGAATTCCATGGGATCGAGGATCGTCCCGTAACCCGTGAGCAGTGTGGGCGTTGTCTGTGAGCTCCCTGGGAAGTCAGACCTTCGGGCTGTAGTGCTGGGGGTCGTCGCGCCGTTCGACCGGCGGAAGATTGCGTCGCGGCGTGTGGACGAGCGGCGCCTGCGCGGGGGCGCGTCCGGTCTCACGGTCCCAGCCGGCGCGGGCGCGGGGGTGATAGCGGTACCGCCACGGGACGAGGCGGAAGACGGCGTCGACGGCGCGACCGACGAGGGTGTGCAGGCGCTCATCGCGCCTGGTCCAGCGAAAGCCGAGGAGGTCGCGGACCGGTTGGTCGTACATGCCGACCGTCAGCCACACGAAACCCTTCGCCACCGGGATGCGGAGGACCGCCCAGATCGGGTCGGGTAGCCAGGTCAGGAACGGGGGCACGCCGAGTCCGGACAGGTCGAGGACGTCCCGGGTAGCCTTGTTGTCCTCGAGGACGTTGCGGCACATGTGATCCCAGTACTCCTGGAATTCCTTCCAGGTTTCCGGAACGGGACGCATGCTCATTCCGTAGAGGCGGTACCACTGGATGTGTTCGGTGAACAGCCGGCGCTTCTGGTCTTCGGTGAGACCACCCATGAAGTGGTCGCCCGTGAGGACGGTGCCCATGAAGAACGTGGCGTGCGCCCAGTAGAACGTGTCGGGATCGAGGGCGTGATACCGGCGGCCGTGTTTGTCGATCCCCTTGATGTGGTCGTGGTACCCGCGCACCTGCTCGGCGGTCTGCTGGGCGCGGTCGCCGTCGAAGACGACGCCGCCGATCGGGTACAGCGACCGGTAGAGGCGTTCCCACCGCTCGTCGAAGAACCGGGAGTGTTCCTCGACGCCCGCGCCGAGTCCGGGATGCATGTTCTGCATCGACCCGGCCCAGACGCCTTGGAGCATTCCGCGCCAGTCGCCGAAGTACTTCCAGGTCAACGAGTCGGGGCCGAGAGGGACGGGGTCGGAGGCCGGGACGGGCGTGCCGTCCGCGTTCAAGTGACTACGCACGTTGTCAGACTAGGATCTGACAACACGCGTAGTCAAGGATGGAGGCGCGAGGAGAGTGACGCTGGAGGACCGGCGGGAAGCACGGCGGAATTCGCTGCTGCGTGCGGGCGTCGCGCTGCTCGGTGCGCCGGACGGGCCGGCGGTGAACGTCCGCGCGGTCTGCCGGGCCGCATCGCTCACCGAACGGTACTTCTACGAATCGTTCCGGGATCGGGACGAATTCGTGCGCTCGGTGTACGCGGCGGTGGGCGACGAGGCGCAGGCCGCGCTCGTGCAGGCGGTCGCGTCCACGGAGACCGCCCGGGAACGCGCCGAGGCCGCCGTCGACGCGTTCGTGAAACTGATGGTCGACGATCCCGCCATGGGCCGCGTGCTGCTGCTCGCACCGCTGTCCGAACCCGCGCTGAGCAGGCGGGGTATCGAGCTGATGCCCGGCTTCGTCGGACTGGTGCACGACCAGCTCTCGGCCGTCGACGACGAGGTGGAGAAGCAACTCGTCGCGATCGGTGTGGTGGGCGCACTCACGACGCTGTTCATCGGATATCTCGACGGAACTGTTGCCGCGTCACGCGAGCAATTCGTCGCTCATTGCGTCACGCTGGTGGTGGAGGCAAACAAGGCCGGCCACGAGTGAGGTGCGCATGCCGTTCCAGGTGTCCGTGGACGATCCGACTCGCCCGCAACCCGAACTCCGGGTGCTCGACCGTAAGTTCTTTCAACTCGTCGGCGAGTTCGTCTACGTCCACGGCGAGATGGTGGTGACGGTGCCCGGTTGCGCGCCGATGCCGTGCCTGCTGCGCACGGATCTCGCGTCGATCCCCGCTCCGCTGCAGGGACTGCTCACCCCGTACGGCCGTCAGTTGCTGCCCGCGATCATGCACGACGACCTCTGCAAACGTGCAAGCGCACAAGGGCAGGAGGGAAACGCGCTGCGACGCCGCGCGGACGAACTGTTCCGGCTGGCCCTGCTCGACGAGGGGGTCGGGCCGTTCCGCAGTCGCATCTTCTGGGTCGGCGTCGAGGTCGGACGGTTCTGGAGCTTCACCGAGGTCGCCCGGTTCCTGCTGATCGCGCATCAGGTGCTGGGCATGGTGTGCTGGGTGGTGGGAGTGCCGTGGGCGGTGGCGACCTCGCACTTCGGCCTCGCCGCCGTCCTCCTCGTGCTTCCGGTCGCGCTGTCCCTGCTGTGGCGCAGGGACTTTCCCGTCGCGCTGCTCGGGTGCCTTCTCCTGCCCGTCATCGCACCCACGTATCTGCTGACCATCGCCACTGCCGCGGTGCTGTGGGTGCCGGACGGTGCCGCCTGGCTCCTCGGCCGCCGGCGCACGCGCAGGCCGCCGCCGCTCGGGCCGCCGACCACGGTTCTGCGTTAACTCCCGCTGGGTGGTTGGCAGTACTTGCAGAAGAAGATCTGCTGTTGACCGAGGTCGTGACCCTCGATCACGGTCCCGCAACGGCGGCAACGCTTTCCGGCGCGTCCGTACACCCACGGTCGATGGCGTATGGAGTTGTTCTTGTCGGCGTGAATCATGCGGTGCGCGAGCGTCACCAGCGCAGGCAGGTCGGCGACCTCACTCGACGGAGTGTAAGGGTGGACGCCGCGGAGGAAGCAGACCTCGTTGCGGTACACGTTGCCGAGACCGGCCAGGTTTCGCTGGTCGACGAGGGCCAGGCCGATGGGCTGCTCGCCGGCCGCCCGCAGATTGCGGATCGCCGTGGCGGCGTCCCAGTCCGGCCCCAGCAGGTCGGGGCCGAGGTGACCGACCGCGGACTCTTCGTCGTCACGCCCCAGGATTTCGGTGATGCCCAGCGAGAATCCGACCGCCACCAGGTCTTCGGTGGCCAGCACGATGCGGGCCTGATGCGTCGGCCGCCGCCACTTCGAGTCCGGCGCGTAGATGTGCCACGCGCCCTCCATCTTCAGATGGGTGTGGATGGAGTAGTCGCCGACCCGGATGAGGAGGTGCTTTCCCCGGCTGAGCACCTCGTCGACGACCTGGCCGGACAGGTCGACGGTGGCGTAGCGCGGCACCCGCACGTCGCACCTGGTCAGCACCTTGCCCTGGAGGGCGTCGCGCAGCGAGTTGGCGGTGCGCCACACGGTGTCGCCTTCGGGCATCTCAGGCTCGCAACCGGAATCCGCGTGGGGTGGGCGAGAACCCGGCCTCGGTCAGGATCGGAGCGAAGTCGCTGCCGTGGATGGTGTCGCCGTCGACCTTCTCGACCACGATCTTGTCGATCCCGCCGCGTTTGACGACCCCGGCGAGGGCGACGGCCGCGGTGCGGAGAACACCGGGGTCGTCGGTGAACGTGAGGACCGTTCGCCCACCACGTTCGACGAACAGGATCAGTTCGCCTTCGACGAGCACCACCAGGCCACCGGCCTTGCGTCCGGGCCGGTGCGCGGGTGCGTCGTCGCCGCGTTTCGGCCAGGGGAGGGCCGCACCGTACGGGTTGGCGGGATCGCTGGCGGCGAGCGTGATGGCGGGCAGCGTGGTGTGCCTGCCCTCGAGCGAGTCGCCGTAACTCCGAAGTCGGTCCACCACGGGTGGGGTGGAGAACTGTGCACCGCCGAGTGTCTCGACGAAATGTCCCCGCCGGCATCGGCCGTTGTCCTCGAACGTGCCCAGCACCTTGTACATCAGCGCGAACCCGCCGGGAACGTTCTCGGTCATCACCGACCCGCGCGTCACCACTCCGTATCGCTCCAGCAGGAGTTCGGCGGTGGCGCTGGCACGCAGCGTGGCGTCGGGTTCGGCGGTGGGGAGGATCGACCACCGTCCCCCGACCGTGGGCGGCGCGGTGCGCTTCGGAACGGCCAGGCTGCGGTAGGCGCGGGTGCGCGGTGGTCGTCGCGGCGAGCGGTGGCTCGTAGTGGTCCTGGACGTGTCCGACAGCAGGGCACGGACCGGGGAGAGCGTGTCGTTGCCGATGTGTCCGAGCCACACCAGATCCCACAATGCGGTGGCCAGCGCGGTGTCGTCGGACATCTCGAGGGTGTCCGCGAGTTGCCGGAAGAAGTACGCGCCGCCGCCGGACAGCGTGTCGAGGGTCCGGCTCTGCACCTCCGACAGTTCCGACTCCGCCGGCGCGGTCAGGGTGAGCGGTGCGGTGTCGGCGGGGTGGAGACACACCCAGCCGTCCTTCCCCGAGATGCTGCCTGCGCCCGACCACAACACCTCACCGGTGGAGGTGAGTTCGTCGAGCATGGCGGGGGAGTAGTCGGCCACCCGGGACGGCAGGATCAGCGACTCGAGTGCCGAGGCGGGAACCGGGACGCCCGCAAGCTGTTCCACGACGGTCGCCACTCCGTCGATGCCGCGCAGTGTGCCCCCGACGTGCTGCCAACTCGGGAGGAAGCGGCCGAGCGTCGCGGTGCTGACCGGTTCGACCTCCTGTCGCGCGGCGGCCAGCGAACGCCTGCGGAGACGGCGGAGTACCTCGGCGTCGCACCATTCGCTTCCCGTGGCTCCGGGCCGGAACTCGCCCTCGACCACCCGTTTGCCCTGCGCCAGTCGCTGCAGCACGTCGCGGGCCACCGCGGAACCGAGGCCGAAACGGGCGGCCACATCGGTGATCGTGAACGGACCGTGGGTGCGGGCGTACCGGCTGATCAGATCGGCCAGCGGATCGTCGACGGGTTCGATGAAGGCGGCGGGAACCCCGATCGGCAGCGGCACCCCGAGTCCGTCCCGCAGACGCGCGGCATCCTCGATGGCCGTCCACCAGTCGCGACCGGCGAACGAAACGGAGAGCGCTCGCTTCGCGCGGACAAGCTCGTCCAGCCACGGGGTGGGATCGGTCGTCGACCGTGCGGTGACGTCGTCGGAGGTGAGTGGCCCGAGGAGGCGCAGCAGGTCGGCGACGCCCTCGAGGTCCTTCGCCTTTCGGTCGGGGAGCAGGCGCTGCAGTTCGAGTTCGGCGTGGGCGATGACGTCGGCGTCGAGGAGTTCGCGCAGTTCCACCCGCCCGAGCAGCTCCGCCAGCAGCGTCGAGTCCAGGGACAGCGCGGCTGCCCGGCGTTCGGCGAGCGGACTGTCGCCCTCGTACATGAACTCGCCGACGTAGTTGAACAGCAGAGCACCGGCGAACGGCGACGGCGACTGCGTCTCGACCTCGACGATGCGAATCTGGCGACGAGCGAGCCGGCGGAACAGGTCTTTCAGCGCGGGGAGGTCGTACACGTCCTGCAGGCACTCGCGGACGGTCTCGAGCAGGATCGGGAACGTCGGATATCTGCGGGCCACGTCGAGCAGCTGCGCGGACCGCTGCCGCTGCTGCCAGAGCGGCGCGCGTTTGCCCGGCGTGCGCCGGGGCAGCAGCAGCGCCCGTGCCGCACACTCGCGGAACCGCGACGCGAACAGCGCGGAACCACCGACCTGTTCGGTGACGATGTCCTCGATCTCGTCGGTGTCGAACGCGAACAGGTCGGCGCCGGGCGGGGTGTCCTCTGTGTCGGGGAGGCGGACGATGATGCCGTCGTCGGAGGCTGTCGCATTCGAGTCGAGACCGTACCGTTCGCTCAGCCGTGCGCTCACCGCCAGCGCCCACGGCGCGTGGACGCGCTGACCGTAGGGCGAGTGCAGGATCAGGCGCCAGTCGCCGAGTTCGTCACGGAAACGTTCGACCACCAGGGTGCGGTCGGTGGGGACCTGTCCGGTCGCCGTCTTCTGCTCGGCGACGAGCTGAACGAGATTGCTGGTGGCGTTGTCGTCGAGTCCGCCGGTGCGGCAACGTTCCTGCACCTCCGTCTCGTGCCCGAGTGAGATCTCCCGCAGGAACTGTCCGAGTGCCTCGCCCAGCTCCGCCGGACGCCCCAGACCGTCACCGTGCCAGAACGGCAGTCGCCCAGGTTGCCCGTAGGCGGGACTGACCAGCACCCGGTCGAACGTGATCTCCTCGATCCGCCAGCTGGTTGCCCCGAGCGCGAAGACGTCGCCGACCCGCGACTCGTACACCATCTCCTCGTCGAGTTCGCCGACACGGGACGCTTTCTCGCCGACCATGTACACCGTGAACAGACCGCGGTCGGGGATGGCGCCACCCGACGTGACGGCGAGGCGCTGCGCGCCCGGACGGCCCGTGAGGGTGTTGGCCTCACGGTCCCAGACGAGGCGGGGCCTGAGTTCGGCGAACTCGTCGGACGGGTAGAGGCCCGCGAGGAGGTCGAGCGTGGACTCGTACGCCGAGCGCGGCAACGTCGCGAACGAACCGCTGCGCCGGACCGTCTCGAACCAGTCGTCGACGTCGAGCGGTTCGAGTGCGGTGGCCGCCACCGTGTGCTGGGCGAGGATGTCGAGGGGGTTGGCGGGGACGGCGAGTGCCTCGATCTTGCCGGTGACCATCCGCTCGACGGTGACGGCGCAGTGCACGAGATCGGTGCGGTGTTTGGGGAACACGACGCCGCGGGAGATCTCCCCGACCTGGTGTCCGGCGCGGCCGACCCGCTGCAGGCCGTTCGCCACCGACGGTGGCGCCTCCACCTGAATCACGAGATCGACTGCGCCCATGTCGATTCCGAGTTCGAGGCTGCTCGTCGCAACCACGCACCTCAGCCGTCCCGACTTCAGGTCGTCCTCGATCAGGGCTCGCTGATCCTTGCTGACCGAACCGTGGTGGGCGCGGGCGAGCAGCGGATCCGCGCCGAAATTCACCTCGGACGGCGAGCCGATCTGCGACGCCGGTTTCGGGTTCTTGTCCACGCCGGTGCCGGCGCGTTCGGCGTAGATCTCGTTGAGCCGCGCGGTGAGCCGCTCGGCGAGCCGTCGCGAATTGGCGAACACGATCGACGAGCGGTGAGCCAGCACGAGGTCGACGATCTGTTCTTCCACGTGCGGCCAGATCGACCCGGCCTGCGGGGTCGCCGACGCCGAACCCTCGGCCGGTTCCGCGAGCCCGAGTTCCGTCATGTCCTCGACCGGCACCTGCACGGTGAGGTCGAACGTCTTCGGCGACGGCGGCGCCACGATCCGGATGGGCGCCGAACCGGACAGGAACCGGCCCACCTCCTCGTGTGGCCGCACCGTCGCGGACAGCCCGATGCGCTGCGCCGGGGTGTCGAGGAGCTGGTCGAGGCGCTCGAGGGACAGGGCGAGGTGGGCCCCACGTTTCGTGCCGGCGACGGCGTGCACTTCGTCGACGATGACGGTGTCGACCCGGGTCAGCGTTTCGCGCGCCGCGGACGTGAGCATCAGGAACAGCGACTCGGGCGTGGTGATGAGGATGTCGGGCGGATTCTTGATCAGCGCCCGCCGGTCGCCCGCCGGTGTGTCGCCGGAGCGGACGCCCACCGAGATCTCCGGCGGCGTGAGGCCCAGCCGCTTCGCCGTCTGCGTGATCCCGACGAGCGGAGCGCGCAGGTTGCGTTCGACGTCCACGCCCAGCGCTTTGAGCGGGGAAATGTAGAGGACCTTGGTCTTGCGGTCCTTCCCGTCGGTGGCGGCCAGTTGATCGAGGGACCACAGGAAGGCGGACAGCGTCTTGCCCGAACCTGTGGGGGCGACGACCAATGTGTTCGCTTTGCTCGCGATCGACTCCCAGGCACCGAGCTGCGCGGCCGTCGGCGCGGGAAACGCACCGTCGAACCACTCGCGAGTGGCGGCAGAGAACCTGCCCAGGACGTCGGTCACCGTTCCATAGTGCACCGGGGGTACGACACGCAGGGAGAATCGTCGCTCCCGCGATCAGGTCGGTTCGTATTCGTCGTGGCGGCGCAGCCAACTCATGAAGGGGTCGTCGCCGCTGCGGGGTTGTGGTTCCCAGTCCTCCTGGCGTCCGCGAGCGGTGAGGTCGAGCCAGTGGTAGATGCCCATCAGGGGTTCGGTGGCGCGGGCGTAGCCGGAGTAGGTGTGGAAGATGCGCTCACCCTGGCGGAGGAATGCGCTGACACCGTGCTCTTCGCCGGACCAGCCTTTCCAGGCGGGGTCCATTCGCTCGAGTTCGGCCTGGTCTTTGTAGTTGTATTCGACCGGGGCGACCGTCGCGTCGAGGGTGACATGGAAGTCGTAATTGAAGTCACTGCCCTGCGAGGAGTACCAGGGGAAGGTCCAGCCCATGCGCTGCCGGTACTGCTCGAGTTTGTGCAGCGGGGCGCGCGAGACGACCGCGAACGAGGTGTCTCTGGCATAGAGGTGATGGAGGTCACCGACGTTGTCCATCGTGAACGAGCAGGAGGGACATCCTTCGTCGGCGTCCGGTTCGAACATGAAGTGGTAGATCAGGAGTTGGCTGCGACCGTCGAACAGGTCTCCGAGTCCGGTCCTGCCGCGGGGGCCGTCGAACACGTACTTCTCGGTGATCTCGACCATCGGCAGCGCGCGCCGGGCAGCGTTGACCCGGTCGCGGTGGCGAGTCAGCTCCTTCTCCTGTGCGAGCAGCTCGCGCCGCGCGACGAGCCACTGCTCGCGCGTGGTGACCTGTGGATCGGGCACTGTCATCGTCCGTCTCCTCTCTCGGGCACATGTAATCCTCGCAGGCCGCCCTCGTCTCGAGCCACTACGAATCAGTTCGTGGCCGGCGAACTTGTCGGTGGGGCGCAGTATCATTCGCACATGAGTTCGACCGGGGGGTTGGCGTTGGATCAGGTGGCGGACCATCTGACTGCGTTGGCCGCTGCCGTGACGGGCCTGCTCGATGCAGACCTCGGCGGTCTCCCGGATTCCGATGTGGTGCTGACCATGCAGCAGCTCGAGAAGTCCCTCCGCCGTGTCGGGGCGGTGTCGCAACGGCTGATCGTCGAGAGCGTGGAACGCTCGCTCCCCGCGAAACTCGGCTACAACTCACCGAACAAGCTCCTGATCGACGTGCTTCGCGTGTCGGCGGCCGACGCGTCGGCGCGGGTCTCGGCCGCCCGCAACCTCGGAGCGTGGCACACGCTGTCGGGCGAAGGCCTGCCGGCCGCTCTGCCGGACACCGCGGCCGCGCAACGCGACGGAGCCATCGGCCCCGACCACGTACGCGCAGTCGCGAGGAGCGTGCGCAAGATCCCGCACGCCGTGTCGAACTCGGACGTCGCCACAGCCGAATCCATTCTGGCCGAATGCGCCCGTGGTGGTACCCCGGAAGACGTGGACGCAGCCGGTCATCGGCTCCTCGCCTACCTCAACCCTGACGGCAATCTCACGGACGACCGCGACCGTGCGCGCCGACGCGGCATCTTCCTCGGTCGTCAGGACGCCGAACTGATGACGAAGATCTCCGGTGAACTCGACCCCACCGCGCGCGCCCTTCTCGATCCGATCCTCGCGACATGGGCTCGCCCCGGCATGAACAACCCGGACGACCCGGAATCACCGAGCGGCGACGCCGAGAATCCGTCCATCGACCGTGACGCGTTGGTCGCGGCGGCGGCGAGGGACACGCGCACAGCTGCGCAGCGGAACCACGACGCTCTCGGTGCGTTGTTCCGGGTCATGCTCGAATCCGGCATCCCCGGTCGGCATCGCGGCCTGCCCGTCACGGCGATCATCACCATGACCCTCGACCAACTCGAGAAAGCGGCCGGAGGTGTGGCCACGACCGCCACCGGCGGTCTCCTCCCCATCGACGACGCACTGAAACTCGCCGAACACGCTCACCCCGTGCTCGTCCTGTTCGACCACGACGGCCGGCCCCTGCACCTGGGACGGCGCCGCCGGGTGGCCAGCGCGGATCAACGTCTCGCACTCATCGCTACCGAAGGCGGATGCACACGAGCGGGCTGCGCGGCCCCGGCCAGCCTGTGCGCGGTGCACCACCTACGAGAGTGGCGCAAGGGCGGACACACCGACATCGACTCACTGACACTGGCGTGCGACGCCTGCCACGCCCGAGTCCACGACGGACCCGCAGGCTGGGCAACCACCAGCGCACCGGCAGGTGGCCCGTACGCGGGATGCACCGAATGGATTCCACCACCGCACATCGATCCGGACAGAAAACCGCGCATCAATCACCGACACCACCCCGGTGACCTGATCGGTCGCGCCCGCCGGAAGGCCCGATCACGAGCACCCGCCGATGGCGGGGCGCCCTAGCCGTCGGCTGCCCGTCACACCGTCGCGAGATCCGTCGACGCCGAAGGTACTGCCGCCGGAACGAACGATGGCGACGGCAACTCGACGGTGGCCGGCTCGTGTCCGGACACCATCACGTAGGCGGCCGCAGCGAGTAGCGCCAGAGCAACTGCGCCGATCATCCTGAACACGTTGACTCGCTTCGGTCGAAGGGGCGATGCATCACGGGTCGAGCCGTCAGACCCTAGACGAGGGCACCGACACTTACGGTGGAGTGATGACTGCCGCAGGGGACAGCCACGAACTCGACCGTGGCGTGCACGTCGAGGTGGGCGGATTCGACCTCTTCGGCGACCGCGAACTCGACGCCGGCGCACAGGATCCCGGGCCCGGAGCCCCGACGATCCGCGTCGTGTCGTACTCGCTGTTCGGTGACCTCAGGGTCCGCACCCGCTAGTCGCGGGCCAAACGCTCCAGCAGAGCGGACTTGATCGCGGGACGTCCCGCGGCAACGAGCGTGAACGTGGCCTCACGCATCAGACGTTCCGCGGTGTTCCCGGCCAGCAGAGCCGAACTGCCCTTCGCAGTGACGAGGGCGGTGGCCGTACGGATGGCGAGTTCCGAAGCGCGAGCCCGCGCGTCGGCGATCTCTGCCCGGCCCTCGAGTGCGGCGTTCAGGTCGAGACGTGCTCTGGCGGCCTGCTCCTCGAACGGGTCCGCGTCGACCCCGAGCGCTTCCAGTTCGCTGATCGCCCGGCGGGTGATGCCCATCGCCATGCACCCGTTGATCCACGACCCGAAGATCTGGCTCTTCGCGAAATCCTCGGGGGAGACGACGGCGCTCACAAGATCCCGTGGCACCGCGAGCCCGTCGAATGTCAACCGCACGGTGTTGGACCCACGGGCGGCGATCAGTGGCAGTTCCTCGGCGGTGAGGCCTCGGAGCGGTTGCGCCGGAATGATGACATGCACGATGGAGTCGTCGAATTCGTCGCGCGCAGACACCTGGAGCAGATCGACGATGCCCCAGCCGGTCACGAACGGCGACACCCCGTCGAGCACATACCCGTCGTCGACGCTGCGTGCCCACAGCGTCGGCGGGACGGGAATCGCTCCGGCGAGGGCGACACCTGCCCGCACCGTGCCGTCGATGAGCCCGTCGAGGTAGCGATCCTGCAGCGCGGTGTTCGGTGAACCGGCGAGACCGGCGACGACGCCGTGATGCTGCATCCACGTGAACGCAGTCGCGAGGCAGCCGCCGCACAATGTTTCCATCACATCGACCAGTACCGACGGCGTCACGCCGTCCTCGCCGGGTGCCGCGAGGCCGTAGAAGCCGTCGGCGGCGAGCGTCTCGAAGTGACTGTCGGGAATCTCGCCGTCGGCGTCGACGCTGTCGGCCACCGGGAACAAGACGTTCTCGGCAATCTCACGCGCCATCTCGGTCCAGTTGCTCACGCCCCGAGAGTAGCCGGTCGCCTCCGTCGATCAGGTGAACTCCACCCCCTGCGCGAGCGGGAGTTGGTCGGAGTAGTTGACGGTGTTGGTCGCGCGGCGCATGTACGCCTTCCACGCGTCGGATCCGGACTCCCGTCCGCCGCCGGTTTCCTTCTCCCCGCCGAAGGCCCCACCGATCTCCGCCCCGGACGTGCCGATATTGACGTTCGCGATGCCGCAGTCGGAACCGTCCGCGGCGAGGAACCTCTCGGCCTCACGCTGATCGGTGGTGAAGATTGACGACGAAAGCCCTTGGGGCACTTCGTTGTGCAATGTGATCGCCTGGTCGAACTCGTCGTAGGTGAGCACGTAGAGGATCGGGGCGAACGTCTCCTCCCGGACCACCGACGTCTGCGCGGGCATGCGGACGAGGGCGGGCGAGACGTAGTAGGCGGAGTCGCTGCCGCCGCTCCGGTCGCCACCGCAGACGACGGTCCCTCCGTCGGCGCGCGCCTTGTCCAACGCGGTCTGCATGGCGTCGAACGCTGATCGGTTCACGAGCGGACCGACGAGGACGCCGTCGTCGAACGGGTTCCCGACCTTCAGTTGGCCGTACGCCGAGGAGATGCGGTGCACCAGTTCGTCCGCGACGGAGGAGTGCACGATCAACCGTCGCAGGGACGTGCAGCGTTGTCCCGCGGTGCCCGCGGCGGAGAACACGATTCCCCGCACCGCCAGATCGAGGTCGGCGGACGGGGCCACGACCGCCGCGTTGTTGCCGCCCAGTTCGAGCAGGCATTTGCCGAAACGTGCGGCGGCGCGCGGCCCCACGGCGCGACCCATCCGCACCGACCCGGTGGCGCTGACCAACGCGACGCGTGCGTCGTCGACGAGCCGCTCGCCGACGTCCCCCGCACCCTGGATCAGAGCGTGGATTCCTGCGGGTGCGCCGACATCCCGGGCGGCGCGCGCCAGCAGGGCATCACAGGCGATCGCCGTGAGTGGAGTCTGGTCCGACGGCTTCCACACCACCGTGTCGCCGCAGACCAGGGCGACGGCGGTGTTCCACGACCACACGGCCACGGGGAAATTGAACGCCGAGATCACCCCGACCACACCCAGTGGGTGCCACGTCTCCATCAGGCGGTGTCCGGGACGTTCCGATGCCATCGTCCTGCCGTACAACTGGCGGGACAGTCCGACCGCGAATTCGCAGATGTCGATCATCTCCTGTACTTCGCCCTGCGCCTCGGACGGAATCTTGCCTGCCTCGAGGGTGACGAGCTCCGCCAGATCCGTCTTGTGCTCTGTCAGAAGCTGACCCAGGCGGCGCACCACGGCGCCGCGCTGTGGGGCGGGCACGGACCGCCACTCCAGGAACGCTTCGTGCGCTTCGGTGACGGCACGGTCCACGTCGTCGGCGCTGCTGCCGGACACCGTGCGCAATTCGGTCCCGGTGATCGGTGTGCGCGCGACGAGTGGTCCACCGGCGTCGGTGATCTCGGCGCCGCACCGGATCAGTGCGTCCTCGGCGCGTCGGCACAACTCCTCGGGGGTGGGAAGGTTCACGGTGCTGTCCTCTCTCGGGTGTCGTCCTGCTGCCGGCGGTAGAGCGCGAACGGGTCGTGCACGGGCCGGCCGAGTGTCTCGGCGAGCCAGGGTAGGTCGGTGCCGGCGCCGCTCGACGCCGGAAGGAAGTCCTCGTAGACGATCGGCTCCAGCACTCGCTCACCGCCGCCGATTCGGTGCGTGAAGTACGCGAGCCCGCGGGCCTCGAGTTCGTCGTCCGTGCGCGGGAACTCGCGCTCCCAGTCGGCGGCATCGGCGTCTGCCAGGCGGTCGTACAGTTCGCGTCCTTCGGGTGTCAGCGCAATCCCGCGCGACTCCGCCACCACGATCCGGTCGGGGTCGGCGACCGCGCGAAACGACACCTGCCGCACGAGAACGTCCGGGCCACGCCGGGCGGGCAGGTCCGCGGCGCCGTCGACGGTCGTGAGACCGCGCCCCGCCGAACGCCGGCACAGGTCGTCGAGGTCGAAAACGCGGGGTGCCAGGTGGACGACGCGGACGCCGGTGCGCCCACCGACGTCGGCGGCGACGGGGGACACCCGTTCGAGTCGGGAGTGCCAGGACCGGTCGGCCGCGGTCTCCGACGGTGCGAAGACCGCGGACGCGAGGGCCACGAACCGCTCCGCCGACGGCGCCGTGAGTCCGCCTTCCTCGACGGCGAGTGCGGCCAGGTGCAAGAGCTCGGTGGGAAACACTGTGCGCGCGGCGAGCAGGTTCTCGACGCGGCCCTGCACGTCGGAGTCGAAGAACCGGCGGTCGGCGGTGGTGAGCATGGAAGCGAACATCCCGAACGGGTTGCGGGCCAATTCGATCGGCTCGACGGGGCGAAATGTCGTCCCCACGACGGGAGCGGGGGCCGCTGCGTCGCGTCGGTCGTAACATCCGACGGGGTGCATTCCGAAGCCCGCGAACAGGATGGCCGCCTGACGCAGTTCCGCCGGTCCACCGAGCCGGATCGCACCGTGCCGCTCCGCGGTGACCCGGGGGAGGCCGCCCAACCGTTCGGCATCGGCGGGGTGCCTCGCCGCGAAATCGACGTTGACCTCACCGGCCACGTCGACCAGCACGTCGTACGCGGGCACCGCCCGGCCGTACGTTGCGGCCAGTGCCCGGGCGAAGCGGGCGCGGAGCTCCCAGGTTTCAACCATGATGCACCTCCGCTGGGCTAGCCTGCGCTGGTGGTGGAATCTTTCCGTAGCGACGCACCCCATACTCCTCTCGACGACATCGATCGGGTACTGATGCAGGAGCTGGTGGCCGACGGCCGGGCGACTCTGGCGACCCTGGCCGAGAAAGCCGGACTGTCGGTCTCCGCGGTGCAGTCCAGGGTGCGCAGACTCGAGGCCCGCAAAGTGATCCGCGGGTACACCGCGAAGATCGATCCGGATGCGCTCGGGCACGGGCTTTCCGCATTCGTCGCGATCACCCCTCTCGATCCGTCGCAGCCCGACGACGCGCCCGCCCGGTTGCGGAGCCTTCCCGCCATCTAAGCCTGCCACTCGGTCGCGGGGGAGGAAAGCTACGTGCTGCTGGTGCGCGTCGCGTCCCCGCGGGACCTGGAACACCTTCTGCAGGAGATCCGTGCCACCGCCAACGTACACACACGCAGCACCATCATCTTGCAAACATTTTACGACAAGTGAGTCCTGTGCCGGATATGTTGCCGAAATGTCGTCGATCAACAGGAATTTTGACGTAATCTCTCGGTATGAGCACAGCGATTCGATTCACCGGAACGGGGGGCGAGCTGCCTGCGAGCCGGGTGCACGACGTGCTGCGCGAGCGCATTCTGGTCGACGGTTTCGACCTGGTGCTCGACCTGGAACGCTCCCGCGGGACGCATCTCGTCGACCTGAGGGACGGCACCAGCTATCTGGACATGTTCGGGTTCTTCGCGTCCTCGGCCCTGGGGATGAACCACCCCGAGCTCGCGGACGACGACGCCTTCCGCCGGGAGCTGGCGGCGGCCGCGATCAACAAACCGAGCAATTCCGACATCTACACGGTCCCGATGGCGCGGTTCGTCGAGACGTTCGCCCGCGTACTGGGGGATCCCGCACTGCCGCATCTCTTCTTCATCGACGGTGGAGCACTCGCCGTCGAGAACGCACTCAAGGTGGCGTTCGACTGGAAGAGCAGGCTCAATGAGAGCCGAGGACTCGATCCGGCGCTCGGGACGAAGGTACTTCATCTGACCGAGGCGTTCCACGGCCGCAGTGGATACACCATGTCGCTCACCAACACCGAGCCCGGCAAGGTGGCGCGGTTTCCCAAGTTCCCGTGGCCCCGCATCGACGCCCCGTACCTCGAGGACGGGCGGGACGTCGAGGAAGCAGAGCGTCACGCATTGGCGCAGGCGCGGCGTGCTTTCGCCGAGAACCCCTCGGATGTGGCCTGTTTCATCGCCGAGCCGATTCAGGGCGAGGGTGGCGACCACCACTTCCGCCCGGAATTCTTCCAGGCGATGGAAGCGCTCTGCCACGAGAACGACACCCTGTTCGTCTTCGACGAGGTGCAGACCGGCTGCGGACTCACCGGCACCGCCTGGGCCTACCAGCAATTGGGAGTGCGACCGGACGTCGTCGCGTTCGGCAAGAAGACCCAGGTGTGCGGAATCATGGCCGGCGGCCGCGTCGACGACGTCCCCGACAACGTCTTCGCCGTCGGCTCGCGCATCAACTCCACCTGGGGTGGCAACCTCACCGACATGGTGCGTTCCCGGCGGATCCTCGAGGTCATCGAGGAAGACCGGCTCGTCGACCGGGCCCGCATGACCGGGGCCCATCTCCTCGAACGGCTGAGGGAACTCGCACGTGCTAACGCCGACGTCACCGAGCCGCGGGGGCGCGGCCTGATGTGCGCGATCACGCTCCCGACCCCGCAGCGACGGGACCGGGTGGTCGCGGACCTCCGGGACCGCGAGCAGGTGCTGATCCTGCCGACCGGCAAGCGCGGGATCAGGTTCCGTCCGCCCCTCACGGTGACGACCGCGGAACTCGACGCCGCCGTGGATGCGCTGGCCCGAGTGCTGGGCGGTACCGTCGACGAATGACGCCGATCCCGCTCACGTCCGTGCCCAATCTGCGAGACGTCGGTGGCTACCGAACCAGAGACGGCGCGAAGGTGCGTACCGGCGTGTACTACCGTTCGACCGATCTCAGCCGGGTCGCGGACACGGACATGCCGCTGCTCGCCGACCTCGGGATTCGGACGGTGTACGACCTGCGCACCGCCGACGAGCGTGACGCGGCACCCGACACCCTCCCGAGCGGCGCCCGCGCCGTCGCGTTGGACGTGCTCGCAGACAAGGGGATACGGTCGATTCCCGCCCAGATGCTCCAGGTGATCGCCGACCCGATGATCGCCGAACGCGAACTGGGGGGCGGACGTGCGATCGAGTATTTCGTAGGCAGCTACCGCGACTTCGTCCTGATGCCGAGCGCGGTGTCGTCGTACCGGGAACTGTTCGACGGCCTCGCCTCGGACGGCAACCTGCCTGCCCTCGTGCACTGCACCACGGGCAAGGACCGGACGGGATGGGCCACCGCGGCGCTGCTGCTGCTCGTCGGAGTCAGCGAGGAAGACGTCTTCCACGACTACCTGCTGACCAACGAGCTACTGCTTCCGTCGTTCGCGGGCGTGTTCGAGAGGTTCGTCGACGCCGGAGGCGACCCGGCGTTGCTCGAGCCGGTGCTCGGAGTCCGTGAGCAGTACCTCGAAGTGTCCCTGGCCGCCATGCGCCAGCACTACGGGACCGTCGAACGGTATTTCTCCGACGGGCTCGGCCTCGACACGGCGGTTCAGACTCTGCTGCGGGAGCGCATGATCGCGGACTGAGCGGACAACCCGATCGCCACACCCACCATGTCGGCGCAGAGATCCCAGATCGAACCGTGCCGGCCGATGGGCAACACGCCCTGCAGGATCTCGGTCGCCACTGCGAACGCCGCGAGCCACAGCACGGTGATCCGCGGCGTCAGCAGCGCGTAGCGCGAGGCGGCGGCCAACGCCGCGAACAGCAGGGCATGCACCACCTTGTCGGCGTGCTCAGGGCCCGAGGGGGTCGCAGACGCAGGGGACAGCAGCATGACCAGGGCCAGCACGGTGAGCGCTGCCACCGGAACGGATCGCATACTCACCGCTGGACCGTGAACCCCAGTGCGCCTTCCGCGAACCGTTGCACCGCATCCGACCCGCTCGCGAGCGCATCCTCGTGACCGGTGCGCGCCCACCCGGTGAGGATCGCGGAGTCACCGGACGGGGTGAGGCCCACCTCGGCGAGGAGTTCGCCGGTGTTGGGCTGACAGATCGCCCACGAGTAGTGCTCGTCGTTCAACCACTGCGCCGTGCGGCGGGCGACGTAGTCGGGTTCGGCGATCCCGCCCTCCGCGAGCGCCGGGCGATCGTCGACCCGTTCGTCGGCGCGCAGAGCCCGCAGGTACCAGCCGCCGGCATTGACCTCGACAGGTTCCACGTCAGCGGTCCCGGTCCCGGTCGCGGCGGCGATCCCGGTGACGGTCGTCGCGGGTGCCGAACAGGATGGCGCCGGCCGCAGGAATCATCAGGAAGAACAACCAGCTGTTGTCGACCGGGACGACGAAGAACAGCACGAGGGCGACGAGCGGGATCACCGACATCACGATGCGGCGCCAGTTCTGGTCGTTGTCGGGGCCCACCGAATCGACCTTGGCGGGTGTGTCGGCCGTAGTGGCCGGGAGATCGGTGAACACTCGATCGAGCTCGCCGCGCGTCGTGGCATTGGTGACCGTGAGACTGCGCTCGTCGAACTCGACGACCGTCAACCTGCCCGCCGCGAAATGTTCGCTCAACAGGTTCAGAGCCTGCTCACGTTCGGCGGTGCCGATACGGATCTCGGGAACATCAGACATGCGTACAGACTACTGTGAGTCCTTCTCGACCCCAGGGGCCGAGAAGGACTCACAGTGTGACGCAGGTGCTTACTTCAGTTCGGCGAGAACGGTGCCCTGGGTGATGGCGGCGCCGGGTTCGACGGACAGGCCGGTGACGGTGCCGGCCTTGTGGGCGTTGACCGGGTTTTCCATCTTCATCGCTTCGAGGACGGCGATGAGGTCGCCCTCGGCGACCTGCTGGCCCTCTTCGACGGCGACCTTGAC
Source organism: Rhodococcus sp. (in: high G+C Gram-positive bacteria) (assembly GCA_004211695.1). Lineage (GTDB taxonomy): Bacteria > Actinomycetota > Actinomycetes > Mycobacteriales > Mycobacteriaceae > Rhodococcus_F. The sequence goes on from SEEV01000054.1 coordinate 24,843, forward strand.
GACGGTGCCCTGCATGGGTGCGGTGACGGCGTCACC
>SEEV01000922.1 GCA_004211695.1 Rhodococcus sp. (in: high G+C Gram-positive bacteria)
CGCTGACCAGCGTGCCGACAGGGAGGGTCACTCCCGGGAGGATGACGACGACTGGCGGCGCTGAGATCTGAAGACAACGAAATGAGGGGGAGCCGATACCGGCTCCCCCTCATTTCCACGTCTTCAGCCGGTCGGGGCCACTAGCTCGCCCCGTTCCGACCTACAGCGTCCGACCCTAGAACCTCGGGTGATCGCCGGCGAGAACCGCGCGATCCGCCGACACGTCGTGCGACTTCTTGATGCTGCCCAGCGTCCAGCAGTCGATGTGCCGTGCCGTCAGGACGGCCAGCGCACGGTCGACGTCCTCGGGCGCCACGATCGCGACCATGCCGACGCCCATGTTGAACGTCTGCTCCATCTCCGCGCGCTCCACGCGTCCGCGCTGCGCGATCATCGCGAAGATTGGAGCCGGGCTCCACGTGCCGCGGTCGAGTTCGGCGACCAGGCCCTTCGGCATGACCCGCGCGAGGTTGTTGGCGAGTCCACCGCCGGTGACGTGGCAGAACGTGCGCACATCCGTTTCGGCGGCGAGCGCCAGGCAGTCCTTGGCGTAGATCTTGGTGGGCTCGAGCATCTCCTCGCCCAGCGTGCGGCCGAACTCGTCGACGTGCGCGGTCAGGCTCATGTGGTCGATCTCGAGCAGGACCTTGCGGGCCAGCGAGTAACCGTTGGAATGCAGTCCGGACGAACCCATGGCGATCACGACGTCGCCGGGACGGACCCGGTCGGGTCCGAGCACCTGATCGGCTTCGACCACACCGACCCCGGTCGCGGACAGGTCGTAGTCGCCGTCCGCCATCACACCGGGATGCTCCGCGGTCTCGCCACCGAGCAGCGCGCAACCGGCCTGGATGCAGCCCTCCGCGATGCCGCTGACGAGTTCGGCGACCCGCTCGGGAATGACGCGCCCGACGGCGATGTAGTCCTGCAGGAACAGCGGCTCGGCGCCGCAGACGACGAGGTCGTCGACGACCATCGCGACCAGGTCGAGGCCCACGGTGTCGTGCTTGTCGAGTGCCTGGGCGACGGCGAGCTTGGTGCCGACACCGTCGGTGGAGGCCGCGAGGAGCGGCTCCTTGTAGTCACCCTTGAGCGAGAACAGTCCCGCGAATCCGCCGAGACCACCGAGAACCTCGGGACGGCTGGCGCGCTTGGCCAAGGGAGCGAAGAGTTCCACCGCCCGATCGCCTGCGGCGATGTCCACTCCTGCGGCGGCGTAGGACGCGCCAGCCGTCCCGAGGTTCTCGGTGGTCTCGGCGGATTCGCGGGACTGTTCTCGCTC
>SEEV01000386.1 GCA_004211695.1 Rhodococcus sp. (in: high G+C Gram-positive bacteria)
GTGTTGGTGAAGAACGCCCGCATCGTGCCCTGCCAGTCCACCCCCTGATGTTCGCCGAACCGTCTGTCCTCGATGGAGAGAATCGCCAGTTTCATCTCGTTGGAGATCTGGTCGCTGGGGACCTCGAATCGGCGCTGGTCGTACAGCCAGGCGATGGGGTTCCCCGTGATGTCGGTCATGGTCGTCACCGCCGGCACCACCCCGTCGGCCAGTTCGGCCGACGAATTGCCGACGCTGTCGGCGGCACGGTTGGATGCGTACCCGAGCCCGGCCGCGACGGGAAACATCACCCCGGCCAGCAGTATCCCCCCGGCCACGGTGGCGCCGGTGAGTTTGAGGACAGTCTTCTTGGAATGCATAACGGCACCTCATTCGACGGTGCACCGGAAGTCGAATCACCCGGTGCCAGAACGATTATCGGGCCACCCGGCACGGCTGGGCACGAATGACACGCGCGCGGCGCTACTGCGGGTGGGAGAGGCGTCAGAACCGATCACGGGACGACAGCCGGTGACGGCCTGTCACACCCGCAGCACGCAGGTGCTGCTCCGCACGGGCATCGGGGACACCGGCGAGGTCGATGACGGTGCCCGGGCGCGGACCGGCGGGGACTGTCGCCCGCTGCCGGCGCCGCGACGCGGGGTGCGGCGCCGCGCGAGCACGCCCACCAGCACCGCCAGCATCCCGGCCAACCCGGTCAGCTGCAGTTGCACTCCACCGGCCGGTGGGTCCGTGTCCTCCGTTCCCCGGTCGGCCGCATCGGCGGTGGCCGACGCGGGGATGTTCGGATGCGCGTCGGCACCGAGGAGAGTCGGGAGCGCGGCAGGCACATTGCCCGCCGCGTCGGAGTGGGCGATCTGCAGGGCAGTCAGTACCGCGACGATCGCCGCCAGCACGGTGACGACGAGCAGCGCCGAACGCCGCCGCGAGGATTGCCGACCGCCACACACAGGGCTCAAGGTAACACCGACGGCGTATTCGCCAACCGGTTCGAGGGAAAGAGGGGCACGGCGTGAACCTGTGAGCGATCGCCCACCGGAAGGGGCAGCGGTGGGGTAGGCGACCGGATCGGCCACGCCCCGATCATCGGGCCCGCGAGGTGCTCCCATCGCGCGCAGTCGTCGCGCATCCGGTCGCGAAATTACATCAAACTGATTTGATGTATTGGTGTTATCGTCGAGTGGTGGTGCTGACGCGTCAACCCGTCCCGACATTTCTGCAGCTGGCCGCTCATCCGTTGCGGTGGCAGCTGTTGGCGGCGCTGTCCGGCAGCGACTACCGGGTCCGGGAGATGGTGTCACTGGTCGGTGAGTCGCAAAACCTGATCTCCTACCACCTGCGGCTGCTGCGCGACGGCGGGCTGGTGAGGGCCACACGCAGCAGCTTCGACGGCCGCGACAGCTACTACCACCTCGATCTGGACCGCTGCACGCAGATGCTGGCCGGCACCGGCGCCGCACTACACCCGAAACTCGGCCGGAACCCCACACCCCCGTCGATCAACCCGAAGACCTCCGTGGCGGTGTTGTTCGTGTGCAGCGGCAACAGTGCCCGCTCCGCGATCGCGGAAGCGCTGGCGCACCATCACGGCAACGGCCGGGTCGACGCGATCAGCGCCGGCACCCGCCCCAAGCCGGACATGCATCCCAATACGGTGCGGGTGCTGCGAGACGAGTTCGGGATCGACATCACCGGCCGGCATCCCCGCCACCTCGGCGCACTCGCCGACCGCCGGTTCGACACGGTAGTCACCGTGTGCGACAAGGCCCGGGAAATCTGTCCGGAGTTCGGCGATGAGGCGCGCAAGATCCACTGGAGCATCCCCGACCCGGCGACACCAGGCGGCACCGACGAGGACACCTACCCAACCTTCCGGGCCGCCGCCGCCGAGATCGACACCCGCATCCAATACCTACTGCCGATCCTCACCGCAGAACCGTGACAAGGAGTGCCCGATGACCACACCCGGCGAATACGCCAGCGTCCGCTACCTCGTCGATGACGTGCCCGCAGCCGTCGACTTCTACACCAGCCACCTCGGCTTCACCCTGCACACCAACCCAGCCCCCGCCTTCGCCGACGTGATCCGCGGCTCCCTGCGACTACTGCTGTCCGGCCCGGCCAGTTCCGGCGCCCGCGCGACTCCCGCCGACACCACCGGGCCGGGCCGCAACCGCATCCACCTCATCGCCAACGACCTCGACGCCGAGATCGCCCGCCTGCGCGATGCAGGCGTCGCATTCCGCAGCGATGTGGTCGCCGGCCCGGGCGGCCGCCAGATCTTGCTCGCCGACCCCGCCGGCAATCTGATCGAACTGTTCCAGCCGACCGCGCACCGACCCGCGACCACATCGACCACCTGAGCCGAGGACACCGCCGCACGGTGTCCTCGGCGCCGTGAGCCAGTCGCTGCGGCAGCCGCCGGAACCGGGTGGGGTTGTGCTTGTCGACAATTAGACAGTTCAGGCCATCTCGGGGATGTGCAGGTGTGCGATGGCGAGCTCGAACTCGCATGTGTCGAGTACCTCGGCGTTCGCCTCGCGAACTCCTTCGTCCCGGATGCTGTCGATGCGTTCTCTGTTGCGTTCCATCGCCTCGGCGCTGTCGAATGTCAGCGACGACACCCCGCGACCCGCGGCGTGGTCGAGCAATAGGCTGGCGCTGCAGAAACCGTCGAGTTCCTCCATCTTGGGCAGTGCGGCCATCTTCCACACGTCGACCGCGCGGTCCATGTGGGCCGGCTCGGTCTTGATCCACGTGACGCGGCAACAGGCCCCGCGTTCCGAATGGTGGTCGCGATGCATGACAGCGATGTCCCACCGCGATACCTCCGTGGTGCCGTGGAAGATCTCGGCTGCGGCGTCACGCAGATTTCGCACCGGTCCTTCGCTGGCGCGTAGCGTGTCATCGTCCCGCCACGAACTGGTCGCGATGCAGCGGCCCGAGCCGCGATCGACGAGCAGGGACATTCCGAGGCAGCCCTCGATGTCCGCCAGCGCGGGCATCACGGTGTCGCGTATGTGCTTGATCCCGGCGTCGATGTACGACGGATGCGCTTGAATTGTGGTTGAGCGTGCGAACACGGTCGGCACCCTTCTCCTCATGGGCGGCGCCGACGCGGCGTCGCCGGTCATTCCCCGTGTTTCACATTGCTCCCTCGATCCGTCGGAGGCAATGGGTCGTGGCCATTGTCGGCGGACAGGATCCGACGCGGTTGCGCGATCACCTGCAGCGGGATGTGCTTCGACGACTCTCAGCCGGTGGTCCGCGCCCGGCCGGGCGCATCTGTGGCCCTGGTTCGAGGTGGTTATCACTTGTCGCCCCGAGTGGACTTGCGTGAAACCCGTTCGCGCTCAGGTTCTTCGTCGCCGCCGAGTAGGCCGCCAAGTCTGTTGCCGGGGGAGTCGATCGCACCCTGCTCCGTCGATTCCGCGCCACCCCGGTGGCACCTGAGGCGAGCTCGCACAAGCCTTTCGGTTCGCTGCCGATCTCGAGCCGGTTCACCGCTTCGGCGAATCGCAGGTAGGTGTCGACGCTGGCGACCACCACGCGGGCGTCGACGGTGATCAGTTCGATGCCGACGAGTGAGACGCGCACGTAGGCGTCGATGACCAGGCCCTTGTCCAAGATGGTGTCGATGACGTCGGCGAGGCTGCTCGAGTTGGGACCGCCCGCGGCACCTCCGCGGCCCACGGCACCTCCTCCGCCTGCGGGTTGGATCCCCGTGGTCATATCGAAGCCGCGTACTGGCGCCCGACGAGGAGATTTTCTCCGCCCACCTCGAACCGGGTGGTCGGTGAATCGACACTGTCGGCGGCCGTCGTTACTGCCGGGGTGGGCATCGGTCGCCGCCTCGATCCGCTGTGCACATGCCGGCAGCTCTCTCACCCCGACGGCGGACGCCATTTCTCCTCTGGTTGTCATCAGGATCCCTTCGTCCGGGTACTGTCTCCGCGCACCTCCAAGCCAGCCTCGGCGCCATGTATCGCGGTAGTGCGCGTACTTCGGCTACTCCACCTCGATCAGACGGGCGGGGTGTGCGGGGCGATGCGTCGGTTTCCTGATCCGCCTCGCGGCTCACTTACGCCGCTTGGAGCGACGGGGTGCGTGTTCGCGCTCGGAACCTTGGCCGCCGAGGATTTCACCGAGCGTTTCACCGACGCCCTCGAGGACACCTTTGGTCTTGTTCTTCGTGCTGCCGCTACCCTTGACGTCTGAGACCAGGTCCGTGAGGCCTTTCGGTTCGCTGCCGATCTCGAGCCGGTTCACCGCTTCGGCGAATCGCAGGTAGGTGTCGACGCTGGCGACCACCACGCGGGCGTCGACGGTGATCAGTTCGATGCCTACGAGTGAGATGCGCACGTAGGCGTCGATGACCAGGCCCTTGTCCAAGATGGTGTCGATGACGTCGGCGAGGCTACTCGAGCTCGGTCCTGCGCTGGTCATTTCTGTGCTCCTTGTTTACGGCTCCCTCATGCGCCAGCTCGGTTCGCGCGCGGCGGCCGCGGCCCCGGTGGAGGGATTCTTCCCGGCCTGTTCTGCGTCGGCCCCGAACTGCGGTCTTCGCGACTACCCGGATTCGGGAGATCTCAACCCGCGGAAGGCGGGTCGTGACCATTACGGGCGCCAAGATCGCGCGGAGAACCCGGCATAGTGGTGATACATCCAGCCAGCGGGAGGCCCTGTCAGGTCCCGTGAGCCGGCGTTCGATTCACTTGTCGCTGTTGTGGGTAAGCCGCGAGTAAATCTGCTCCCGACAACACCACCCTGCGAATGGGTGAAATTGACCCAGGAACCGATCCGATGACCATACAGACCTCACACCTGCACATCACCACCGATCATGACGAGATCCGCCGTTGGGTCCAGGCGCACCACGGCGCACCGGCGCGAGTGGCGAACACGGCGACCGCTGATAGCGCCGGTATCCCGCGCATCGACGTCCCCGGCAATGGCACCCCGGGACTCGAGAACATTTCCTGGCATGAATGGTTCTCCGCATTCGACGGGCAACGCCTGGCCCTCTGCTACCCGGATCCGCACGTTCGCGGCGGAACCAGTGCATGGTTCGAACTCGTGCACCGCGATATCGGGGGCGGAGTTCAGTCCTGACCTCATGCCGCGAAACACCCCTTCAGGGTTGAGCGGTCTATGCTCAACCTTTCTGCTTGACCTCGATTTCCTTCAGGGGGAAAATTGAGTCGATAACACTCAAGTTCGGTGGGTGTGACGTCGAGCGGATCAGCGAAAGCACTACACCCACCCGGTGTGGTGCTGGAGGCAATCATGGCTCGCGCGGTGGGTATCGATTTGGGGACCACGAACTCGGTGGTGTGCGTGCTCGAGGGTGGCGACCCGGTGGTAGTCGCCAACTCGGAGGGTGCACGCACGACACCGTCGGTGGTGGCATTCGCGAAGAACGGTGAGGTGCTGGTCGGCCAGCCCGCCAAGAACCAGGCAGTGACGAACGTGGACCGGACGGTGCGCTCGGTGAAACGGGAGATCGGCACCGACTGGCATGTGGCGATCGACGACAAGAAATACAGTGCGCAGGAGATCAGTGCCCGCGTGCTGATGAAGCTGAAGAGGGACGCGGAATCGTATCTGGGTGAGGACATCACCGACGCGGTGATCACCGTCCCCGCGTACTTCGAGGACGCCCAGCGTCAGGCCACCAAGGAAGCCGGCCAGATCGCCGGATTGAACGTGCTGCGGATCGTGAACGAGCCCACCGCGGCGGCACTGGCATACGGCCTCGACAAGGGCGACAAGGAACAGACCATCCTGGTCTTCGACCTCGGTGGCGGCACCTTCGACGTCTCGCTGCTCGAAATCGGCGAGGGCGTCGTCGAAGTCCGGGCCACGTCCGGCGACAACCACCTCGGTGGTGACGACTGGGACGATCGGATCGTGAAGTGGCTGGCCGACAAGTTCAAGGCTCAGAACGGCATCGATCTGACCAAGGACAAGATGGCCCTGCAGCGTCTCCGTGAGGCTGCGGAGAAGGCCAAGATCGAACTGAGCTCCTCGCAGAGCACGTCGATCAACCTGCCCTACATCACCGTCGATGCGGACAAGAACCCGCTGTTCCTCGACGAGCAGTTGTCCCGCAGCGAGTTCGAGAAGATCACGTCCGATCTCCTCGACCGCACCCGGGCCCCGTTCCAATCGGTGATCAAGGACGCGAA
>SEEV01000923.1 GCA_004211695.1 Rhodococcus sp. (in: high G+C Gram-positive bacteria)
ACCTACGGCGAAACCCAGGCATCCATCGTCGCGGTGATCGAGACCGTCTTCGCCCCCGCCATCGTGGGGATGTCACTGCTCGGACGTGAACAGGTGCGGGAGAAACTGAACCGCACGGTAGGCAATCCCACCGCCAAGGCCGCCATCGACATGGCCATGTGGGACGCCTGGGGCAAGACCGTGGACCGGCCGCTGCACGAACTGCTCGGCGGCTACACCGATCACCTGAACGTGAGCCACATGCTCGGATTCGCCGACCCCGCAGTGATGGCCGACGAGGCCCTCCGCATCACCGGCGAATACGGAATCACCTCGTTCAAGATCAAGGTCGGACGGCGCCCGATCGGCCTCGACATCGCCGTGTGCCGGGCCATCCGCGAGGCCGTCGGCGACGGAGCCGAACTCTATCTCGACGGCAACCGTGGGTGGACCGCTTCGGAAGCCGCGATCGCGCTGCGACGGATGGAGGATCTCGGTCTGTCTCGGGTCGAGGAACTGTGCCCCGCCGACGACGTCCTCGGCCGCCGATGGCTGGTGCGCCAGTCCCCGATTCCCTTCGTGGCGGACGAAAGCGTCCCTACTCCAGCGGATGTCACCCGCGAGATTCTCGCCGGCGCGGCAACGGCTGTGAGCATCAAGACCGCCCGCACCGGGTTCTCGGACTCGCTGCGCGTCGCACACCTCGCCGAAGGCCTCGGGGTGGAGGTCGTCATCGGCAACCAGATCGACGGCCAGATCGGAACCGCCTGCTCGCTCGCGTTCGGTGCCTCCCAACGCACGGCCGCGCGCCATGCCGCCGAGCTGTCGAACTACCTCGACATGAGCGACGACCTGCTCACCGAACGCCTGCGCATCACCGACGGGAAGATGAGCGTGCGGCCCGGTCCGGGGCTGGGCATCCACATCGACCCGGCAAAACTCGAGTACTACCGCACCGACAACTGAACGAACCGTTCCCGCTACAGGCGGTGAACGCGGCCGGAAACCCTTCCGCGATTTCAGCAACTGCTCATCGGTACCTGCCGCCCGCATCCCCCTCACACCATGCAGTCCTCGCGACGACCCCTTCCGGCACATTCGCCGCGCCGCCGCGACCTCGAGGAAGCCGATCCCATGACCAATCCCCTCATCACCGCCGATCCTGACATCGATATGGAAGCCCGCATCTACAAGAAGATGCTCCTGCGAGTCATCCCGATCATCATGCTCGGCATGTTCATCTCGTACATCGATCGAGCGAACATCGGTGTCCTGGCCGGACCGATGTCCAAAGACCTCGG
>SEEV01000924.1 GCA_004211695.1 Rhodococcus sp. (in: high G+C Gram-positive bacteria)
ATGGCGAGAACTTCCCGCACCCGGCCTGCGACGGGGGCGCGGACCGCGGTCTCCATCTTCATGCTCTCGAGGACGACCAGCGTGGCGCCGACCTCGACCTCGTCGCCGACGGACACGGGAACCGCGACCACGACCGCGGGAGCGGGTGCGCGGACGACGCCGGCCTCGTCCTGGCTGATCTGGTGGCTGATGCCGTCGACCTCGACGAGGTACTGGGCGCGGCCTGCGACGGAGACGACGTGGTGGCGGCGGTCGCCGATCACCAGGCGGCTCTCGAACTCGCTGAGCCGGTCGACCTCGACCTCGGTCTCGGGGGCATCGCCGTCGACGCGGTAGCTGTGGGCGCCGACCTGCGTGACGGTGAGCGCGTAGGCCTGGCCCTGGTAGCTGAGCTCCACCTTGCGGCCGATGGCGTGGCCGGCGCGGGGGCGGCCACCGCGAGCGGACGAGAGGAACGCCTCACGCTCGAGCTTCTCCTCGGCGTCGTAGACGTCGATGGCGGCAGCGATCAGGGCGACGTCCGCGGTCCGCGACGGGACGTTGGAGGTGCCGGCGTCGGTGCGGTCCAGCCAGCCGGTGTCCGCGGACGCCGAGATGACCTCTTCGCGGTCGAGCAGGTCCAGCAGGAACGACTTGGTGGTGGTGCCGCCCTGCAGCACGACCGTGGTCTCGCGGAGTGCGGTGCGCAACCGGGCGAGCGCCTCGGAGCGGTCGCGACCCCAGGCGATGACCTTGGCGACCATCGAGTCGTAGTCGGGCGGGATGACGTCGCCCTGGGCGATGCCGGTGTCGACGCGGAGACCGCTGCCGAGGGGGAACTTGAGCAACTGCACGGCGCCGGGTGCGGGAGCGAAGCCGTTGGCGGCGTCCTCGGCGTTGAGGCGGGCCTCGACGGCGTGACCGAACTCGGGCGGGCAGTCGCCGACGAGCGGCTCACCGCTGGCGACGAGGATCTGCAGCTTCACCAGGTCGATGCCCGTGGTGGCCTCGGTGATGGGGTGCTCCACCTGGAGGCGGGTGTTGACCTCGAGGAATGTGAACGTCTTCTGCTCGGGCTGGTACAGGTACTCGACGGTGCCCGCGCCGCGGTAGCCGGCGGCGCGCACGAGCTCGGCGGAGACGGAGCGCAGGTGGTTCGACTGCTCGGCGGTGAGGAGCGGCGAGCTGGACTCCTCGATGACCTTCTGGTTCTTGCGCTGGATGGAGCAGTCGCGCACACCGGGAGCCCAGACGTTGCCGAAGTTGTCGGCAATCACCTGTACCTCGACGTGGCGTGCGTC
>SEEV01000387.1 GCA_004211695.1 Rhodococcus sp. (in: high G+C Gram-positive bacteria)
CGCCCACATCCTCGAACAGAAGCGTCTCGGCAAGCTCGTCCGCCCCGCCGCCATCTACACCGGACCCGCACCCCGCACCCCCGAATCCGTCGAGGGCTGGGACCAGATCGCCCACACCAGCTGATCATCAGCCTCCTCTCCTGAGAAATGTTGTTCGACGACGTCCGCGGTCCGGCCGTCGGAGGCAGGGGTGGCCGGTGTTGCGCGGTTTAGCGCGACTGTTCCCAACCGCGTAGGTGTTGACTCTTCGGCGCGTATCAGTTGTCCCACAACCTACTCGGCGCGATTCTTTTCTTCGCCTTTACAGGGCGGTATGGAAGTCGTACAACCGTCACCGGGTGGGCACTAACATCTGACGATGAACACCGTCGACATGAACCTCCTACGCGCGCTCGACGTCGTTCTCGACGAACGCAACCTCACCCGGGCCGCCAAACGGTTGTCCATCGGGCAACCAGCGATGACCGCGACCATGCAGCGGCTCCGAACTGCGTTCGACGACGCCCTTTTGGTCCGCGCTGGCCGGCACTACACGTTGACCCCGTTTGCCCATGCCATCCAACCGGAAGTACGCAAGATCATCGAGCAGACCGATATCCTGCTCGCTAAACGGGGGAAGTTCGATCCTGCCGTCGACCACCGCCTGTTCAAGATCAAAGCCAGTGACTACGCGAGCTTGATCCTGCTTCGCCCACTGGTCGCCGAACTGCCTGCCCTCGCGCCCGGGGTCGATCTCGATATCTCTCACTATGCCGATGACATCGGTGGTGATCTTCGTCGGGGTGAGGTGGACTTGGCCATCATCCCGGAGTCCGCGCTCGGCGCCGCGCCTGAACTGACGCGCACAGCGTTGTTCTCCGATCAGTTCGTGTGTGTGGTCGCCCGCGACAACGACCGCGTCGGCACCGAACTCACGGTAGCCGACCTGATGTCCTTGCCCTACCTGGCGTGCACCCACGGAAATCTTGTATCCGCCGCGGACGCGCAGCTCGACAGACTCGGCATCACCCGCGCCGTCACTATGACCTCGCAGAGCTTCGTCGCCGCCCCGTTACTGCTGTCGGGCACCCGCATGATCACCGTCATTCACGAGCGACTGGCCCGATACTTCGGCGAGTTCGCGCAGCTGCGGATCCTGACGCCGCCGGTCGAGTTGGCCGGCATCACCGAAATGATGTGCTGGAACAGGCTGTCCAACGCCGACCCGGCCCATACCTGGCTCCGAGGCCAGCTCACCCGCATCGCGGCCTCGCTGCGCTGACAGGTCGGCTGAGACTTCACCGGCAGTGATAGTCCACTTCACCACGATTCGGCTTCCGCCGTTCAGCGGCGCTCGTTAACGTCGAAATGGTTCAGTCGGACAGATCACCGACACCCCAATCTCAGGAAGTGACCCCCATTCCATGAATCTTGACAACATAGACGCACTGCTGTCGCCGGCTCCTGTGCCGCTCGAAATGGGCTACGAGCGCCTCGCCGACGGGTCCCTCCACATCGCTGCGCGCACCGATATGCATGCGTGCACCGGTGAAATGTTCGAGTGGTGGTTCCGGTGGCGGTGCGACACTCAAAAATATGTGTGGTGGCATCCCATCGACCACGTGTCCAGCGAATGGGCCGGGACGCTGTCAGAGACCACGCACGTCGGCAGCGAACACATCGTTGTCGAAAAGCTCACCGATGTCCCTGCTTCGGAGCTGCTAATCCAACTCCGCGACCCCCACGAGCTCTTCGATCCCGAGCTCTACGACAAGGCCCGGGGGAACGGCGACATCAGCAGCGCAATCGTCGGCCGGGTCGGCTCGAGCCACCAAACCCCCGCGCGACGAGAACGGCAAAGTCCTCGGCGGCCGCCTGGTGCACATCGGCCGTGACACCGACTGGGGACTAGTGCTCCGCAGCCACTTCTACCTCGGCACCGATCTTCCCGCGACCGGCATGTCACCCGATGCAGTCGAACGCGAGGTTCCCACGGAGTTCGGCGTTGGTCTCCTCGAACACGCATACAACGAGTTCACCTTCCTTTCCAGGTTCCTCCCGTCGCTTTTCATCGCAGAACATCGCGACGAACGGCCGCCTCGCGCACCGTGGTGATCCGCACGCCTTCAGCTCAATCAGTGGGCCCGCGTCGCGAGGATGAGATGAGCTGTTCGGCGCGATCGATGTACCAGTCGATGGCCTCGGGGTTGGCCAGTGCCCCGCGGTTGACGGCGGTGTCCGGATGGTGGCCGGCGAAGAGTTTCTTGATCGGTACCTCGATCTTCTTGTTGGCGTGGGTGATCGGGATAGCGGGCGCGGTGATAATTTCGTCCGGGACGTGCCGGGCCGAGGTGTGTTCCCGGATGGTGCCGCGGATTCTGGCGTCGAGTTCGGCGGACAACCGCACGCCGGGGGAGAGCGTCACGAACAGCGGCATGTAGTAGCCGCCGTTGGGTTGTTCGAGGCCGATCACCAAGGAGTCCGACACTTCGGGAACGTGTTGGTGTGCGGCGTAGATGTCGGCGCTGCCGAGTCGGACTCCGCCCCGGTTGAGGATGGCGTCGGAGCGGCCGTGCACCACGAAGGAGCCGTCGGTCGTTTCGGTGATCCAGTCTCCGTGGGTCCACACGCCGGGGAACTTTTCGAAATACGAGCTGCGGTACTTGGCACCTTCGGTGTCGCCCCAGAAGAACACCGGCATCGAGGGCAGCGGGCGGGTGATGATCATTTCCCCGACGTCGCCGACGACCCGGTCGCCGGTCTCCGACCACGCCTCGACGGCGACGCCCAGCAAAGGGCCCTGCAGCTCTCCGAGGTGCACTGGCTGAGGTCATAACCTGCGAGTTGGTGCTGTGGCGGCTCAGGTCGCTCAGGGCTATTGCGAGGACCCAGATCGAGACGACCCACAGGATGGCGGCGGTCAGCGGCCCAGAGCCACCACCGGTCGTCGCCGAGTTTCCAGTAGGCGGTGCGGGCGGTGAACACGGCTACCGCGCCCAAGAGCACGGCCAGCAGCAGCGTCGCCCATCCGCCCAGCCAGCCCCAGGCGGTCCAGTTGGTCAGGTGGTCACTGACATCCGGAATGTCGAGAAAGTCCATATGTATTCCTCCCCTTACTTTTTCACGTCAATGCGATCGCGTAGAGTGCCCCCGCGATCCCCCGTGCAGGCGGAGTGTCGCATTCCCGGCTGCAGCGTCGGCAGCGTACCCAGGCACTCGGACATGCAGCCGGATATGTGGCGGTCACGGTCGCGGCAGGTTCCCGTATGCGTGAGCGCGGGCGCTGATCGTCTCGGTGAGGTCGGTGACCGTGGTCGCAGGTGTCGCAGTGGTCGCCGCGACGGCGGTGTGGGCGTGGGCCAGACGATCGACGTGGACGGAGGATTCCTCGAGCATGCGGCCACGCTCGTCTTCGGCGCGGGCCGCGTCCTCGGCGGCGGCGAGGTCGACGGACAGGTCGGCCACGGTGTCCGCAGCGTCGCGCAGCGCCTGCATCGCCTGTTCGATCTGGGTGCGTGCCCGGATGTAGGTCTGGTGGTCGCCGGGGGTGAGTGTCCTCGGGTCGGTGCCGGCGGCCGCGGTGATCGCCTCGTGCAGCTCGGTGGCGGCCAGGACCCGGGTCCCGAGGTCCCACATGGCCGCCCGCCGTCCAGGTCGGTGAACATCCCGTCCCGGAACGCGCGGGAACCCTTGATCCGCTCGACGGCCAGGACGGCGTCACTCATCCGCTGCCGCAACTCTTCCGGGGCCTGCTGCAGCTGTGCGCCGGTGATCCGGGCAGGCTGATGTTTCCGGACGCTGCAGGTAACGAGCTGCAGTCCGCCGACCGCCCCGCCGGTCAGCAGCAACGTCACCAGTAGCGTTGTCCCGGCCTCCGGCACGACGTCGAGGAAGCCACCGACCACCTTCCCCGACCGTGCCGGGTCGGTGGTCCCCCAAACGAAGTGAAGAAGGGCCGCTCCCACGCCGCCGACCACAAGAATCAACGCGGTGACCGCCGCCGAGATCGCCCCGACAGCGGTGACCATGCCGAGAGTGGAATCGACAGCGTGGACCCAGTGCGAGCGTCGCGGCTCGGACCGGTGGAGAACGACAGTGTCCCAGTGCACCTCAGGCTGCTCGGTGACCGTCTTCTCTGCGGTCATGCTCGCTCACCACTGCTTTCGAGGTTCGAGGATCCGGCTGCCTTCCGGCACGGGTCCGCCCCGGGCGAGATACGAAAAGGTCAGCATTCTTTCTCCCTCCCTGACCACAGACGTCTGTCCGTGTCGGAATCTATCGCGAGGCACCCACATGTTTCGGTCATGCCGACCTCGGATGCGACTCTGCCGCATCGAGTGCGGCCACGCCGATGGCGGCGATGCGGTGAAGGCGCTGCTGCTGTTCACCGATCCCGCGGCTGCCAGCGAGCGGGGTCCGGGCGTGCGGCCACACGGCGGTGACGATGCGGCTGTAGTCACGGCCGGCGAGGACGGTCACGTCCTCGGCATCGAGTAATCCCTGTGTGGTGGCCTGCTCGTAGACGGTGTCGGCGGTGACCGAACCCGGGTCTCCCAAGCGCATCTCGTACGGGGTGATCACGGTGTCGAGGTTGAGCAATCCTTGCAGTCCGGAGAGTATGCGGGTGTTCTCGAGCGTGGCGAGTCGGCGGGCGGCCTGCTGGCAGAGCCGGTGGTAGGTGCCGAGGTAGAGGGCACCGGCCGGCGTCGGGTCGGCCGCCTTTCGTGACGTCCGACCCCTTGGTGTTGCGCCCATGAAGATGGCGCCCTCGGTGTCAAGCGCAGGTGGATCCGGGGGGGTTGGTTTCGGTGGTGGGGTGGGGAAATGACTGGTCCGAAGAAAGGCTGATCAGCCGTCGACGCGGAACACCGCACCCTCGCCGCGGCCGCGGCGCCGCCCGGCGGAACGGCGCAACGCGGCCTGGACGGCGGCGGTACCACCGATTCCTCCGGCGAGGACAAGCAATAGCAGGGCAACATTGAGGTTCCGGGACAGGCCCTCCTCGGGTAGGCCAGGTGTGGGGTCGGGGCGGATCGCGATGCGGTAGTGCTCAGTTCGCCCGCAACCGGCGGGGCCGGCAACGAGGGCGCAGGGCCTCGTTGTCGTTGGCGAACATCGCGGCGAGCCGGGCCTTGATCTCCACGATGCTGAGCCACCCGGCACCGGCGGTCGTCGACGTTGCCCTAAGGTCGGTTCGCCACACCTATGATAGACGACTCCCGTCTTACTCCGGACGAAATAGGCTGACCCCGAATGCAATCGGCGATATCACTACGGAGGCGGCTACGGCAACGAGGGTCTAGAGCGCGGTACCGTGGCGACGGACCCCACGCCGGTGACCGCGCAGGCGGGCGTGCAGTCACCCCACAAGACGACCGCGAAATCATCACCGTCCGTCACACCCTCACCAACGAACAACGTGCCCATCGACGAACCACGCGAACGGCGACGGACCGGCGAAACAGTAAGTCGCGCTGTCCGCCATCGACCGATCCGCCCAGCATCCACGCTACGACCTCCGGAGCACCTTGACATCCTTTAGGACCTCAGTGACTCCTGCTATCGTTCCCGCTTTTTCGCTGATGCACCCCTGCCGTCCGTCACCACCAGCAAGCCGGGCCATTCCGATCGCAGACTGATGACACAGTCGACCGATTGGGTCGAACCTTCGCCGCGGAATGCGCGTACCCGGACAGCCACCTCGGGAGACGCGACCGGACTGGGTGACCTCGTCGGTGTCGGCGTGGTGTGCCCGACAACGGTGTCGACCCCAACGGTTCCGTGTGCAACCCCCGCTCACGTACTCCTCGTCGAGTGACCGGCCGAGCCGTTCTCTCATTCACTTCACTGCCGCCGTCGTCGCGGATGCCTACGCCAGCGGAGCCGCCAGACGCTGGCGCAACTTCGCTTCATGAGCGTCGACCTTGGACCTCAGCGGTTTGCCTGCCTTGGCCACCCGACGTCCGGCAACAGTCAGCATCGGTCGCGGAATCCCGATACCCATTACCGGCACGCCTGTCAGATAATTCTCCTTGAAGAGAAACATCGAGGCGTCGGACACTTCGTCGTGGGTGAGCGCCGAGGCCACCCACCCGACTTCCGCTCCGATGGCATCCGCGTCCAGAATCGGGCTGCGATAGCCCTCCGTTGTCTTCGCAAGAAGCCAACGCAGAACAGCGTCACGAACC
>SEEV01000925.1 GCA_004211695.1 Rhodococcus sp. (in: high G+C Gram-positive bacteria)
GCTCAACCCGGCGATCTCGTGTTCGGCTCATGGGGCCCGGGTGGCCCCGGCCATGTCGGCATTTATGCCGGCAACGGCCAGATGGTTCACGCCCCGACCGCCGATGACGTCGTCAAGGAGGCGCCGTTGCTGCAATCGGGGATGAGGGCCCGCCGGATGACCTGACTTGGGGACATGTCGTCTATGCAGGTCAATCCACATTTTCGCGGACAGAGAGGAACTGGAGATGACGGTTCGTAAGGTCCTGGTCGTTTTCTCCCTGACCATGATGGCCGGTCTTCTCGTGTACCTGCAGTTCACTCGTGAGGACCGAGACGACCCGGACGCGGGCGCCCCGCCGGCCACCACAAGCAGCCGCCCAACGACAACGCACGCCACCGTCGCACCCGAGGACAGGATCCCGCAGCAATCATCCGGCGCCCGCGCAGCCGAGGACGCGGCCCGTCAAGGCTTGACGGTGGCATTCACTTGGAACCCGGCAACTGACGGTTCCCCTTCCGATGCGTATGCCCGGGCCCGCCCATGGTTTACCGAGGCATTCTCTGCCCGCACGATCGTCGACGGCGGCCCTGAGCGCGGGCCCGGCATTCAGTGGGACCAGTGGGCGAACCAGGGCGCCAAGGTTGTTGCCGACGTCGACCTTGGATGTTCGGGATGCCCACCAGACTCCGACGCCGTCGTCCACCGTGTCGCCACCATTTCTCAAACCACCATCGTCGGCGAGCAGACCGAAAAGGTCACTCCCGACACCAACGTGTGGATCACGCTTACCCGAAACAACGAACGCTGGCTCATCGACGCCATCCGCTACTGACCACCGACATGTTCCGGCGACGCTCGCGGCCGGGCGTCCGGAAACACGAGACAGGCGGTAGGCGTTGGGTTTTAACACCAGGAACGTGTTATGTTCCCAGGTCAGGGGCCTGGCTTATGGTCTGCATCAGGGGATTTCACTCCCCACCGTTGATCGAGAAGGGCTGAGATGAGGAAATCCACACTCGCTGCTGCCGCTGCGGCAACCGTCACGGCGGTCGGTCTATCCCTGGCAGCCTGCTCCAGCTCGGAGTCCGAGACGGGCAACGCCGGAACGGTTTCCCCACCCGTGGACACGTCGTTCAAAGACCAATGGGAGGACGCGATCTCCATCGGGGTCGGCAACAAGCAGGGCACCGGCCTCGTCACCCAGTCCGCGGCTGACCAGGTCACCGCGCGCTGCATCGATGACGGCGACAACCTCAAGATCGAGTTCACGGCGCCGGACGGTTGGCAGGCGGT
>SEEV01000055.1 GCA_004211695.1 Rhodococcus sp. (in: high G+C Gram-positive bacteria)
CGATCGATCCCCAGATCCTGCAGCTCATCGACGCCAACAAGGGACTGCTCCCGCAGTAATCCCCAAGCGCCTCACACAAGAGGGGCCCTGCACCGATCCGGTGCAGGGCCCCTCTTCTGCCGTCGGGTCAGCGGTTGATCACGGTGTGCGGATGCGGATGCGCATACGGGGTCGCCGTAGTATTCGCCGAAGATCGGGCGGATTTGGCGAAGCCGCTGGTCGGGGACGATTTCTTGGTTCAGGCTGCGGGCTGGGGTGGTTGGTGATTGGCTTGGCTGCCGGTGATGCTGGTCGGCGTATTGGAGGCTGGTCTTCGTGGCGACGCGGGTGTTCGCGGCCGAGGAGTTGGCGCGTCTACGGGAGTTCCCGGAGATAAGTCGTGAGGAGTTGTTCCGGTACTTCACCTTGACCCCGGCTGACGTGGCTTTCGTCGACCCGGGCCGCGGGCGTGGGCCTGCGGACCGACTGGGACTGGCTGTCGCGTTGTGCACGCTGTCGTGGCTGGGGGCTCGGGTAGGAACGCATGGCCCGTCATCCGCGAATCGTACGGCGAGAGAGCGGACCACCTAGCCAACTTCTCCTCGGTGCATGGTTATGCACGTCTATGCAGGCTCTCAGATTCGGCCCTTTCTGAGGCGCTGATTCGTGAGACATCTTCTTTGGTAGGCGAGCGTCTACGGATCGACGGATATGCGGATCTACGGATATGCGGATCTAGATCTCACCACTCGACGGAGTGGTCGTCCCGATGGACTCCGGGCTATCTCTGTCCACGTCGAATCCGGAATTGTCTCGGAATCGGCCGTTATCGGGAGCTGGCCTCATGAGTACACCGCAAGGGGATCGCGAAGGGGTGAACGCCTCGCACATCGCCCGGTCAGATTTGCGTTTACTCAATCAGAGCGGGGGTATGGCCGCTGCATGCCGCTGCGTTACGTCGATCCAACCAAGAGACATGGTCGAAGATACGAGCTCATCGAGCGCTTCGGGCGCTCGCGCGTAGGACAGGCTTACGTGCGGCATGTTGCTTCTCGCATTGATCCATGGGTGGAACGTGTAACTGGCGGAGCCCTGAATCAGGAGTGGGCGGTCCCTTCAGCGACGCTCGAAACTACGGGTGCCAAGTCGGGTTTGCGGCGAGCGGTTCAGATCACCTACTTCCATGACGGCCGCGACGCTGTCGTGGTCGCCTCGAACTACGGTGAACCCAAACACCCGCAGTGGTATTACAACCTGATCGCGCACCCCGAATGCCAACTTGGTGGCGAGAGATTTGTGGCGACCGAGGTCACCGATTCCGACGAGTATGCACGCTTGTACGCACTCGCCGTCCAGGTCTTCGCCGGCTACGGCGACTATCGTGCCAAGACGGCGCCGATTGGGCGTCGAATTCCCGTCTTCCGCCTTGAGCCGCGCTAGCGAAAAGACTCTGTTCCAAGGAAGGAACGACGACTGGCACGTCCCGAAAGCCGGCCCATGTCCGGAACGAGCTGAGCTCCACGGGTCCCGATAGCCCCGTCCGGTGAACGAATCCCGAATCGGGACGAGGAGCGCTAGGAAGCTAGGTAGCTAGGACCGCTGTTGACTCCTGCCACAGCGACACCAGATCGCGCGGCTCCGCGCACAATCGGGTGATCGTGTCGGCCGCGCGCTGCAACGTGTCCGCGCTCATCAATTCACGGCACGACCCGGTGCAGCGCAGGGATATACCAGATTTGTGGAATGTTGCCCGTGACAGCGGGCTCGTAGCGTCGTCATCGAAGAGTTCCGCTACGAAAGAAGCCTGCGATGCACACCACCACACCGCCTCACGCCGGTACCGCACTGCGTGAACCTCAACTGGACCACCGCACGGCGATGCGCCTCGCCGCCGGCGAGTACGACCGGTTCGCCGAGCTGCTCGAATCGCTGACCCGCGAGCAGTGGTCGAGGCACACCGACTGCCCCGCGTGGGATGTGCGGCAGCTGGCGAGCCACGTCCTCGGCATGGCGGCGTATGCATCGTCGATTCGAGAGGGCCGCCGGCAACAGCGACTCGCGCACAAGGGACTCGCGCAAAAGGGACTCGCAACCCACGGCGGAGACGAGTTCATCGACGTGCTCACCGACCTCCAGGTGCGCGAGCGCGCCGCGCTGACCCCGGCGCAGATCACCACACAATTCCACGCCATCGGCCCCAAAGCAGCGAAGGGACGCAGACGCACACCCGCGATCATTCGCCGACGCCCAATGCCCGAACCGCAGACGATCGCGGGAATCAGCGAACGGTGGACCATCGGGTTCGTCACCGAGGTGATCCTGACCCGCGATGTCTGGATGCATCGGGTGGATCTCTGCCGGGCCACCGGCCGACCGCTGCGCCTGTCCGCCGACCACGATGGCGAACTGATCGCCGACGTGGTGCTCGAGTGGGCGGGACGCCACCGACAACCGTTCCGGCTGCACCTCACCGGTCCCGCCGGGGGTACCTGGTCATCGGGCGCCGACGGCGAAACCCTCGAACTCGACGCCGTCGAGTTCTGCCGCATCCTCTCCGAGCGGAAACCCGGAACCGGCCTACTCGCAACCCCGGTGCCCTTCTAGATCTAGATCCGCCGCGCCAAACCACCAGTCCGTTCTCCGGTCAGCCCCACGACAGTGCGCGTATGAGCCGACGCTGCATGGGTCTCGGCACATCGTTCGTAAGAATCGTCAGGTGGACCTTGATGTTCCGAACCGGGCGTCAAACGGCTCCACCAACGTGGCGGAGACCTGCTTTCGCAACGCACTGATCGGTTGACCCTATGAATTGAGCGACGTCCCTCATTCGACCGTTCCCGAGACTGTCCCAGATTCGGCCATTTCCGAGACACCGAAACGCGAGCCACGGTTGGGCCGGCGCCGCTATGGAGGCGCGTCGAGTAGATCGGCACGCGGGTGACGTCCCACCAGTCGATCCAACATTGAAAGTTGTCAAACTGTGACGTGTCTCAGAAACCCGTCTCGGGCTTTGAAACGCCCATTCATGGGTGTCGGACTTTTCTGAGACAGTCGTGCCCTGTGAGCGCCGCATTGGGGTGTCAGTTTCAGAAGACGACCTCACGGGCATCAACACTCGACTGCACCTGCTCGGCGAACTAGGCCTGACAGGAATTATGGTTCCGCTTACGGGGCCTCGATCCAATACGGGCCGTCGGAGTCATATCTGCACACCAGGTCAGTTCCGTCCGCAGCTGCCGTGTGCGAGTCGGAAGAATAATTGCACTTGTCGCCGATGTCGGGCGCCAACGAAGATTTGCTTGAGCCGGTCTCCGAGAAATGAAGCGATGCACTGGCCGAGTACACCACGCCGCCGATCACCAGCGCCTCGATCACACCAATGACCAGCGCCGCGGTCGCGATGCCTCGTCCGGTGGCGCGCCCGAAAGCAAGGATCCCAAACACGATTGCAACAGGAAACAAGCCGAGAAGCGCTGCCACGAGGGCGATAACCGCGTACGGGTTTATCGGATCCAGCGTCGACTCTTCCTTCTGGATCAGACCGACTTGACTTCTGCGGTCCAGTATCGGTCCCTGAGATGGTCTGCCGATCATCGGCAGCCGTCCTGAGCCACATTTGGAGATGTCGACTACCATCCGACGCGCGGTGGTGGCGTCCATGTCCTACTCATCATGCATGACGAACGTCAGTCGGCGCGAACGGTTCCCGACTGATTGTCTCCGGAGGACCGCTCCTTGGCCTCGAGCGCGGCGAGGGCTTCGCGGAGCGCGTCGGCCTCGTCGGCCCCGACCTGGCCCACGAAGTGCACGAGTGCGACAGCGCGACTTCCGGACTTGTCGGCCTGCTGCAGCGCGTCCACCATGAGGCTCGCGACGAGTTCCTCACGCTGGTGCACCGGCTGGTACCGGTGGGCGCGGTCGTCGCGCTGCTGAATGACGAGGTGCTTCTTCGCCAGTCGGTGGAGCACTGTCATGACAGTCGTGTACGCGAGTTCACGGCGTGCCGCCAGTGCCTCGTGTACCTGCCGCACCGTCTGCGGTTCCGAAGTGGACCACAGGTGATCCATCACCGCGCGTTCGAGTTCGCCGAGTCCAGCCATAAACCGATTCTATGGATACGACGACACTGATACGTACTACTGGTAGTAGTAAAACTGCGCCAGACCTGCCTCAACAATGTGGCAGGAAAACCACTAGACCGCGCTGCCACACATCTAAGGCATCCAGGTCAGAGGCCTATTCGCGCCTCAGGTCAAATGGCAATGGACACTGTGAAGTGACACCGAAGATGTCCAATCGGACCAGGTAGTTGTCCACCGCGTTGCTGCTGGAATGCCGGGCCGGTGTGCCAAATAACCTGTCCAGTGATCGAAAATCGTCGGTCTCCGTGCGCGTCGCGTCAGTGATGTTGTCCAACGTGGAAGACCCGGCCGGAGCCGTCCTCGTGTGGGGATGAGGGGTCCGGACCTGCGGCGATGACAGGGCAGCGAGCGCGGTCGGGGCTTTCATGAGGGCTGTCGTTCGGTGGCTGGACAAGCCCGTAGGCGCGATTGGACAAAAAGGTTGTCAATTGGACAACTCGTCTGTCACTTCACAGACACGAGCAGCAAAAACGCCCTTCCTGGGGGTTACAGAGCCGGGCGGCGGCTTACTTCCGGTTTGTGCGCGGTTGGTGACGAGAATTCCGCTTCCCGCACCGTCTCCCGGGAAACCCCACCTCAGCGCATTTTTCCGGTAACCCGGAAGACCGGGCAGGAATCGTTTACCGCCGGTGGGCAGCCTCTTCCTGCGCGGTTGGAGGGTTTCTGGTCGTGGTCGTGCTCGAATTTGCTCGACAACGCCCTTCGTGGCCGCCTGGCCGAGTATCTGGTCGGAATCGCCCTGGGGTGTGTCGATCGCGGTGTCCGTCTCAGGGTGGCCGGCGCTCCCGCACCAGCCAGTACCGGCGGATCTGCTCGCTGACACTCATCGGCGACTGAGCCCACCACGTCCTGGTCTGGGGGATAGCGTGCGCTCAAACCGCCGCTTCATATGATTCGTGGTGACGATAGGGGAGCACGTGCAGTACATCACCGACGCCAGGCAGGCCGAGCTGAACGCAGCGGAGCGCATGCGTGAGATGGGCTTCAAGGATGCGAAGGCAACGGCCGTTGGCGCGGATGCGGGGATCGATGTGCAAGCTTCAGCGGCTATCGGACAGGTCAAGTGGCAGGGTGGCCAGGTAGGGCGTCCGGATATCCAACGTCTCTATGGAGCACGAGGGCATCGCCACCATTTGCAGCTGTTCTTCTTCTCCGCGAGCGGCTACTCCAAGGGCGCGATCCAATACGCAGATGAGAGCGATGTGAAGCTCTTCACCTATGCACCTACCGGGGTCGTCACTCCAGCCAACCGTGTAGCCAAGTCATTCATCGAGCAACGGCAGCAGGCGGTTCAGCAGCAAGAACGCGACCGGCGGGCACGCGAACAGGCGGAAGAGGCGAGACGGCGAGAAGAGGAGCGGGCTAACCGCGAACGGTACGAAGCCGAGCGCGCCAAGCAGGCCGCCAAAGAACGAGCTGACGATCTTGAGCGCAAACGGGCGGTAATCGAAGCCGAGCTAGTCGCTCAGGAGAACCGAGACAGAAAGCGCCGTCAGGATGAGCAAGCAGCTCGTGCACGGCACATGCGCGATTACGCTGACCGGCTCGCGCGGGAGAACGCCGACCCGATAAAGGAGCAGAAACGAGCGGACATCGAGGCGGACGAGAAGGTGCCATCTACCGTCGGGGCCATAGCCGCACTCATCGTTCTGTTGATAGCCGAGTTGCTTCTATCGGTTATGTCCATCAGCGGACTCGCGGCAGGACTCGTGAACGTGAAGGGCGCTCCAGCGGGAGAAAGGGTATCCGGACTCATCGCAATGGCAGTCATTCTTGTTCTTTCGATATTGGCCCTCCGCTCGACAGGGCGAGCATTATCCCGGAGGGAAGCGATCCGATAGAGCAACTTGTTTCACAGTGAGCTCGATTGCACCGCTAGGGCGAACGCGAAGTGGGCCAAAGCGATTGAAGCCGCGGTGGCTCGCCGACACCTCCCGAAAGGAGACTTCAAGGATTAGGTCGTAGGGCCGCCCTACACTGCCTGAGCGACGAGAAAGAGGTCGCCACCCACTGCCAGAACGCTCGAGCGTTTGCCTAGGCAGGATGAAGCGTGTCGGGGTTGCCGAGATCGCACCACCCCTCGGGTTCGTGATGTTGCTGCGTTTTCCGCGTTTCGGCGGTGTCGGAGGGTGCCGATACCGTGCCCGCCATGACGATCGAGCAGGATTTGGGGCCCCGTGAGCTGCCCGCGGCCGCCGCTGCCGGTGGTGCGGCATTTCCGGATCTGCCGGAGACGATGACGGCGCGGATCGGGCGGTCGATGGCCGAGTCCCGCTCCGAGGGCACCCGCCGCGCCTACACCTCCGCGTGGCGGCGGTTCGAGCACTGGTGCCGTCGCCACGGGCACGCGTCGTTGCCTGCTCATGCGGCGACGGTGGCCGCCTACCTCGTCGACGCCGCCGACACCATCGGCCCGGATGGTGTGCGGGTGTACGCGCCGGCCACCCTCACCAAGTGGGTGGCCGCGATCGCGCACCAGCACCACCGCACCGGCCACGAATCGCCGACAGGGCACGAGATCGTGCGGGCCACCCTGTCCGGGATCCGCCGCGACTACGCCGCCGCCGGGGACCGGCCCCGCAACCCCCGCGCCCCGCTGCTGACCGCGGACATCGTCACCATCGTCACCACTGCCCGCGCCGAGGTGACCGGATGGGCGGACGCGGTCCTCGAGCGCCGCGACAGCGCACTGTTGTTGATGGGGTTCGCCGGCGCCTTCCGCCGCAGTGAACTCGTCGGCCTGGACGGCGCCGACCTGACGGTGGACCAACACGACGGCGTGCACGTGCGGCTGCGCCGATCCAAGACCGACCAGGAAGGCGACGGCACCGTCCGGGCATTGCCGTACACCTACAGCCACGACAGTTGCCCGCCCTGCGCCTACGTGCGGTGGGCGCAGGTCGTCGCCGCATTCGACACCCGCGGCCGTCCCGGTGTGATCCGGCTACTGACCACCGCGGACCCGTTCGAAACGCACGTGTGCCGGGGCTCGGTTCCGCGTACATCGGCGCGGATGCCGCTGTTCCGGTCGATCCGCAAGAACGGCAATCTGTCCGAGACCGCGCTGTCCGGGGCGGCGGTGCACAAGGCGATCCGGCGCCGCGCCGGGCAGGCCGGGTACGACACCGACCTGGTGGCCCAGCTCGGGGGGCACTCCCTGCGTGCCGGTTTCGTCACCCAGGCCTTCCGCAACGGCGCCGACGCGCACGCGATCATGCGCCAGACCGGGCACACCACCCCGGGCATGGTCGAGGTCTATGCCCGCGAACGCACTCCGCTCGTCGGGAACGCCGTCACCGTCCTGGGGCTCTGACAACTATGTACGCCAACGCACCCGGCGTCGGTGCCGCACGCACCGGCGGCATATCCGCGCGGGATCGGCATGTCTGGGAGCTGTTCGCAGACTGGTGCGCTGCCAATGACCTGCGAACCTTGCCTACCGCACCGCACCAGCTCGCTCGCTTTCTGCGGGACAACCCGGCTGCCCGTGCGACGCAACGCCGCCGGGTGAGCGTGATCAACACCGTCCACCACAATCACGGACACCAGGCGCCCGGCCGCGCTGAGACGATCCGCCGCACCCTCAACACCGACCGAGCCGAACGACTGCAACGGATTTCGACCCTCGTCGCCCGGAGCCTCGAGCGGATCCCGGACACCGGTTGGCCGGCAGGGTTGTTCGGCCGTCGCGACGCCTTGATCCTCGTCCTCGTTGCGACCGGACTCGGGTTCGAGCAGATCGCCCAGCTCCGTGGATGCGACCTCACCACGATTCCCGACCAGGACGACGCCCTGCACATCACCGTTGCCGGTGAGCAGCTGGTCGCCTCGGCGGCCGGCGAGTCCGGTACCTCCGCGGCGGCGGTGTGCCGCAGGTGGACCGAGGTCCGAGGGTTCCTCGACCGGCACCCCAGCACCCGCCTCCTTGCCGACCACCTCGCCACCGGCAGCGACCTGACCGGCTACGGCGCGGATGCCGACAACGACGACCGGCCGTTGCTGTCGTCGATCAACCGCTGGGGACACACTCCACTGGTCCCGACCCCGATGACCGCACGTGCTGTCGCTGCGATCGCCCACGCTCATCTGTCAGGCCGCGCACCCGCGCACACGCTGCCACCACGACGGCCGCGGCCCGAGCCGATAGCGGGTGTGGCACCAATCGAATCCGACCTGATCCTCGACCCGGACTACTACGAACGAGGAATCCAGGCGCGGCACTTCGCCTACAAGGATCTGGGTGACATCACCGACGTCCTGGGCGACGTCGAAGACCGCGCGGACCAACTCCTGGCCGACCTGCTCGAGATTCTCGACGATGACGCCGACTGAACAGGCCGTATCAGGGCTCCGATTCATCAGTGCACCCGAGTACTGACACCGTGCAGTCGACTTCTGAAAACTGACGGGCGGGCCGAGGGTGCCGTAGTAAGAGCGCATGGTGCGGTTAGATTAGGGCCCGCCCTGGTATGTGCGCTTCCAACGGCTTTGTCGGGGCGATTCTTTACGCTGTTTCGTGCAGTCGCACGCTCGAGCTTCGACCCCAGAAGTAGGGTGGTCAGCATGTCGGGGTGACGTTTTCTTGAGGAGCGGTGTGGACGCGTTCGGTGTGCTCGGGAAGATCCTCGGCGATTATCAGTCGTTCGTGTCGGGGTTTCTGAATATCAAGGATCCCGCGGTCAAACAGAAGGTCGAAACGGAGATCGCCAACGGCCTGCTGTGGCCCGAGCCGTGGCTGGCGCTGAACCCGGCGTTCGAGCCGGGCGGTTCAGTGAGCGAACTCGTCGACTCCGGTCTGCTGCACCCCGCGACCCGCGAAATCTTCCGTTCCCGGACCGATGAAGATCTCTTTGGTCGGGAGATCGCCTTCCACCGGCACCAGACCGACGCGTTCGCCATCGCCCAGCGCAATGAGTCCTACGTTCTGACTACGGGAACCGGATCGGGCAAGTCGATGTCCTACATCGTTCCGATCGTCGACCGGGTGCTGCGTGAGGGCAGCGGCAAGGGCGTCCGGGCGATTGTTGTGTACCCGATGAACGCGCTGGCCAACAGCCAGAAGAGGGAACTGGAGAAATTCCTCGGCAAGGACACACCGAAGGTGACGTTCGGCCGCTACACGGGCCAGGAGAAGCGGGTCGAGCGGGAAGCGATCCTGGCAAGCCCGCCGGACATCCTTCTGACGAACTACGTGATGCTCGAACTGATGCTGACCCGGCCACGGGAACGCACGGCCTTGATCACCAGCGCCGCGAACCTGTCGTTCCTGGTGCTCGACGAGCTCCACACCTACCGCGGCCGTCAGGGCGCCGACGTGGCCATGCTGATTCGCCGCCTTCGCGGCGCGGTCGGGGTGGGTGACCTGCAGTGCATTGGCACCAGTGCCACCTTGGCGGGGCCCGGCACACGGGCGGAGCAGCGCCGGGAGGTTGCTGAACTTGCCACGAGGATCTTCGGCACACAGATTCCGGCCGAGAACATCATCGGTGAGACGCTCCGCCGCGCCACGAAAAGTCAAGCGGCCAACACCGAGTTGGCTGCTCGATTGTCCGCGGGTGTGCCGACGGGCTGGGAGGAACTGCACCGTGATCCTTTGGCGATCTGGACCGAGGAAACCTTCGGGCTCCGTGAGGACGATGAGGGCAAGCTCGCCCGTCAGGTGCCGACACGTCTGAAGGACGCCGCGGCGGTTCTGGCCGAGCAGACGGGTGCGGCCGTTGCGCTGTGTGAGGAGCGCCTCCGCGACCTGCTGCTTGCGGGATCGAAGGCGCGCGACGACGGCGGGCGACCGTTGTTCGCGTTCAAGCTGCACCAGTTCATCGGCAAGGGCGACACCGCGTACGCCACGCTCGAGCGGCCGGGCACCCGGTACCTCACCACGCAGTACCAGCGGAGTGCGCCCATTGGTACCTCCGGGCAGCCGTTGTTCCCCCTGGCGTTCTGCCGCGAGTGCGGGCAGGACTACCTGGTGGTCAATCTCGATCGGGGCGGCGAGAATTTCAGCCCCCGCACCCTGAACGGGGGGCGCGGGGAGCAGGCAGAAGCGACGGGCCTGCTCCTGATCACCGACACGCCGTGGCCGGATATGCATGACCCGGCGCTGCTCAATGTGGTTCCGGACGACTGGATCATCGAGACCGCCGGCACCCGCACGCTGGACAAGGTCCGGCGTACCAGACTGCCGCGCGGTGTCCGCGTCGATTCGTTCGGAACCATCACCGACGACGGGCTGACCGCGGCGTTCTTCGAGACGCTGCACTTCTGCCCGAGCTGCAAGACCAGTTATGAGAGTTCCCGGCAGTCCGAGTTCTCCCGTGTGTCGAGCCTGGGCACCGAGGGGCGGGCGAGCGCCGTCACCGTGTTGTCTCAGGCCGTGGTCCGCACTCTGAAGGCGGAAGCAGATCTCGACGACGAGGCCCGCAAGTTTCTGGCGTTCTCGGACAACCGGCAAGACGCGAGCCTGCAGGCCGGGCACTTCAACGATTTCGTCTCGGTGGGTCTGATCAGGTCGGCGCTGTACCGGGCTGCGCTCGATCAACAGGAGAAGTATCCGGATGAGCCGCTGACCGACGAAGACCTCGGCCCCCGGGTGGTCAAGGTGCTCGGCGGCACTCTCGCCGACTTCGCGAAGAACCCCGAGGTGGAGTACGCGGCGAAGAAGAAGGTCGCCAGCGCACTGCGGGATTCGGTCGCCTACCGGCTGTGGGCAGATCTGCAACGAGGCTGGCGCATCACCATGCCGAACCTCGAGCAGACCGGCCAGCTACGGCTGTCGTACGCCGGGATCGACGAGCTGGCCGCCGACGAGCCGAAGTGGGCGGATCTGGGCCAGCCGCTGGCCGGCGCGGAACCCGAGACCCGTCGACAGCTCATGGGGGTGTTGCTCGACGAGCTGCGCCGCCACATCTGCATCGAATCGGATTACCTCACAGAAGAGCGGTACGACAGCATCAAGCGGGCGAGCCAGGAATGGCTCCGGCCACCGTGGGCATTGACCGATGAGACGGGCATCTACGCCGGAACCGCCTATCCGGGAAGCAGACCCAAGTTCGTCGCTGGTTCGGGTGCGGACCTGCACCTGTCGGGCCTCGGGAACTACGGTCGGTGGCTTCGCCGCCCGGACCGCTTCCCGCTCCACGACCACCCCCTCAAGCCTGCCGACGCCGATGTGGTGATCTCGAGCCTGCTGACCCTGTTGGCCCGGGTGGGGATCCTGGCGAAGATCGTCGAGAAGAACCGTCCTGTCGGGTACCGCGTGCAGGCGGGCATCATCGAATGGCGCGCCGGGGACGGTGAACATCGTGCCCCGGACCCGATCCGCGGCAACCAGACGCAGGGTCGGGTCAACCCGTTCTTCCGCCGCTTCTACGCCGAAACCGCGTCCGGTCTCGTCGGTCTCGAGGCCCGCGAGCACACGGCGCAGGTCAGTGCGGAGATGCGGCAGGAGCGGGAAACCCGATTCGGTGACGCCACGCTGCCGGTGCTGTACTGCTCGCCGACGATGGAACTCGGCGTCGACATCAAGAGCTTGAACGTGGTGGGGATGCGTAACGTGCCTCCAACGCCCGCGAACTATGCGCAACGCTCGGGGCGCGCCGGCCGCTCCGGGCAGCCCGCGGTGGTGCTCACCTATTGCTCCACCGGTAATGCGCACGACGCCTACTACTTCGGGCGCAGCCAGGACATGGTCGCGGGGGTGGTGGCCCCGCCGCGGCTCGAGCTGGGAAACCAGGACCTCGTCCGTGCTCATGCGCACGCGATCTGGTTGGTGATCTGCGACCTCGATCTCAAGGCGAGCATGGTGGACCTCCTCGAGGTCGATGAGCCCGGACAGCCGCTGCGCGACGAGGTGCGCTCCAAGATCGACTCGAAGGCACAGGCGAAGAAGGCGGTCGAGGTCATCCGGACGGTGCTGACCGCAACCTCCGAGGTCACCAGCGCCCCGTGGTGGCGCGATGACTGGATCGACGAGACCGTCACCCGTGCACCCATACGGTTCGATCGCGCCGCGGACCGCTGGCGCGGCCTCTACCGTGAATCGTTGATCGAACTCGACAGCGCCAACGAGATTCTCAAGAACATCGGTGCCTCGGAGCCGGCGAAACGGCAGGCCCGTGGCCGGATCTCGGAGGCGCGCGCGGCATTGGATCTGCTCAAAGGTCAGATCGACGACGTCAACCAGGGCGACTTCTACACCTACCGTTACTTCGCGTCCGAGGGGTTCCTGCCGGGCTATTCGTTCCCCCGCCTGCCGCTGGCCGCGTTCATCCCCGCCGAGCGCAGGACCAAGAGCGGGCAGGGTGACTATGTGCAGCGGCCACGGTTCCTCGCGATCAGCGAGTTCGGGCCCGGTGCGTTCATCTATCACGAGGGTGCCCGCTACGAGGTCAACAGGGTGAGCCTGCCCGCCCGCGAGGACGGGACGGGGGTGAGCATCACCGAGATCAAGCGGTGCGAATCCTGCGGGTACCTGCACGATTTGAACGGGCCGACCAGCTACGAGGTGTGCGATCACTGCGGGTCTGCCTCGCTTCTGACGATGAGCCGGATGATGCGGCTCATCGCGGTCAAAACCCGGCGCCGCGACCGGATCAGCGCCGACGAGGAAGAGCGGCAACGCGCCGGCCACGAGATCGTCACCTCGATCCGGTTCGAACCCCACGGCGAACGCGCCGGACAGCTCACCAGCACGCTGACCGCCGGGGGTGACACCCTGGCCACCATGACCTACGGGGACACGGCCCTGATCCGCCGCATGAACGTGGGCCTGCGGCGGCGTAAGGACAAGGACGTCAAGGGTCACCTGCTCGACACCCTCGAGGGCAGATGGGCGCGGGAGGCCGACCTCGTCAAGAACGATGCCGCCCCCGATTCCGCCGGCGGAGATCGTGTGCAGCGGGTCGTCCCGTACGTCGAGGACCACCGAAACGCGCTGCTGATGCACCTGTCGCCCACCATTCCCGACGAGCAGCGGATGGCGGCCATGTACGCGCTCAAACGGGCCGTCGAGGCCGTATTCCAGCTCGAAAGCAACGAACTCGCCGTCGAACCGATGCCCGGCGGAGCCACACCGGACGCCTGGTCGCGGCTGCTGTTCTTCGAGGCCGCAGAGGGCGGGGCCGGTGTGCTACGGAGGTTGGCAACCGAACAACACCAGGTGCAGGCGGTGGCCCGCAAGGCGATCGAGATCCTGCACTACGACCCCGACACCGGCGAGGATCTGGGCAAGGCGACACACGCCGCCGAGCCATGCGCCCAGGCCTGCTACGACTGCCTGCTGTCCTACGGCAACCAGTGGGACCACCAACTGCTGGACCGGCATTGCGTGATCGAACTACTCCAGCAGTTGGCCACCGCCAGTCTGGACGTCGGTGGGGGCGGCGAGGAACGCGCCGACCTATTGGGTCGTCTCGAAGAACCCAGCAACAACCTGGAGAAGCGGTTTCTGCGTTTCCTCGACGACAACGGCTACCGCCTGCCCGATGCGGCGCAACAGCTCGTCGACGGCTACTACGTCAGGCCGGATTTCACGTTCCACACCGACGGCGGCGATGTCGCCGTCTTCGTGGACGGGCCGGTGCACGATTCCGAACATCAGAGCGAGAAGGACGAGCAGGCACGGATGAAGCTCGAGGACGAAGCAGGGTGGCTGGTGCTGCGCTTCCATCACACCGAAGCGGACGCCGGGTGGGGCGAGACGGTGTCCCGTCACCCCTCGGTGTTCGGGCAGGGCAGGGCCGGGGCATGACAATCACCGACTTTCCTCCCGGCACCCTCGTCCACGCGCGCGGCCGCGACTGGCTCGTCCTCCCCGGAGCCCCCGAGGGAACGGTCCTCGCCCGGCCCCTCGGCGGACGCGACGACGAAACCACGGTGTTACTGCCGCAGTTCGACACACCGAAGGCCGCAACATTCGACGCCCCCACGGTCGAGGACCGCGGCGATGCCGCGCGGGCCCGCCTGCTGCGGGACGCGCTCCGGCTGTCGTTCCGCGCCACCGCCGGGCCGTTCCGATCATTCGCCCAGTTGGCCGTCACCCCCCGCAACTACCAACTGGTGCCCCTGATGATGGCCACCGCGCAGGAGACCACCCGCCTGCTCATCGCGGACGGTGTCGGTGTCGGAAAGACCGTCGAAGCCGGACTGATCGCCGCCGAGCTCCTCGCCACCGGCGACGCGCAGCGCCTCGCGGTGCTCTGCTCCCCGCAGCTCGCGCCGCAATGGCAGTCGGAACTGCGCAGCAAGTTCGGGATCAAGGCCGAGCTGCTGCTGCCCTCGACCGTGAACCGGCTCAAGGTGCCGTGGGGCTCGACCGTCTACGAGCACTATCCGCACCTGATCATCTCCACCGACTTCATCAAGCAACGCAGCCGCCGTGACGAATTCGCCCTGAAATGCCCCGAATTGGTCATCGTCGACGAAGCCCACACCTGCATCGCCCCGAGCACGGCAGGATCGAGCCAGGTCCACCAGCGGTACACGCTGCTCCGCAAACTCGCCGACGACCCCACCCGTCATCTGTTGCTGCTCACCGCGACCCCGCACAGCGGTGACGACGAGGCCTGGCGATCGCTCGTCGGATTACTCGACGACCGGCTCGGCGAACTCCCCGCGGACCTCTCGGGGCCCCACCGCGACCCCGACCGGAAACTGCTCGCGCAGTTCCTCGTGCAGCGCCAACGCGCCGACATCCGCGAATACCTGGAAGAGGACACCCCGTTCCCCCGCCGAGAACGGGCCGAGGAGAGCTACAAGCTCACCCCCGAATACCGGGCGCTGTTCGACCGGGTCATGCGCTTCGCCCGCGAACAGGTCGCCGACCCGTCCCTGAACACGGTGCGCCAACGGGTGCGATGGTGGTCCGCGATCGCCCTGCTGCGGTCCCTGGCCTCGAGCCCCGCCGCCGCCGAGCAAACCTTGTTGAACCGCTCCGAACTCGCCGCCAGCGCGACGACGCAGGATGCGGACTCCATCGCCGCGCCCCGCGTGCTCGACGTCGCTCTGGACGATGCGGTGGAAGGAGAGGACACCGCGCTCGGGGCCGACACGTCCGACGGTGATCGCCCGGACGAGTCTGCCCGGCGCCGGCTACGCGAATTCGCCGCCGTAGCCCGATCCTTGAAGGGGACCAAGGGTGATGCGAAGCTCAAGCGGCTCATCACACTCGTGACGGAGCTCCTCGCCGAGGGCTATCACCCCATCATCTTCTGCCGGTACATTCCGACCGCGGAGTACCTCGGTGAACACCTCTCGGCCGCGTTGGCGAAGAAGCATCGTAATCTGCGGGTGGAGGCCGTCACCGGGAGTCTGCCCCCCGAAGAGCGGGAGGCACGGGTCTCCGAGCTCACCGCCCATGAGGGCCCGCGGCTCTTGGTTGCCACGGACTGCCTCTCCGAGGGAGTCAACCTGCAGGACGGGTTCACCGCCGTTGTGCACTACGACCTGGCGTGGAACCCCACCCGCCACGAACAGCGCGAGGGACGCGTCGACAGGTTCGGCCAGCGCGCGGAGGTCGTCCGCGCGGTCACCTACTACGGCGTCGACAACGGCATCGACGGCGTCGTGCTCGATGTCCTGATCCGCCGGCATGAAAGGATC
This sequence comes from Rhodococcus sp. (in: high G+C Gram-positive bacteria), assembly GCA_004211695.1. GTDB lineage: Bacteria > Actinomycetota > Actinomycetes > Mycobacteriales > Mycobacteriaceae > Rhodococcus_F. Next base: position 15,720 of record SEEV01000055.1, read on the forward strand.
CGCGCCACCACCGGCATCTCCGTGCCGATTCCGGTCGACTCGACCACGGTCATGACCGCCATCTGGGAATCGCTGCTGCTGCGGGGCACCGAGACCGAGCAGCTCACCCTGGACCTCGGATCGGCAACCTCCGGGGCGCTCGCCGATGCGGTGGGGATGCAGTGGACCGACGCAGCCGAACGAGAAAAAGCCTCCCGATCACGGTTTCGGCAGGCATCCCTGAGCCCGGACACCGTCGCCGAGACACTGGCCGACGTGCGACGTTCGCTCGGCGGCCCCACAGATGCCGAGGTGTTCGTCCGCGACGCACTCACCCTGCTGTCCGGGCAACTCGGCGACACCGCAGACGGCTTCACCGCCCGCATCGATACCCTCCCACCCGCGGTGCGGGAGCAGCTGCCGACCTCGAAGAACCAGACTCTGCACTTCCACCGGTCCTTCCCCGTCCCGGCCGGGCATCACGTCCTGAGCCGAACCGACCCCACGGTCGAGTCGATCGCGCGGTACGTACTCGACGCAGCGCTCGACACCGACCTACCCCCCACACAAAGGCCCGCACGACGAGCCGGCGTCATCCGCACCACCGGTGTCGACAAGGTGACAACACTGCTCGTCGTCCGATTCCGGCTCGAACTGGTCATCCCCGGTGCACAGACCACGATCACCCAGGTCGCCGAAGACGCCCAGTTCCTCGCCTTCACCGCCAGCGCAGACACCCTGACATGGCTGGACGAACACGATGTCGAGAACCTACTCCGCGCACGTCCCACCGGAAACGTCGCGGACGAGCTCGCCTCCCACCAACTCGAACGTGCCCTGAGCCGACTCGGCAGTACCCAGCAACACCTGACCACGCTGGGGAACGAGATCGCCACCGCGGCCGTCGCGGATCACCGCAAGGTTCGAAAGAGCAGCAAAACAGGGGTGAAAGGGCTCCGAGCACGGCTACTCCCACCGCCGGACGTACTCGGCGTCTACGTCTACCTCCCGGGAAGGAGCGCATCGTGAGCGGGCTGTCCGCCTTCAGATCCGTCCGTAGCATCGGCACGGTCCTGCCCAGCGAGGCACTGACGAGGGCGATCGACCTGCGGATGCCGGGCCAGAAGGACGCGGACTACCAACTCCCACCCGGGATGACAGTTAACGCCGCCATCGCCCGCGCCTGGGAGGCGATGCTCGCTACCCACCGGGCGTGGACCCACGCACTCGAACGCCTCCCGGCAACCGAACCCGCGACCAAACTCACCCGCGAAAAGTGGCTCCTGCCACTGTTATACGAGCTGGGGTGGGGGCGCCCCGAGGTCGTAAAAGGCGGTCTCGACGTCACACCCGGGCTCGGCGAGAGCGCGGCACCGCACTTCCCGATCTCGCACCGACTCGCCTGGCCCGACTCGGCGCAACCCACGGCGTCGGTCCCGCTGCACCTGGTGGGCGCGGGCGTCGCGCTCGACAGCAGGACCGAGGGAACTGCAGCGAGGGCACCCCAGTCGATGGTGCAGGACTACCTCAACCGCGAGGATCACGCGTTGTGGGGGATGGTGTCGAACGGTCGGACACTGAGGCTGTTACGCGACGCATCGGCGTTGGCCAAGCAGTCCTACGTCGAGTTCGACCTCGATGACATTTTCACCAATCAGCGCTACGCCGAATTCAGGCTGCTCTTCCTCACCACCCACGCCAGCCGGTTCACCCCCCGCTCCGACCTTCCCGCCAGGGAACCGGCAGAGGACGAGGTAGAACCAGCCGAAACGGGATTGAAGGCAGAGAAGTGCTGGCTCGAGACCTGGCGCAGCACCGCGATCGAGGACGGCGCCCGGGCGCTGCTGACACTCCAACAAGGCGTCGCGACCGCGTTGCAGCATCTCGGCACCGGCTTCGTTTCCCACCCAGCGAACACGGCGCTCCGCGACACCCTCGCACACGCCCAGGATGCCGACCGTGACCTACACCGCGCGCTGCTGCGCATCGCCTACCGACTCATCGTCCTGTTCGTCGCGGAGGACCGCGATCTTCTCCATACCCGGGCCACCGCATCCGATGCTCGCGCGCTCTACGCCGAGCACTTCTCCACAGCCCGGTTGCGCCGCATGGCCGGTACGCGGGGCGGGAGCCGGCACACCGATCTGTGGGAGGCACACCAGATCGTCACCGACGCCCTCGCCGGCGACGGACTACCCACCCTCGGGCTGAGCAGCCTCGGCGCAACCCTCTTCGCACGCGAGACCCTCAGCGTCCTCGCCGGCGCGAAACTCCCGAACCACAGCCTGCTCGCCGCCATCAAGGCCCTGGCCGAGATCGACGACCCCGTGACCGGAACCCCCCGGCCGGTCGACTACCGCAACCTCGACAGCGAAGAACTCGGCGGAATGTACGAGGGCCTGCTCGCCTACACCCCCCGCTACGACGCAGCCGCCCGCACCTTCACCCTGGAAATCGCCGCGGGCAACGACCGCAAGAAATCGGGCTCCTATTACACCCCTTCCGATCTCATCACGCTGGTCCTCGACGAAGCACTCGACCCGCTGATCGACGAGGCACTGCGCTCACCCGACCCCGAGACGGCGTTACTTGCTCTCACCGTCGTGGACCCCGCAGTGGGATCGGGGCATTTCGTCGTCGCCGCCGCACGCCGCATCGCCACCGCCGTGGCATCCGTGCGCACCGGCGACACCGAACCCAGCCCGATCGACCTACGCACAGCCACCGCCGACGTCATCGAACGCTGCATCTACGGTGTCGACCTCAACGACCTCGCCATCGAGATCACCAAGGTCGCCCTCTGGCTCGAAGCCTTCGACGCCGAGCGGCCCTTCCCGTTCCTCGACGCGCACTTCAAAGTGGGAAACGCACTCCTGGGAACCACCCCGGAATTGTTGCGCCACAACATCCCGGACACCGCCTTCACCGCCCTCGGCGGCGACGACAAGGCATGGACCAGCAAGCTCAAGGCCCGCAACAAAGCCGAACGAACCGCGGACGAGAACCAGCTGACCTTCAGCTTCGGACCGGAAACACTGAACGTCGAAACCACGAAGTTCACCAAGGCCGCGCTGGATGCCGACACCGGCCGCGCCGCCGACCTCGGGCGAGTTCGGGCGCGAGCCGATGCGTGGCGCACCCTCGAAGCGGACCCCGAACTCGTTGCCGCGAAGCTCGCGGCCGACGCCTGGTGCGCAGCCTATGTGCAACCCAAGACCGAGGACACCGGGCAAGGCATCACCGATAACACCCTTCGCCAACTCGTCGACAACCCCGACGCGGTACCGGCAACCATCACCACATCAGTGCGGCAGCTCGCCCGCCAGTACCGCTTCTTCCACTGGCACCTGGAATTCCCCGGCATCTTCACCGTCCCCGACGACGGCACCGCCGCCGACCCGGTAACAGGCTGGACCGGCGGCTTCTCCTGCGTCGTCGGCAACCCGCCCTGGGAACGCGTGAAGATTCAGGACAAGGAGTTCTTCACCAACATCGGGCGCAGCGACATCGCCGACTCCAAGACCGCCGCCCTCCGCGGGCGAATGATCGACACTCTGGCCAAAGAAGACCCTGCGCTGCACCAGGCCTACCGTGATGTGCTCCGCCAATCCGACGGCACCAGCCACCTCCTCCTGCGCAGCGGCCGCTACCCACTCACCGGGCAAGGTGACGTCAACACCTACAGCGTCTTCGCCGAAACCATGCGCACCATCACCGCACCCACCGGCACCGCCGGAATCATCACGCCTACAGGCCTCGCTACGGACAAGACCACCGCCCCCTTCTTCTCTGACACCCTCAGCAGTAATCGACTCCTCGCGTTCTACGACTTCGAGAACGAAGCAAAGATATTTCCAGGGGTACACAACGCCTTCCGGTTTGGGGTCACCGCGATGGCAGGTCGTGCTCGCATCACCCCACGGACCCGTTTCGCGTTCCTCACCCGGCACCTCGCCGACGTTCCAGCCAGACGCTTTGAACTCGCCCCCGACGAGGTAGAGGCAATGAACCCCAACACCGGCACCCTGCCCATGTTCCGCACCCGTATCGACGCCGACATCACCCTCGGCATCTACCGCCGCCACCCCGTCCTCATCCGCGACAACACACCCGACGGCAACCCCTGGAGCCTCTCCTTCGGCACCCTCTTTCACATGGCGAACGACTCGGGCCTGTTCCACCAACCAGCGGATCTGGTCGACGCCGAATTCAACGGATGGTCCTACGAACGTGATGGCCGCGAATACGTCCCCCTTTACGAGGGCAAGTTGGTGTGGCACTTCGACCACCGGTTCTCCACCTACCGTGACGCGACGCAGGCCAATCTAAACAAGGGCACCCTCCCAAGGCTCGCCGATAGTCGACATGACGACCCCAACCTAGAACCTCTGGCCCGCTACTGGGTCGAGCGTCCGAAAGTGGCCGAGGCGCTGCGCGGAAAGTGGGCGAGAGACTGGCTCCTCGGCTGGCGCGACATCACCGGCGTCGAGAAAGTGCGGACGTTCATTCCCTCGGCACTCCCCGCTACCGCAGTTGGACACGTGTTCCCATTGGCATTCCCTGCCAAGCCCGCGGATGGCCCATTGCTCCACGCAGTGTGGTCGAGCATGGCTTTTGATTATGCTGCGCGCCAAAAGCTCAGCGGCACTCATGCGACATACTCGGTTGTCAAGCAACTTGCATGCCCCACGCCGGCCACGTTTGCCCAGGAGGCTTCCTGGCAGGCGGGGCAGACCTTCGCCGAGTGGGTCACTCCATACGTCCTCGAACTCTCGTACACCTCATGGCGACTGCAGCCCTACGCCCAAGAGATGGGTGACGACGGGGCGCCCTTCCATTGGGATCCTGATCGGCGGGCGCTACTCCGGGCCGACCTCGACGCGGCATTCCTCCACGTCTACGGCCTTACCCGGCCAGAAGCCGAGCATATTCTCGACTCATTCCCCCTCGTCCGCAAGTACGAGGAACGCGACTACGGCGAATACCGCACACGCCGCCTCGTCCTCGACGCTTACGACCGCATGGCGGCCGCGATCGCACGCGGCGGAATCGGCTGGGAGCCGCTCGCAACGGTTCCAGCAGGAGACGGACCACGCCATGCCCGCTGAACAGACACCGCATGAGCAGCCAGGTCGATCCGGACAGGAACCCGGAGTCGGGTCTTCGCTCGCAACAGGGTCATCGAACGACAGAAGGCCGGCGGCAGAATATCGAGGCCCCGGCATCATCGAGGAACTCCTCGCAACAATCCTGCCAGACGAATCCGGCGCCCAGCCAGTCGTATTGACGAGCGAATGGCCACAGCCACCTACGATTGAACCGCCCATCCCGAAGGGATGGCCGATACGCACGGTGCCCACCACCGGGGAACTTGCCGCGTTAGCAACCCAGGAACTCGAGTCGAGGCCGGTTGTTCTATTTCCTCGCTGGGAACGACGTCAATCGGGCGAACAGTTCGACTCTCACGAGCAAGTCCTTCTTGATTGCGATCCATCGCGCGCGGAGTTCCCGCTGATAGCCCTGGTTTCCAGCCGGGTGCCTCTATTCCCGACAGAGCACACTCTTTCGAGAACAACTCTTGGCGCGCTGGCATCCATCGATCATCACGTACGTTACGGGCGGGATCGACGGTGTTCATCGTCAGTTCGTTATCGCCGTCATGGTCCTGCGGCGACGCGAAGATGCGGACCGCTTGGTTCGGCTATTCGAGACGCCACGACGCCCCATGGCGGAGCTTGCCGACGTAGTTGAGGATTTTCGGCGACTCCTCCGGATGAAGGGTGGCACTTCGAATTTCGGGTATGTCCTCCAATCGATCCCCAGTAAGGAGACGGATCTGGGCTTCCGCCGCAATGATCCACGGATTGCGGCTCGCAGAGCGCAACTAGCGGATTTCGGCAAGGCGGCCCGACTCGACGAGGTCTTCGAACTTCTTCCGCTCGGTATCGATCACACAGTAGCCAAGGCAAATCAGGTTGACCGCCAGGTCGGGGGAGCGGCCCGCGTCCTGACAGGACGTGACGTTCAGCGTGGTGGTCGGATCGCCCTACCCGAGGAAACCTCGCTGTGGGTGAAGATTGCGCCGGAAAAGCGCCTCAGGGTAGGCGATATTGTGATTCGTGCATTGCAGGGACCCACCCTCGGTTCGGGATTCGTTTGGGCCAGAGTGAGCGAGGAGGACCTCCCCGTAGCGAGCAGCCACATCATTCACGTTCTTCGGCTGCGTGAAACGGTCGACCCTGTGGTAGAAGACTTCGTCCTTCGGTTCCTCTCTTCGAAGCAGGCTCCTGAACTCATTGACTTATCCACCTCGGGTGCGCATCTAACACGCGGCGATCTGGGTGCACTGCAGGTTCCGCTGCCCGATGAGTCGATGCGAGTGGCACTCGAGTCGGTGCAATATGCACGTGATCGCGCGGGCGAATGGCAGTCAGAGGCAACTGAATTGCTCGATTCGCTCTTCGATGAAGATACTGCGGCCGAATCGAAGAAGCGCATCTCGCTTGCCAGCAGGGCCGTTCGTTGGCGCGTTGATGCTGCGGACGCGATAGAGGACTTCGGATACCAAATACGCACACGCTTTCCACACCCCGTCGCATACCGGTGGCGCGTCGCCGACGCGCTGCTGTCCACAGGTCCCAACGCCGATGGGTATCGCGCGGTTCTCGAAGCGGCCGAGGCACTGCTTGCGTATACAGCGAATGTGGCGCTGGCCTTGGCACGGGCCGCAGACCTTCCCGTCGGCGCCATCGACGGTGTTCGGAAGAAACTCGCGACGGGGCAAGGGCCAGGGATGGGCGATTGGGTCGCCGTCTTGGACGAGATCCCGGGAAAGAAGTTCCGTCCGCTCGATGAACGACTGGGCATCCCAGAGATTCGGGAATTCCTCGAAGGACCCGGCGTTCGCGGGGCACAACGCTGGCTCAGCGCACGCCGTAACGATGAGGCCCACAATCGTCGCGTCGACTCCATCGATCTACCCGAGGTGTGTGAGAGAGCTGTCGAGGAACTACTGGTCCTCATGCGATCCGCGCAGTTCCTTGCCGACCTTCCATTGCTGTTGATCGTTTCCATTCGATGGGATTCCCTGTCCGGGCAGGGAGAGGTCAGCTACCGTCAACTGACGGGGGATCACGCTGTTGTTCCGCAGCAGACGATGACGGTTTCCGATTCTGGAATTGAACAGGGGAGTTTGTACATTCGCGATGCCGACCACCGCCTCCATCTCATGAGGCCATATCTAATTGGGCGGGAATGCCCGATATGCCGCAATCTCTCCACCTTTCACGTCGACAAGGTCAGCGGCGTGATGGTCGTGCTCAAGAGTCTCGAACACGGTCACACAGTGGAGGATCGCGACGTGCTCGCCTCTCTCTCAGCGGTTGGGCTGGCACCGGATGTCACGCCCTGAGCGGGTGCACCTCGCAGGTGTCTGGTACGACGCCCGAACTAGATGGGCCCGAAGGGTACGCACCTCCGCCGTTGCCGTAGTCTCTGGCGCAATTCCACTTCATGTGGCGGATACTACGAAGGGCGAGTCACGACCTCTCGTGACGCGCCCTTCGCGTGCTGGTGAGACAGTGTTGCGCGATCGACCGGCCACGCAACAACTGCGCGTGCGTTCGACCCCTGTCCCGGAGTGCGAGCCACGGTGTGATCTGGCTCCGCCGTCCTTTCAGCAACCCATCATCGGCACCAGCGAGTACCAGCGAAGTATCCTTGGGACGGGTCACATCCCTCCCCTCGGAGGGCTCCCGGCCGGCAATACTCCCGCGGCAGGAGAGTCTGGGACGGGGCACGATCCCTCGATGACGAGGATCCCGTCCGGGAGACCGGGACCGGGGCACGTTCCCCGCTGTTTGGCGAGGTCGGTGACCGCGCCGGTGGTGGCCTCCACGTCCCACACCTTGCTGACCCGTCGACGCTCCCGCGGGGTCCGCACGCACACCTTGCCCGATGCCTTGGCCACGTCGATGGCGCACACCCGCTCGATCACCAGCTCGTGATCGGCGTCGGGAATTTCTTCCGGCGTCGGTCTGTGTATCGGTTTCGATCTCACTGCACTTGCCTCCCATCGAGTCCACACATCTCACGGGGGCCGCCCGGGTGCCTCGGTCAAGGCCTCGAACGCCTCGGGGTCGGTCTCGCCGATCAGCTCTCACGGACGCGAGTCCAGCACCAGCACACTCCCATCGGCCGACGACACCAGAAAGTCGGGCCCGCCTGCGTCGCTCATGACCGCACCCAAGGAACTGCTGGCGGAAACCAATCGTGGCGGTCACCCGCTTGACGATCGGCTCCACCGTCCGGGTGAAGAACGTCCAGAAGTTCGATCCGAAGGCGCTGTTCGTAGTCCTCTCGCTGCCCGGCAGGAACGTGAAGGACAGCGAAGACGACCCGATGGTGGACGTTTGATCGAGCCTCGGTGGAAAAGGTGACGATCGACCTCCCCGCAGCCGCTTCCAGCGCCCAGGGGGCCCGAAGCCTGATCCCTCACCAACAGCAGGAGCAGGAACACCGGGCAGTAGGAGGCTGCCCGGTGTGAGGAGGTGTCGTTCGTGTGCGGGGATTCGACGGTGCCCGTGTGGCCACCCCGGGCGCGGCGCGGCGGGCCGGGGACCGTTGTCCCTCGGCGACGCGGCGGGTCCGTGCTCCGGCCGAGGTCATCGCAGTGTCCTGGAGATGTCCGATTCGTCGAGGCTGCCGACGGCGTCCGCGAAGCTGCGCCCGCGATGGCCGTAGCTGTCGAACATGTCCAGCGAGGCGGCCGCCGGCGCCAGCACCACGGAGTCGCCCGCCGCTGCCAGGGCCGCCGCCTCCCGCACGACGACACCCATCACGGCATCGCTGTCGGTGTCCGCCGGCAGCACCACCCGGTGCGTCGCGGACTGCGGGACTGCACTCACTCCTGCATCGTCTCCCGTTTCGACGATGACCACGGGAACCTCGGGGGCGTGTCGCGCAAGGGACTCTGCGATCTGCGCCGCATCGCGTCCCAGC
>SEEV01000388.1 GCA_004211695.1 Rhodococcus sp. (in: high G+C Gram-positive bacteria)
CTGACCGGGAACGGGTCGCGGGTGCCGTCGTATTCCACCAGCCCGACCAGCTGTTCGAGCTGGCCGAGGTCGAGACCTGCCAGGCGTTCCTTGTCGGTGAGAGTCTGTTCGATCGTCATCGCTGTCTTCCTGGTTCGAGGGACGGAGGGCTTGGCCTGTTGCCTGGGTCACTACGAAAACCCACACCGCCCACATAGGCAACCGAGCCAGCAGAAGCTAGCCGTAGTGCCACCTTCGACGGCTCCGGGACCGAATTTCTTATACAGTCGGACTAGTTGAATCGCTTCGGAGAGGGCTGGCCATGAAGGACGCTGTGCAGTTGGACGAACTCGATTTCGCCCTCCTCGACGCCATGCACGACGACCCGAAGGCCGGCGTGCTCGAGCTGTCGCGGCGGATCAAGGTCGCGCGGGCCACCGTCCAGGCGCGGGTGCGCAAACTCGAGGAGTCGGGCGTCATCGCCGGGTACGAGCCGCGCCTCGACATCGCCGCCGCCGGGTTCGACGTGCAGGCCTTCGTCACGCTCGAGACGGCGCAGGGCGCGCTGGACTCCGTGACGTCGGAACTCGAATCGATTCCCGGTGTGCTCGAGGCCTTCGCGACCACCGGTTCGGGCGATATCCTGTGCCGCGTCGCCGCCGGCTCGCACCTCGGACTGCAGCAGACGCTGATCGACCTGAACAAGTCGAGCGTCGTCGCCCGATCCACGAGTGTGATGGTGCTGTCGGTGATCGTCCCCTACCGGTCGATGCCCCTCCTACGAACCCTCGACCGGCCGCGGTCGGTGAAGGCCCCGGCCTACCGCGCCGCCCCCGCCGACCCGGATTAGCAACGGGATCATCGGTTCTGCTGCACAAACTGAATAGAAAAACGTCGAACTTCTTTCTCGGTGATGCTCATCGCGGCTACCTGCTGCGCGCCCGGTTGCGGCGCACGAGTGGCGCCCACCACAGTGATCGCCGTAACAGCGCGGGCACCGGTCGGGCACACCGACCGTGACGCCCGGTCCCGGCAGTCGAGAAACCGAGAGAAGCGATGAAGAATCTGCTCACCCGATTCGAAGAGAAGGCCCCCGAGATCGTCTTCGAGTGGCACGACACGGAGACCTCCGCACGCGGATGGACGGTGATCAACTCGCTGCGCGGCGGCGCTGCCGGCGGCGGAACCCGGATGCGTCGCGGTCTCGATCGCCGCGAGGTGGAGTCGCTGGCGAAGACCATGGAAGTGAAGTTCACCGTCTCGGGTCCGGCCATCGGCGGCGCGAAGTCGGGCATCGACTTCGACCCGACGGACCCGCGCAAGGACGAGGTGCTGCGGCGCTGGTTCAAGGCCGTGACCCCGCTACTGAAGTCGTACTACGGCACCGGCGGCGACCTGAACGTCGACGAGATGGCCGAGGTCGTGCCGATCACCGAGAGCTACGGTCTGTGGCATCCGCAGGAAGGTGTCGTCAACGGGCACTTCGCGGCCAGCGACCGTGAGCGGGTGCAGCGGGTCGGCCAGCTGCGACTGGGCGTCGCGAAGGTCGTCGAGGATGCGCGGTTCACTCCCGATCCGCAGGCGAAGTACACGGTGTCCGACCTGATCACCGGGTGGGGTGTCGCCGAATCGGTGCGGCACTACTACCGGGTCTACGGCGGCGAACTGGCCGGCAAGCGGGTGATCATGCAGGGCTGGGGCAACGTCGGCGCCACCGCCGCGTACTACCTGGCCCAGTCCGGTGCCCGGATCGTCGGCATCCTCGACCGCAACGGTGGACTGTCGAACACCGACGGCTACGACTTCGAGCAGATCCGCGCCCTGTTCCTCGCGAAGGAGGGGAACGAACTGCGCGCTGCCGGCATGGTCCCGTTCGAGGAGATCAACGAGACGATCTGGAGTTCGGGCGCCGAGATCTTCCTGCCCTGCGCCGCATCGCGTCTGGTGACCCGCGAGCAGGTCGACGGGTTGATCGCGGGCGGCCTCGAGGTGGTGGCGAGCGGCGCCAACGTGCCGTTCGCGGACGACGAGATCTTCTACGGCCCCACCTACGAGTACGCGGACAAGAGCGTCGCCGTCGTCCCCGACTTCATCGCCAACTGCGGCATGGCCCGGGCCTTCGCACTGCTCATGGAGGGTGACATCGAGGTGTCGGACGAGGCGATCTTCGGTGACGTCTCCGGCACCATCGCGACGGCACTCGAGCGCTGCTTCGCGCGTTCGCCTCAACCGACCGGAATCGCCGGTACCGCCTTCGAGATCGCACTCGATCAGCTCGTCTGACGGCCGGGAGCCCCCCATGAACACCGTTCACGACCCACCGAAATCCACTGGCCTGCAGCAGGCGATGAAACCGCGACAGCTGGTGATGATGAGCCTGGGCGGCGCGATCGGCGCCGGCCTGTTCGTCGGCTCCGGCGCGGGTATCGCCGTCGCCGGGCCCGCCGTGCTCGTCTCCTTCCTCATCGCCGGGTTCCTCGTGGTCCTGGTGATGCGGATGATGGGCGAGATGGTGGCGGCCGACCCCGACAGCGGCGCATTCTCCGTCCACGCCGAGAACGCGATGGGCCCGATCGCCGGCCGGACCATCGGCTGGCTGTACTGGGTGCAGGTCGTCATCGTGGTCGCCGCGGAAGCGACCGCGGCGGCGGCCATCACCGCCGCCTCCATACCCGCGGTGCCACAATGGGTGGCGGCCCTGGCGTACATGAGTGTGCTGACCGCGGTGAACCTGGCGGGTGTGTCCCGCTTCGGTGAGTTCGAATTCTGGTTCGCCGCACTGAAGATCGTGGCGATCGTCGCGTTCCTGGCGGTCGGTTCTGCGATGATCCTCGGTTGGATCCCGAGCTTCGACGCACCGGGACTGTCGAACCTCACCGGCCACGGCGGGTTCGCCCCCAACGGCGTCACCGGCATCGCGGCAGGCCTGCTGATCGTGGTGTTCGCGTTCGGCGGCACCGAGGTGATGGCCATTGCCGCCGCGGAGACGTCGGAACCCAAGCGCAACGTGAGCCGGGCCGTGCGGTCCATCGTCTGGCGGATCCTGGTGTTCTACATCGGTTCCGTGCTGATCATGGTGACGGTCCTGCCGTGGACCGCGGACGAACTCGCGACGGGTCCGTTCGTCGCCGTCCTGAACGCCGCGCACGTGCCCGGCGCGGGCGCCGTCATGACCGTCGTCGTGGTCATCGCACTGCTGTCGTCGCTGAACGCCATGCTGTTCAGCGGTTCCCGGATGATCTACTCGCTGTCCGAACGCGGCGCGGCCGCAAAGGTGTTCGGCCGGGTGTCGGGCAACGGCGTTCCCCGGGTCGCGGTGCTGGCGTCGGTGACGTTCGGCTTCGTCACCGTCGTCCTCAACTACCTGGCCCCGGATCGTGTTCTCCCGCTGCTGCTCAACGCGGTCGGTTCGACGATCCTGGTGCTGTGGACGTTCGTCACCGTCTCGCAGATCGTGTTGCGGCGGCGCGCCGAGAAGTCGGGGCGGACGGACCTTCCGCTGAAGATGTGGGGGTTCCCGTATCTGTCGTATGTCGCGCTCGCGCTGCTGGCCGCGGTCGCGGTGCTGGCGTTGTTCGACGACGCGGCACGCAACCAGCTGTTCGCGACGCTCACGTTCACGTGCGCGATCACGCTGGCCTGCTGGGTGCTCGGCCGCAGGCAACGCGGCGCGGCCGCCGACAGCACGCCGGAGAAGACGCCCGAAACCGTCGGCTGACCGGACGCCGCCGCGGTCTCACGGATGTCGAGGGGTCATCCGTGGGCTGCGGCGGTCTCCCGCTCAGCGGACACATCCCGGTCGCCGAACGTCCCCGTGGCCTAGCGTCGAGCGAATACGACGAAGGGCGGGGAATGACCACACCACCAGACGTTTTCGCTCCGGCCACGCTGGGCCCCCTCACGTTACGCAACCGGGTCATCAAGTCGGCCACGTTCGAGGGCCGCACCCCCGACGCCCTCGTCACCGACGAACTGATCGAGTTCCACCGCCGACCCGCGGCGGGTGGAGTCGGGATGTCGACGGTGGCCTACTGCGCTGTGGCACCGGAGGGTCGCACCGAACGCGGGCAGTTGTGGATGCGCCCGGACGCCGTCCCCGGGCTGCGCAGACTCACTGATGCCATCCACTCCGAGGGCGCCGCCGCCTCCGCCCAACTCGGGCACGCCGGACCCGTCGCGAACGAGAAGTCCACCGGACTGCCCGCGCTCGCACCCTCGCGGTCGTTCAATCCGCTCAGCATGCGGATGATCCGCAGTGCCACCACCGCCGACATCGCCAGGATCACCGCCGCCCACGGAGCCGCGGCACGGCTCGCCGTCGAGTCCGGCTTCGACGCCGTCGAGATCCACTTCGGCCACAACTACTTCGCCAGTTCGTTTCTCAGCCCGAAGCTGAACCGTCGCAGAGATTCCTACGGCGGATCACTCGAGAACCGGGCCCGGGTGGTGCGGGACGTGGCGCGCACCGTCCGCGACGCCGTCGGCGGCAGGGTCGCGATTCTCGCCAAACTCAACATGGACGACGGCGTCCCCGGCGGGTTCTGGCTCGACGAGGCCATCCAGGTGGCCCGCTGGCTGGAACACGACGGCAGCGTCGACGCCCTCGAACTCACCATGGGCAGTTCACTTCTCAATCCCATGTACCTGTTCAAGGGTGACGCGCCGGTCCGCGAGTTCGCCGCCGCCATGCCGCAACCGATCCGTCTCGGCGTGCAACTGGTCGGGAAGTCGATGATCCGCGCCTACCCCTACCGCGACCTGTTCATGCTCGCGCACGCACGCCAGATCCGTGCCGCGGTGACCTTGCCGCTCGTCCTGCTCGGCGGCGTCACCGACCGGGCGGGGATGGACACCGCGATGGCGGAGGGTTTCGAATTCGTCGCCATGGCCCGGGCACTGCTGCGCGAACCCGACCTGGTGAACCGGATCCGGTCCGAGTCCGGCGCCCAGTCGCTGTGCATCCACTGCAACAAATGCATGCCCACGATCTTCAGCGGAGCACGCTGCGTGCTCGTCGAGTGAGCGGAAAACTCACCAGCCCGTCTGCGCCAGAACGGCATCCAGCGCCGCGTAGCTCTCGTTCATGCCGCCCTCCATGCCGGACCCCAGCATGCCGTCGCGCTCTTCGGGAGTGTGGAACTGGCTGACGACGGACAGCTTGGTGCGTCCGTCACCGAGGTCGGTGTAGGTGTTGTTCTCGATGATGACGTGGCCGGGCATGCCGTCCCACTCGAACGTGTACACGAGACGCTCTTCGGGGGTGATCTCCCGGAACCTGCCCTCGAATCCGTGGGCGTCGCCGTCCGAGTGTTCGACGAAGCGCCAGTGGCCGCCGCGTTCGAACTCCCAGCGCTCGACGTCGAGTTCGTTTCCACGGCCCCACCACTGGGCGAGGAGTTCCGGTGTCGTGAATGCGGCCCACACCCGCTCGCGCGGGGCGTTGAAGATGCGTTCGACGTGGATCTCACGGTCCGTCGGCGTCGAGAGGGTGGCGGTCGCAGGAGTCTGCGAGGTGCTCATGACGTGCCTTCCGTTCGATTGAGGAAATCGTCCAGACGGTTCAGCCGGCCTTCGAGCGACAGCCGGTAGTCGCGAATCCAGGCCATCTCACGGTCGAGTGAGTTGGTCCCCAACATGCAGTACCGCACCCGCCCACGTTTCTCGGTCACGACCATCCCTGCCTCTTCGAGCAGTCGCACGTGCTTCTTGATGCCGGTCAGCGTCATCTCGAAGAGTTCGGCCAGGTCACTGATCGTGCACGCGCCTTCGCCGAGCCGGTCGAGAATCCCACGTCGCGTCGGATCTGCCAGCGCCGCGAACGTGGCGTCGAGTGCGGAATACTGAACCATCGAGTTCAGTGTTGCACCGACGCCACAGCCCGTCAAGAGCGGAGCCGCAGGGATCCACGGGCGCCGAATGCGCTCGGATAAGCTTGGGCCGTGGTCCACCGATGACGGCGTCGCCCGACGAACACGAAGAGGCGATCAGCGATCGCCCGCACAGTCGCGTCTCACCCGTGAGAGCGCGCCGCAATCCGGCATTGGTCCAGGCCGACATCCTGGAAGTCGCGACCGCAGAGTTCGCCGAGAAGGGCCTGTCCGGCGCCAGCGTCAACGAGATCGCCGAGAAGACCCAGACCACCAAACGCATGATCTACTACTACTT
>SEEV01000926.1 GCA_004211695.1 Rhodococcus sp. (in: high G+C Gram-positive bacteria)
AGGGGCTCCTCGAGCTCCGGGTGGATGGGTTTGACCTCTTGCCGCCCGTTCTTGCGGTCGGCGTAGTCGTTGTGCGCGTTCATGCCCATCGGACCGGGCCGGTACAGCGCGAGCACCGCCACGATGTCCTCGAACCCGGTGGGCTGCATGCGGCGCAGCAGGTCGCGCATCGCGCTGCCGTCGAGCTGGAACACACCGAGAGTGTCTCCGCGCGACAGCAGTTCGTACGTGGCCGGGTCGTCGAGCGCGAGGGTGTCGAGATCGAGCTCGACGCCGCGGTTGGCCTTGATGTTGTCGATCGCGTCGCCGATGACGGTGAGGTTACGCAGCCCGAGGAAGTCCATCTTCAGCAGGCCGATGGCCTCGCACGACGGGTAGTCCCAGCCGGTGATGATCGCGCCGTCCTGCGCGCGCCTCCACACGGGAATCGCGTCCATCAGCGGCTCGGACGACATGATCACCGCGCACGCGTGGACACCGGCGTTGCGGATCAGGCCCTCGAGTCCCTTGGCCGTCTGATAGATCTTCGCGACGTCCGGGTTGGAATCGATGAGGGCGCGAACCTCCACCGCTTCCTTGTAGCGCTCGTGGTTCGGGTCGGTGATGCCGGACACCGAGATGTCCTTGGCCATGATCGGCGGCGGCAGCGCCTTGGTGATCTGGTCGGCGATCGCGAACCCGGGCTGGCCGAACTGGACTCGGGCGGAGTCCTTGATGGCCGCCTTCGTCTTGATGGTGCCGAACGTGATGACCTGGGCCACACGGTCGCTGCCCCACTTGTCCGTCGCGTAGCGCACCATCTCACCGCGACGGCGGTCGTCGAAGTCGATGTCGATATCGGGCATCGACACACGCTCGGGGTTCAGGAACCGCTCGAACAGCAGGCCGTGCGGGATGGGGTCGATGTTGGTGATGCCCATCGCGTAGGCGACGAGCGAACCCGCTGCCGAGCCTCGGCCGGGGCCGACCCGGATGCCGACCTCCCGCGCGTGGTTGATGAGGTCGCCGACGACGAGGAAGTAGGCGGGGAAACCCATTTCGAGGATGACGCCGATCTCGTAGTCGGCGCGGGCGAGGTACTCCTCGGGCGGTCCGTCGGGGAAGCGGCGGTCCAGTCCGCGCAGGACCTCCTTGCGCAGCCAGGTGCCCTGGGTCTCGCCCTCGGGGACCGGGAAGATCGGCATCCGGTCGTGGTGCGCCCAGACGTCGTCGTACGACTGGACCCGCTCGGCGATCAGCAGTGTGTTGTCGCACGCGCCGACTACGAG
>SEEV01000927.1 GCA_004211695.1 Rhodococcus sp. (in: high G+C Gram-positive bacteria)
ATGACCGACGTACTCTCCCGCCGCGACATCGACTTCCTGCTCTACGAATGGCTCGACGTCGTCTCGCTGACCTCCCGCAAACGCTTCGCCGAACACTCGAAGGACACCTTCGACGCGGTCCTCGACCTCAGCGCGGACCTCGCGCACAAGCACTTCGCCACCCACAACAAGAAAGCCGACGCCAACGAGCCGACCATGCGCCCCGACGGCACCGTCGACATGATCGCCGAGGTCAAGACGGCGCTCGACGCCTACGCAGCGTCGGGCCTGATCGCGGGGCAGTTCGACGAGAGCGTCGGCGGAATGCAACTGCCCACCACGGTGGCGCGGGCGGCGATGGCCTGGTTCCAGGCCGCCAACGCCAGCACCGCCGCCTACCCGTTCCTCACGATCGCCAACGCCAACCTGATCGCCACTTACGGCACCGAACAGCAGATCGACGACTACCTCCGTCCGATGCTCGAGGGCCGGTACTTCGGCACGATGTGCCTGTCGGAACCCCAGGCAGGGTCATCACTGGCGGACATCACCACCCGGGCGGTCCCTCAGGACGACGGCAGCTACCGGGTCACCGGCACGAAAATGTGGATCTCCGGCGGTGACCACGAACTCACCGAGAACATCGTGCACCTGGTGCTGGCGAAAACCCCGGGCGGCGGTCCCGGGGTCAAAGGCATCTCGCTGTTCATCGTCCCGAAATTCCTCCCCGGCGCCGACGGCGGTGTCGGCGAGCGCAACGACGTCACCTTGGTGGGCCTCAACCACAAGATGGGCAACCGCGGCACCACCAACACCCTGCTCGCATTCGGTGACGGAACACATTCCCCAGCCGGACAATCCGGCGCTGTAGGGTTCCTCGTGGGGCACGAATACCGGGGCCTGTCGTACATGTTCCACATGATGAACGAGGCCCGGATCGGTGTCGGCTTCCTCGCGATCGCCCTCGGCTACGTCGGCTACCGCAAGTCGCTCGAGTACGCGAAGGTCCGCACCCAGGGCCGCCCGCTCGGCGCCAAGAACCCGTCCTCGCCGCCGATACCGATCATCGAACACGCCGACGTCCGCCGTATGCTGCTGGCACAGAAGTCCTATGTCGAGGGAGCGCTCGCGCTCGGCCTCTACTGCTCACGGTTGGTCGACGAGCAGGACACCGCCGAGGACACGGCGACGGCCGAGGAAGCAACATTGCTCCTCGACGTCCTGACGCCGATCGCGAAGAGCTGGCCGTCGCAATGGTGCCTCGAAGCCAACAGCCTCGCGATCCAGG
>SEEV01000928.1 GCA_004211695.1 Rhodococcus sp. (in: high G+C Gram-positive bacteria)
GCCTCCATTGCCCAGGCGTTCTGTTCGCAGGTGGCGGTCAAGGCAGCCGAGGAGTGCGTGCAATTGCACGGCGGCATCGGTATGACGTGGGAATATCCGGCGCACCTCTACCTCAAGCGTGCCAAGGCCGACCAGATCGCATTCGGCACGCCGAGCGTGCATCGCACAGTCTTGAGCGAACTCGTACGCCTGCCGACCTAGAGGCTACGGAAACCAGCAGCGACGGAATGGATCTCGACTATCGGTGTCGCTCGTCGCAGCACACACACCTTCTACCGCAGGAAGTCGACAAATGGATACATCAGGAAGTGTGGCACAGCCACCCCCGACGATCGGCGTGGTCCGTGAATCGAGTGTGGACGAGCGTCGGGTGGCGTTGGTGCCGAAGGTCGTGGCCGCGTTGATCGCCACGGGCGTCGACGTGGTGGTCGAGTCGGGTGCCGGGTTGGGCGCGCTGATTCCGGACGAGTTGTACACCGAGGCGGGAGCGAAGATCGCCGATCCGTGGTCGGCGGACGTGATCGTGAAGGTCGCGCCGCCGTCCGACGAGGAAGTGAGCCGCCTGTCGTCGGGTCAGACGCTGATCGGGTTCTTGGCCCCCCGCAACCAGGACAACCAGGTCGCCGCGCTGAAAGCGGCCGGGGTGCAGGCGTTCGCCGTCGAGGCGATCCCGCGGATCTCCCGCGCCCAGGTGATGGACGCGCTGTCGTCGCAGGCGAACGTCGCAGGGTACAAGTCGGTGCTGTTGGCGGCGTCGGAGTCGACCCGGTTCTTCCCGATGCTCACCACCGCCGCCGGCACCGTCAAGCCCGCGACCGTGCTGGTCCTCGGCGTCGGTGTCGCCGGCCTGCAGGCCCTGGCGACGGCGAAGCGGCTCGGGGGCCGGGCCACCGGCTACGACGTGCGCCCGGAGGTGGCCGATCAGGTCCGCTCCGTCGGTGCGCAGTGGCTGGATCTGGGGATCGACGCCGCCGGTGAGGGCGGCTACGCCCGCGAACTCACCGAGGACGAGCGGGCACAGCAGCAGCAGGCGCTCGAGGACGCGATCAAGGGTTTCGATGTGGTGATCACCACCGCCCTGGTCCCGGGCCGTCCGGCACCCCGGTTGGTGACCGCCGCCGCGGTGGAGGGCATGAAACCGGGATCAGTGGTGGTGGATCTGGCCGGGGAGACCGGCGGCAACTGCGAGCTCACCGAACCCGGTCAGACCGTGGTCAAGCACGGGGTGACGATCTGTTCGCCGCTGAACCTGCCCGCGTCCATGCC
>SEEV01000056.1 GCA_004211695.1 Rhodococcus sp. (in: high G+C Gram-positive bacteria)
AGGAGCCCGGCGAGGATGGGGATCAGGGGGATGAGGCAGCGGGTGGCGTAGCGGCGGGTGGCGCCGGGACCGGTGGTGTCGGCCACGACCCAGTCGTGGAGTTCGGCGGGCAGTGTTCTGCCCAGGACGTAGCCGAGGCGTTGCCGCGCGGTGGGTTCGGGTGTGGCGGTGGGTTCGGAGGTGGGGGTCGTGTCGGCTGCGGGGTTCTCGGTCATGATCGGTCCTCGTTCGTGGTGGAGGTGTAGTGGTGTGCGGGTAGGACGAGCGTGCGGGCGTAGGCGATGGCGCGCGGGGTGGTATCGAAGACGTGCCGGTCTTCGCTGTCGGTGGTGGTGAACACCCCGAGGGCCTCGAGCGGCCGGAGGTGTTCGGGTTTGGCTCCGGAGATCAGCACGGTGATGTGCCGGTGCTCGAGTTTGGTGATGACGTCCTTGAGGACGAGGGCGCCGGTGGCGTCGATCGCAGTGACCCGCGACATCCGCAGGATCACCACCTTCACGTCGGAGACTTCGGCGAGTTCGAGCAGGAACCGGTGCGCGGCGGCGAAGAACAGGGCGCCGTCGATCCGGTACGCGACGATGTGCTCGCGGAGCAGGTCGTGTTCTTCGGCAAGATGATCGTCGGTTTCGAGGGGGACCTGTTCGATGCGGGCGGATCGGGCGACCGCGCGGAGCGCGAGGACGGCGGCGAATCCGACCCCGACGGCGACCGCGGTGACCAGGTCGAAGACCACGGTGACCAGGAAGGTGGCGACCATGACGATCGTGTCGGCGCGGGTGGCCCGGGTGATCGCCAGGATCGAGGCGGTCTCGACCATCCGCACCGTGGTCGCGAGCAGCACCCCGGCCAGGGCGGCGAGCGGGATGTCCGCGACGAGCCCGGCGGCCAGATACACGATCGCGGCGAGGATGAGCGCGTGGGTGAGGGCGGCGAGCCGGGTGCGGGCGCCGGAGCGGACGTTGACGGCGGTGCGGGCGATCGCGCCGGTGGCGGGCACGCCGCCGAACAGGGGGGCGGCGATGTTCGCCAGCCCCTGCCCGAACAGTTCCCGGTCGGGGTTGTGGCGGGTTCCGACGGCCATCGAGTCGGCGGCGGTCGCCGACAGCAGCGACTCGAGTGCCGCCAGCGCGGCGACGGCGAGGGCCGGTGCGATCAGCGAGGTCAGCTCACCAACGTGCAGGAAACTCAGGGTGGGCGCGGCGAACCCGGCCGGAATGGTGCCGATCCGGGCGATGTCGAGGTGAAAGAGTTGCGCGATCAGGGTGGCGGCGGCGACGGCGATCAGGGAGAACGGGACGCGGGGGAGGTAGCGGCCGCCGACGAGGATGACCGCGGCCACGATCATTGTGGTCGCCGGGGTCAGGACCGACGGGTCCTGGGCGAATCGGTGGACGGCGTCGGCGGCGCTCTGCCAGACCTTCTCCCCGGCGGCGCCGGTGACCCCGAGGGCGGCGGGGACCTGTTGCAGGGCGATGACCACGGCGATCCCGGCGGTGAAGCCCTCGATCACCGGGGCCGGCATGTAGCGCACGGCCCGGCCCACCCCGGCAAAGGCGAGGACGACCAGCACCATTCCGGCGATCAGTCCGACCGCGAGGACCCCGGTCGGGCCGTACTGGGCGACGATGGGCACCAGAACGACGGTCATCGCACCGGTCGGGCCCGACACCTGGAACCGGGATCCGCCGAAGACGGCCGCCACCGCGCCGGCGATGACGGCGGTGGTCAGCCCGGCGGCGGCGCCGAGGCCGGAACTGATCCCGAACCCCAGTGCCAGTGGCAGCGCCACCAGCGCGACGATCAACCCGGCGAGCAGGTCCGCGCCCGGGGCACCGGCCGCGGGTTTCCACTCGCTCCAGCGCGGCAGCAGCGCGGCCACTGAGTCCGCGGCCCGGCGGGGGGTGCTCTCGGTCGCGTCGGCCGGGCCGGTGGGGGTTGGTTCAGTCATCGACGTTCCTCGGTAGTGATGGTCAGCGGTCCAATCAGCGACCCGTTATCTAGTTGCTAATGTTAGCAAGTAGCAGTCATGGAATGTTGAGTCGTGCAGGTAACCTCGATCACGGCCCTGCGGGGTCGCGTCGGCCTAGTTGTCGCTGGCACCGGACAACGGTTTCAGTCCGTATCCGGCCCGCGTGTTCGGACTGACCCCGCTCCCCGACGACCGTGACGCGCTCCACCGTTGCGGGGCCGGTGTCAGAATCGGGGCTGCGCTCACCGGGATTCCCCGCCCCCGGGCGCGGGGTCGCGCCGAGGATCGATGGTGGCGGCGTAGCCGGACGTGGCCGCGGTGAGGCGCTGCCGCAGGGTCGCGAGTTCCTCGCGCAGGACGTCGGGCAGCCTGTTGCCGCCGATGGTGGCGAACCACTCGTCGATCAGCCGAAGTTCGGTGATCCATTCCGTGGGGTCCACCCGCAGCGCGGCGGCGATCTTGGTGTGGTCGAACTTCAGACCGGTCAGGTCGAGGTCGCCCGGGGTGGGCACGTGGCCGAGCGGGGTCGCCTCCGCTGTGGCGATGCCCTCGATCCGCCGCAGCGCCCAGGCGAGGATCCGGGAGTTCTCGCCGAAGCCGGGCCAGAGGAATTCGTCGGTGTCGCCGCGGCGGAACCAGTTGACGTAGAAGATCTTCGGCAACAGATCCGGGCTGGTCTTCTCGCCGATGTCGAGCCAGTGCTGGAAGTAGTCGCCGACGTGGTAGCCGAGGAACGGCAGCATCGCCATCGGGTCGCGGCGCACGACCCCGACCCGCCCGGTGGCGGCGGCGGTGGTTTCCGAGGACAGGGTGGCGGCCAGGAACACCCCGTGCCGCCAACTCAATGATTCGGTGACCAGCGGGATGGTGGTGGCGCGGCGGCCGCCGAAGAGGATCGCCGAGATCGGCACCCCGGCAGGGTCGTTCCATTCGGGGGCGACGGTCGGGCACTGGGCGATCGGGGTGCAGTACCGCGAATTCGGGTGCGCGGCCGGCTCTCCGGAGGCCGGGGTCCAATCCCGCCGTTTCCAGTCCGTCAGATGCGCCGGCGGCGTGCCGGTCAACCCTTCCCACCAGATGTCGCCGTCGTCGGTGAGGGCGACGTTGGTGAAGATCGAGTTGCCCCGCTCGATGGTGGCCATCGCGTGCGGGTTGGTGTGGACGCCGGTGCCGGGGGCGACACCGAAGAACCCGGCCTCCGGGTTGACCGCATACAGTCGGCCGTCGTCACCGAACCGCAGCCAGGCGATGTCGTCGCCGATCGTTTCGGCGGTCCATCCCTCGAGGGTGGGGTCGAGCATCGCGAGGTTGGTCTTGCCGCAGGACGAGGGGAACGCCGCGGCGATGTAGTGCACGCGCTGCTGCGGGGAGGTGAGTTTGAGGATGAGCATGTGCTCGGCCAGCCAGCCCTCGTCCTTGGCCATCTTCGACGCGATCCGCAGCGCGTAGCACTTCTTGCCCAACAGCGCGTTGCCGCCGTAGCCGGAGCCGTAACTCCAGATGGTGCGCTCCTCCGGAAAGTGGGAAATGTACTTGGTGTGGTCGCACGGCCACGGTGTGTCCACCTGACCCGGGTACAGTGGGGCGCCGACCGAGTGCAGGCATTTGACGAAGTCGGTGCCCGCGGTGAGCCTGTCCCACACCGCGGTGCCGGAGCGGGTCATGATCTGCATCGAGACCGCCACGTACTCCGAGTCGGTGATCTGGACACCGAACTTCGGCTCGGCCGCATCGAGGGGGCCCATGCAGAATGCGACGACGTACATCGTGCGCCCGGCCATCGCCCCGCGGTAGTGCTCGGTCATCACCGTCTTCATGTCGACCGGGTCCATCCAGTTGTTCGTCGGGCCGGCGTCGGCCTGGAACCGGGAGCAGATGAACGTGCGGTCCTCGACCCGGGCCACGTCGTCGGGGTCGGAGGCACACCAGAAGGAGTTCGGTTTGCGCTCCAGTCGCACGAAGGTGCCCTTGTCCACCAATTGTGTGGTCAGCCGGTCCCATTCGTCGGCGCTGCCGTCGCACCACACCACAGTGTCGGGGGCGGTGAGGTCGGCGATCTCTTCCACCCAGGACGCGACGGCGGGATGCGCGGTGGGGGCGGTGGCGGTGGGGGTGCTCACGGGTGTTCTCCTCAAAGAATATTCGACACAATGTGGTGCTTGCGGCGCGGTGCGTTGGATCACCGTTGATCGCGATACGGGACGGGATGGCCGAGGGCCCGGCTCACGTGGCGGGCGACGGCGGACACCAGCCGCCGGTCATCGACGGACGGCAGTAGCTGATCGGTGGGGGTGATCAGCGCCAGCGCCCGCACACATGCGGCCACCGCCTCAACCGTCAAGGTCCGCACCTCGTGCCCACACAGGGCGGCGAGCAGCCCGGGCAGCACCAGCGCCCCGTAGGGGAAGCCGTCGGCGGGGACCGCCACCGTGCGACCGACTGCCGCACCCTCGGGGGCACACCCGACGAGATCGATCAGGACATCGTTGTGTTCCATCAACCGGCGTAGCGGAAACGCCTCGGCGTCGCGCTGGTGCCAACTGCTCAGATCCCCGACCCCTGAGGCGATCAACACCGGCGCCAGCAACGGCGCCCACGACGCGCCGGTGACGACGACCCGGCCGGCGCGTGGCGGGACGCCGCGGCGGCGCAGGGTGGTGATCGTCGCGGCCGCCGCCGCCGCCGTCAGCACGTCCAGTTCGGTGAGGACCACGGGCCCGCCGCGCTCGGTCACCTCACGCTGCACCGACGCGGACTCCCGGTGCCCCACACCGACCACGAACACCGCCGACACCCCGGTCGGGAGCCCCAGGATGCGCTCGGTCAACACGTGCGGGTCCCCCGTGGTCACCGGAACGCAGAGCGGGCGTATCGGAGTCCGCTCCCGGATGAGGGCCGCGTAATCCTCCATCGCGACCCACGGCGGCCGGGTCCGCGCCGACCCGGCCGCGCCCGAGCGGGTGGTGGACACCGCGACGACGGCAACGCGGATTCCCGTCAAGGCCGGACCGGAGCCGTCGGGCGAACCGCTGGCACCACCGTCGTGATTGTTTGTCACCGTGGACTTCTCTTTTCTCGTTCCCGATCGAGAGCGAAATCTCCCAGCTCATCGTCTGCACGATGTGCGCACTTAAGAAAATTCGCAACCAACATATGCAATGGGGGTCCTGCCTTGGTGAGCCCCCGTCAGCCCCCGGTCTCACCCACCAAGGCAGGAGGTTCGGGCACGTCCTCGAGCACCTCCGCCTGCCCGGCGACCACCCCGGTCAAGATCCCCCGCGCAACCCGCAGCAGTTCGGCGATGCGGGGGGAGGTCAGCGCGTAGGACACCGACAGGCCCTCACGGCGGGCGGTGACCAGGCCGGCCCGGCGCAGGATCGACAACTGCTGGGACAGGTTCGCCGGCTCGATGCCCACCTCGGGCAGCATCTCGGAGACGGCGTGTTCGCGTTCGCTGAGCAGCTCGAGGACCCGGATGCGCGCCGGGTGACCCAACGTCTTGAAGAAGTCCGCCTTCATCTGATACAGCGGTTGGCGCGAGTTCGCGGCCATGGCTCCTCCTGTCGTCCGGGTCGATCCGGCGCGCCGGTGAGGTGGATGCTCTCACGGCGGCGCCGAGCCGGATGCCTCGCCTGCAACCTACAACTCCGGCAGGTTGTGTTACTTGCGAATCTTAGCAATTCGCTAGAGTTCGTGCTTCCACGCATCCCGAAACCGACTCCCGCGAAATGCGCGTAGCGGCGGGCGGCGCGGATTCGCGGACGGATCAGGGTGATCGGCGTCAGCCAGAACAACTCCTTCAGCTTCCAGATGGAGATCAGCCAGCTCAAGGAGTTGGACTTCGCGATTGGCCTATGTTCGGTGCAGGCGGAGCTTCCGACGCTTCTCGCGCTCACCGCGAACGGTCGACTGGACCCGGCAGCCGTCGTCTCCCATCGGGTGCCGCTGTCCGCGGGCCGCGGGGCGTATCAAATGTTCGGCACCCGATCTGACCGCGTCTGCAAGGTGGTGTTGGACCCGAAGCTTTGAGGTATTCGGCTGGCCGCGGCTACTGAACGACTATTCGGGACCACATGGCCGGGTCGCCCGCGCGGAGGTGTGGATACCTCCGCAAGAATTGCCGTAAGCCTGCAAGCAATGCGGCGGCAGGGTGTCGGGAGATTCTTGGCATTGTGCGGGGCGCCTCGTCTCACCGCGGTGCTCCGAGGAGTGTGGCGGCGGGATTGCTCAGCCGAAGACGCACACCCGACCGGCGACGGCGAACGACACCGCGACCCGCAGCGCCCGATGGTGGGCGTGCGCCGGTGGCGACGTCTCGGACGCTGCGCCGATTGCGGCGCTGAACCGGTACTGCCGTCCACGCCTGTGCGAGGACGCCTATGCCGGTGCGCATTTCGAGTCGTGGTCGAGCACCGGTGATCGGGCGGGGAGGTGGACCGGTTCACCGGGTCTGACGGGGCGGTAGTAGAAGTCGGTCCCTTTCTGGTTGGCCTGGCCATCGCCGTCGGGGACGATCCGTGTCCACAAACAAGCGCAGTGGTTGCAGTCTCGGGCCGGCTTGCTGTCGGATGAGGGCGGCAAAGCACGTGGTGACCTGCTGCACGTGCGCTGTGAGTGTGACTCGCGCTCTCTGGCAGGTGCTTGACTTCGCGCCACCACAGGGCGCAGCTGCCGTGGTGCTCGGACACATATTCCAGCTTGCCGCGATGATGTCGGGCAGGTTTCGTCGTCAGCTACCGAAGAGTGCCTCGGGCAGCGTCGTCTCGGCGATGAGCCCGAGTGCGTCGGCGGCTGTGCCGAGCGCGACCTTGTACATGCCGCCGTCGATGTGCCACTGGCCGGCCGTTCCGTCGTACCGCGCCAGGAGCCGGGGGTCGACGGTCAGCGCCACCTGCCGCGCCTGGCCTGGCTGCAGCTCGATGCGTTCGAAGCCGAGTAGCCGCACACGCCGGTCGCCTGCCGCTTCAGTGAGGTAGAGCTGCGGTACGTCGGCGCAGGCTTGTTCGCCGGTGTTGGTCACAACGAATGTGGCAGTCAGGCTGTCTCCGTTGCTGACCTGTAAGTCGCTGTACTCGAACGAGGTGTAGCTCAGCCCGAAACCGAACGCAAACAGCGGCCGCTCGTTCTGCTTCGCGAACCAGCGGTAGCCGACCTCGGCGCCCTCGTTGTACTCGACGGCGGTCGGTGTGCCCCAGGGCGTTCCCATGCCTGACAGCTCGGGGCGGGGCGTCTGGGCGAGATCGGCCGGGAACGTGATTGGGAGGCGCCCCGATGGGTTGACCATGCCGACGAGGATCTCCGCGATTGCTCGGCCGCCAGCCTGACCTGGGTACCACGCCTGAACGATCGCCCTCACCTTGTCACGCCACGGCATCGACAGGGGGTGAGCGAGAACGAAACGTCGACGGGTGCATGGGACTCGAACGCCTCCGCAACAGTACGCATCTGACGGCCGCGCTGCCGGGCATCACTGCCTCCGTGGTCGGCGTGATCAGGAACCTGGCCCTGTATTTCGCGATCCACACTCTGTTCACGGACGCCTCGCTTCTGCGTTGGGGTCCGCTGCATCTGCCGGTCCCGGAAGTCACCTCTCTGCGGCCGCTCGCGCTCGTGATCGGCGTGCTGGCCGGGATGATGATCTACCGGCTGAACTGGTCGGTGCTGCGCACGCTCGGGGTGTGCGCGCTGCTCGGGCTCGCCGCCGGTCTGGCCGGGAGTACCGCGGAAGAGGCGGTCGAGGACGTGTCCGAGGTGGACGCCGCACAGGAACTGACACCGATCAGAACCGGTAAGGACGGAAGCACGAACCGATGGGTTCGCATTCTCATGGGTGACTCCGAACTCTCCAATCAGAATTGATCCCGGAAAGATACTAAAAATCACCTAGTAATATCTTTAGTTGGGTCCGGCGGATTCTAACGCTGGACAAGTGGGCGCCCCCCACTCAGGGGCCTCGATTTGCGCGGATGCCGGACAACCGAGACGTGCAGCCTTCCCGCCGGGCTCCGTCTCAATTCGGAGACCTACGGTGCGAGTTGCGGCGATATCCTGAATCTCTGGGATGAAGCTGCGACGCCAGGAGTCGCCGTCGGCTTCACGGAACGAACCCGAAGGGACGGTTTGCGACGGATCGGGCGCTCCTTCGGGTACGCCCGATCCGTCGCAACCCCCGGAATCGCGGTAGTCATGGTCGACCCTGCTCGAGAAGACACCCAGCGACCTCTGGCGGGGACAGTGACCAGCGAACTCAGTGCAGTGGGTTTCACCGAGGCGCAGGAGATCGCCCGAGGTGGCTTCGGAGTCGTCTATCGGTGCCGCCAGCCCACGCTGGACCGCACGGTCGCGGTGAAGGTGCTCACCACCGACCTCGACGAGGTCAGTGTGCAACGATTTCTCCGCGAACAACGCGCCATGGGCCGGCTGACGGGGCATCCGAACATCGTCACCGTTCTCGAAGCAGGCATCACCGACGCGGGCCGCCCCTTCATCGTGATGCCGTACCTGCCGCAAAATTCGCTGCAAAGTCGAATCCGAAGGCAAGGGCCGCTGTCTTGGCAACAGGTGTTACGACTCGGCGTCGGGATGGCCTCGGCCTTGGAGACGGCACACCAGCTCGGCATACTCCACCGTGACGTCAAGCCCGGGAACATCCTGATCACCGACTACGGGGATCTCCAACTGGCGGACTTCGGTATCGCTCATCTCAAAGGCGGGTTCGTAACGGCAGCCGACGCCGTTGCCGGATCTCCCGCATTCACGGCCCCGGAGATACTGCGCAACGAACCGCCCTCGGTGGCCGCCGACCTCTACGGCCTCGGCGGCACATTGTTCTGCGCCCTCACCGGCCATGCTCCGTTCGAGCGGCGCGACGGTGAGAACGTGGTCGCGCAATTCGTCCGCATCACCACAGATCCGATTCCGAAGCTCGATCGCGACACCATTCCCGATGACGTGTGTGCGGCGATCGAACAGGCGATGAGCGCCGACCCGAAGGACCGCCCGGAATCGGCGGCCGCCTTCGGGACAGCGCTGCAGCAGATTCAACAGCGACACGGCTGCGCGATGACCGAGATGGCCTTGCATACCACGGATTTGAACCGCAATTCCAACTCGAGCACTCACGCGCCCGACCGTATCGACTGGCCGGGCGGACGCCATCCGCCCCAATCCCCGGGACCCGGCAACCTGCCGATCGAACTCACCAGCTTCGTGGGTCGCCGCCACGAGATCACCGCAGCCCGGACACTGCTCGGCGGCGGCCGGCTCCTGACATTGACAGGTATCGGGGGAGTAGGAAAATCGCGCCTCGCGCGGCGCGTGGCTGCGGAACTGCGCAGAACCTATGACGACTCCGTCTGGCTGGTTGAGCTCGGTCAGCTCAAAGAATCCGCCCTCCTGGCCGAGGTGGTGGCGTCCTCGCTTCGTCTGCGCAGCGAACCCCACTTGTCCGTGACGGACGTGCTGGTACGCCACCTGTCGCCCCGTCAGCTCCTTCTCGTCCTCGACAACTGTGAACAAATCGTCGACGCGGTCGCGGCGCTGACGGAAACGCTGCTGCGGACCTGTCCACAGCTGAGGGTGATGGCTACCAGCCGGGAACCGCTCGGCGTCCCCGGCGAATCCGTTCTCCGGGTTCCTCCCCTTGCCGTTCCCGATCTCCGGAACCACGAGCCCTCGACGCGCGGCATGCCCCAGTACGATGCGGTCCGTCTCTTCGCTGATCGCGCATCCACCGCAGTGCCGACCTTCGAGATCACCGATGACAACCGGATGACCATCGCCCGCATCTGCCAACGGCTCGACGGGCTCCCGCTTCCCATCGAACTCGCCGCCGTGCGATTGCGAGCCTTGTCGGCCGAACAGATCCTCGACAGGCTGACCGACCGGTTCCAGCTGCTCACATCCGGGGGACGCACCGCCCCCTCGAGGCAGCAAACACTCCGACTGAGCATCGGCTGGAGCTACGACCTGTGCCATTCCGACGAGCAACGTTTGTGGGCGCGCCTGTCGGTTTTCGCGGGCAGCTTCGAGCTCGACGCAGCGGAGTCGGTGTGCGGTGAGAACGGCGACAGCGGAGGGTTGTTGGACCTGCTTGCCTCGTTGGTCGACAAGTCGATCCTGATCCGGGAGGAAGCCGGGACTGTCGTGCGGTTCCGGCTGCTGGACACGGTGCGTGAATACGGTCGCGAGAAGGTGACTGACGCCGACTACGAGAATCTTCGGCGACGGCACCGTGACTTCTACGCGGAATTGGCAGCATCGGCAGAGAGGGAATGGATCAGCTCGAAGCAAGCGGGCTGGATCAGCAGGCTGGACCGCGAACAGTCGAATCTGCGTGACGCACTCGAATACTGTCTCACCGATCCGGCGGACGAGACCGGCTTGTCGACGGTCAATGCGCTGTCTGTCTTCTGGCTGGCACGAGGGCAATTCAGCGAGGGCGAACGCTGGCTGGCCCGTCTGCTTGCCTCGGGCGCGCCTCAACCCACGCCGGCTCGGGCCCGTGTGCTGTACTCGTCGAGCATGTTCGCCGCCGCGCAAGGCCAGATTTCTACTGCTATGGACCGCCTCGCCGATCTGGAGTCGGCCGCACGGCAACTCGACAGCCGAGAGATCGACACCCTCGTCAGGCATGCCACTGGGTATCTGGCGTTGTACGGTGGGCGGCCTGCCGATGCCATCGGTGACTTCGAGGTCGCTGCCGAGTCGTTCGAGGCCGACGGAAATCTGCTCCGACAGGTCGGAAGCCTGTTCGGCCTCGCTCTCGCCTGTGGGCTGACCGGAGACGAACCGCGGGCAATGCGGTGTCACGAGAAGATCCTGTCCATTGCCGAACCCCGAGGGGAATCGGTGTACCGCTCCTATTCACGGTGGGCGTGTGGGCTGTCGGTATGGCAACAGGGAGACTCCGATCGAGCGACTCACCTGCTCCAGGAAGGGCTTCGGCTGACCCGACTCGTCGACGACCCACGCGGATCGGCGTGGTGTCTGCAAGCATTGGCGTGGATCGCAGCAGAGCAACGCGACGAGCGCCGAGCCGCGGTACTACTGGGTGCGGCAGGGAGCTTATGGCACTCGATGGGGAGCCCGCCGTTGCACTTCCCGAACCTGTCCCGCTATCAGCAGGACTGCGAACGACGAATACGCGCGGTCCTGGGTAACAAAGGATTCGACGCCGAGGTGAAACACGGGCGAACACTGAAATTCACGGACGCCGTTGCGTTCGCCCTCGGCGAGGCCGTGCGCTCCGATGCCTCATCCGAACCGGGTACCGTCACCTTGACGCGGCGCGAGCAACAGGTCGCCGACCTGGTCGCCGAAGGTTTGACCAACCGCGCCATCGCAGAACGGTTGGTCATTTCTCCGCGTACCGCGCAAGGCCACGTCGAGCATGTCCTCGTCAAACTCGGATTCACCTCCCGGGCTCAGATCGCGGCGTGGGTTGCCGAACAGGAACGCAACCGCAAACCGTGAGGTCCACCGCGCGGCGAGGGCCGGGGCGGGCCCTGAGGTGAATCGATTTCGGCATCGATCGTGCCGTCTTCCGCGGACCAGGAAACATCAGAGCATCACACAGGCGCGACTCGAGGAGCCGAATGTACAAGGGGTCGAGTGCGTGCGGCTCGAGGGACCGCCGGTCGTGGTGACTGATGGCGCGCTGCGCCTCGAGGAAGTCGCATCGTCGTGTGCATGAGCGACCCATGCGGCGTCGTGATTCCCGAGGCTCATGACCGCACACCACCGACACCCGCCGACGGCTGCGCACCGGTGCCGGAGACCACCCGGCGACGGGTATCGCTGCACGCACCGACTGCGTGTCCGCGCAGTCGTAACGGCGCCGGTGCATCTGGGTGTGTGGCGCGCGCAAAGATCGGGTAGTGCCCTGCGGCCCCGGATCGGCTGAATCGGACAACCTCGCCGCGGTGGGCCATTTCGTCGAGCCAGCAGCACGTCCACGGGCCCTCGTCGAGCGCGACGACGGCGAGGATCGACCGAGCCTCGGGGCTTGGATGTCGTCCGGGCCATGTTCGAGGACGCGTGTGGAGATGATTGTTCCGAATCCCGGGGACGGGCTCATCTGCCACGAGGTGGAGCCACAAACGCAGGAGTTGCTCAGGTGGACAACGATGTCCCCGCATCCGTCACACCGCCACAGCCGGAAACCAACGGCAGACGGACGGCGGAGCGGAGAGGGGCGGGGGACCGGGGCCGGACATAGTGTGCATTGTGTACGCATCGAGGCGTGGTCTCCGCGCGCCTCGCGTGGGTCTCTCGCGTGAGGCGCGCACCGCGAGGCGTGGGTGTGCATGGTAGCGGGGTGGGGGCGGCGAGCCGGGTGGGCTGGGAGCAGGAGGATATGGCATGGGGGTGTCCAAATCGGGGGTGTGGGTCGGGCGAGTGAGCCTGCTGCTGGGCGAATCGACTTGACACCCAGCGTGCCGGGGGTACCGCTTCGGCGAGACCGCCGCCTGACGTGGTCCCATGCCTGTTTTTCGTGGTGACGTCCCACCGTTTGCGTCCGCATGTCTTGCTGTGTACGTGGTCGGCTACCCCGTCGGGGGCGGATGAGTTCGACACCATGGCATTCGTTCGTTCCGGGACGAGACCACGGCGCGCTGAGCGATTCGCCCATCACGAAACCTGCCGCTAACGCAACGGTGAGCTAATTGCTCAGTTGACCTGCGAGTTGTTGATTAATCCGGGAGTGTTCGGCCAGTCTTGGTGCTCGCATCGTTCAGTTGGGCGCGCCCGGCTGCGCGCGCTGGCGCCGTCCGAGAACATCACCCCGTTCGCCGGGCGGCTCTCTCAGCGACCCCACCCTCACCCCGGGACAGGGTTTGCGACGGGAAGTGACCTGTCCTCCAAGGGCACTCCTGGCGGTCGAGTAGGACCGCGATCGATCACGTCGTTCCGAACAGAAACAGGGATACCGATGACATTGTCTTCAGCGACCACCCAGTACGAATTGCCCGCAGGCGTGGTCTTCAGTCGCGACGAGTTCGCGGACGCACCTCACCAGCAAGTGGCATTCTTCCAGGATCAGGAGACGGGGCTGAGGGCGATCATCGCCGTACACTCCACCAATCTCGGTCCCGCGCTCGGCGGTACGCGGTTCTATCCGTATCTCGACGAGTACGCCGCTGTCACAGATGTTTTGCGGTTGTCTCGGGGAATGACGTACAAGGCTGCTGTCGCTGGTCTGCCACTCGGTGGCGGCAAGGCGGTCATCATCGGTGACCCGCACACGGTCAAGAGTGAAGCATTGCTCGAGGCGTACGGCCGCGTCGTCGAGGGCTTCGAAGGCCGCTACATCACCGCGGGCGATGTCGGCACCACGGCAGATGACATGGACGTCGTGGGACGCGAGACCAAGCATGTGGTGGCACGGAACGCCGCCTCGGGAGGATCCGGTGACAGCGCTCCGCTCACCGCGCTCGGTGTCTTCCACGCGATTCTCGCGGCGGCCGAGCACGTCTGGGGTTCGGGCGACCTGGCCGGTCGCACCGTGGGTGTCGAAGGCGTCGGTAAGGTTGGGCGGCAGTTGATCGGACTCCTGCTCGATGCCGGCGCCCAGGTGGTGGCGTCGGATATCAGCCCGGCGGCGCTCGACCAGGTTCGCGACCGCTTCCCGTCGGTCAATGCGGTCACAGACGTGCTCGCGCAAGCGTTGGACGTCTATGCGCCGTGCGCGATGGGTGCCACAATCACCGAGGCGAGCGTCGGTGATCTCTCGGCCTCGATCGTGTGCGGGGCGGCCAACAATCAGCTCGCCACACCGGGCGCCGAGACCATCCTGCACGGCCGCGGGATCACCTGGGTTCCCGACTACGTGGCGAACGCCGGCGGACTGATCCAGGTCGCCGGAGAACTCGCCGGTGCCACACCCGACACCGTCCACGGCGACGTCGAGAATATTGCCACCACGGTCCGTACGGTGCTCGAGTCCGCGCACGCCCGCGGCATCACCACGGGAACGGCGGCGTTCGAGATCGCCGCAGCCCGTGTCGGGGCCGCCAGGTAGGCGGAAGGCGCAAAGAATCAGCGATTACCCTCGACCTATCCGTAAGATACTTCTAGTATCTTAGAGACATGTCCTGAAGTCTGGAGAACTCCATGAACGAACGCCTACCCGCCTTGGCCTTCACCGAGCACGCCCAGCGATGGGCGGCAGCGGGGCATCATCTCGTTCCGGTCCGAGGGGTGCCGATGGTGCCGATGCCGCCGCACGTCGTGGCTGCGGCATCGGAGGCGGCCGCGCGGGTCTTCCCGCGGGAGAGCCGCGGGTCGCTGCCACTTCGCGAGGCCATCGCCTCGACGCTGTCGGTCCATCACGGCATGGCGGTCGATCCCGACCGGGAGTTGCTGATCACGCACGGTGCGCAGCACGGGATGAGCGTGGCGTTGCGTGCCTTGGTGGCACCGGGCGCGGAGGTGGTGATTCCCGCGCCGACCTACTTCTTCGACGGCATGGTGCGCATGGCGGGGTTGACCCCCCGTTACGTGTCGACCGACGCCGCAGCGGGATGGGCGCTGGACGTCGACGCCGTGGAGAAGGCCATCACCGCACGCACCCGTGCGGTGATCATCTGCAACCCGAACAACCCCACCGGAGCCGTACCAACGCGCCGGGAGTTGTCCGACCTGCTCGACCTCGCCGCGAAGCACGGTTTGTACGTGTTCTCCGACGAGTCGTACGAACGCTACGTGCACGAGGGTCCGGGGTACGTGCCGCAAAGGTCGGTGCGCCCCACCAGCGATCATCTGGTGACGGTGACGAGCCTGAGCAAGAACTACGCCTTCACCGGCTGGCGGATCGGGTACATACACGCCGCCACCAGGACACTCGACGCGATCCATCGCGCATTCGAATGGGATGCGATCAACGTCGGTGACGTTCCGCAGGCTGCCGCGCATGCGGCGATCACCGGCCCGCAGGACTGGTTGGACGTCGAGTTCGCCACCATGCGCGAGCGGCGTGACATTCTGCAGTCCGGCATCGAGGCGGCCGGGTTCACCGCGGTGCGACCGGCGGCCGGAATCTTCACCTTCGTCGATTTCACCGCCGCCGGCGTCCGCGGCGACGACCTCGAAGACGCGCTGCTGCAGGCCGGGGTGAGTGGGCTGGTCGGGAGTGGATTTCAGGGGCCGGCGACCCATGCTCGGCTGCTCTACGGCGCTGCCGCCGAGGATGTTCGGCAGCTCGGCGCTCGACTCGGTGAGCTCGCTCAACGGCGCGCGAGCTGACCGACCTGCCGTAGGGGCCCACGCTCGGCCGGGAGCGGGCTCCTACGGCAGGGGAACGAGGATCGGCGTGGAGATGATCGCCTGACTGGTACTGAGGGCGTCGAGGATCTCCCGTCGTGCCGACCGGGTGCGATGTTGCATCGCCGCCCGCGCGGCCTCGGGCTTCTGCTCCACGATGGCGTCGACGATGGCCTGCCGCTCCTCGATCCGGAACGGGGGCATGCCGGGAGACAACCGCACGGCGAGCCGGACGATGCGTTCGATTTCGTCGAACACCTCGACGATGCTGGCGGCCAGCCGGTCGTTGCCGCCCCCGTTGGCGATGATTGTCTCGAATTCGTAATTGGACCTTAGTCGTTCGTCGAGGTGCGGGCCGCCGAGCTGGCCGTAGCCGTCGTCCACGCACAGCTCGACCAGCCGCTCCCGTTCGGCCACCGACAGACCCTTGGCTGCGGTCAGGGCGGCCGCCTCGCCCTGGAGCAGCGTGCGCATGTCGCACAGGTCGGCGACGTCGCCGAGGGTGACCGCGGAGACGATGTATCCGGCGCGGGGCACGGGGTGAACCAACCCGTCGCGATGGAGTCGGGCGAGGGCTTCGCGGACGGGTGTCTTGCTCAGTCCCCACGCAGTCGCCACGTGCTGTTCGGTGAACTGATCACCCGGCGGGCGTTCCAATTCGATGATTTCGCGCTTGAGCCGGCGGTAGGCCCGGTCCATCAGGCTCGTCCCGTCCGATACCGCCTGCAATAGCGCCGGTTCGTGTCTCATTGCGATTCCTCTCGGCGGTGCTCGGATACCAACTTCGTTCTCGGCACCATTGTGACACCTACGTTAAAGATATTAAGTTGGGCTTGCTGATATCTTAACGCCGTTCTATGCTGATCGTGACGCAGGACACAAGGCCGAGGCGTGCTTCGGTCCCTCGTCACGCCGTACTCGGACGCCATGGGCGTCGTTCTTCCCAGGAGCATCATGACCACGACTGGAAACCATCCGACCTCTTCGAATTCGCGGTGGCGGGTAGGAGCCGACATTGGAGGCACGTTCACCGATGTCATCGCGATCGGGCCGGATGCACAGCTCGTGCCGATGAAGGTGTTGTCGACGCCTCCCGACTTCGGCACCGGTGTCATCAACGGCGCGGTCGCCGCCCTCGAGCAGGCGGAGGTGGAGCCGTCGGAGGTGGGCGCGATGTTGCATGCGACCACTGTCGCCACCAATGCGATCTTGGAGATGCAGGGAGCGCGGACGGCGCTGGTCACCACGAAGCGGTTCCGGGATGTCCTCGAACTCGGCCGCCTACGCCGTCCGGTGCTCTACGACCTGTCGTGGCAGAAGCCCACACCGCTCGCCCGCCGCCGCCACCGGTACGAACTCGATCAGCGCATCCACGCCGACGGCCGGATCGAATCCGTCGACAGCGAGGAACTTGCGGCGCTGGCCCGGCAACTACACGAGGACGGCATCGAGGCGGTCGCGGTGTGCCTGATCAATTCTCACCTCGCTCCCGACGTCGAACGCACTGTCGCAGGTGCGCTGCGTGAGTCACTGCCCGGGGTCTATATCACTGCGTCGGTGGACATTTCGCCCGAGCCGGGTGAGTTCGAGCGCAGCAGCACCGCCGTGGTCAACTCGTACGTGGGTCCGGTCGTCGAGAGCTACGTGAGCGAACTGGGCCGCACTCTTCGCGAGCGCGGCATCACCGCCCCGTTCTCGATCATGCAGTCCTCCGGCGGACTCCTCGACGCCGGCGTAGTGGTGGAGCGGCCGGTGCAGATCATCGAATCCGGTCCCGCCGCGGGCGTGATCGCCGTGCAGAAGCTGGCGCAGCTCCTCGAACTCGACAGCGTCGTCGCGTTCGACATGGGTGGCACCACCGCGAAGGCGTCGCTGATCGAGAACGGGCAGCCGTTCGTCGCCAATGACTACGAGGTCGGCGGCGGCATGAACATCACCCGCAGCATGGGCAAGGGCGCCGGTTACACCGTGCGGGTGCCGTCCATCGACATCGCCGAGGTCGGCGCGGGCGGTGGCAGCATCATCGGTGTCGATCCGGCCGGTGCCCTGCACGTGGGCCCCGAGAGCGCGAGCTCACGCCCGGGGCCGGCCTGTTACGGACAGGGCGGTGACCGGCCCACCCTCACCGACGCCAACGTCGTCCTCGGCTATCTGAACCCCGCCGCCATCGCCGGCGGACGCGTCACCATCGAGCCGGAACTCGCCCGGAAGGTGCTCTCCGCCACCGCCGACCGCCTCGGCACCGAACCGGAATCGGCGGCCCGCGGCGCCTACGAGGTTGCGATCTCGAGCATGACCAAGGCCGTCAAGGCGGTCACCAGTGAACGCGGCCGCGACCCCCGCGATGCGGTCATGGTCGCCTTCGGCGGCGCAGGCCCGCTCTACGGCGCAGCCCTGGCCCGCGAGCTGGGAATCGACACCGTCGTCGTTCCCGTGCACACCGGGTTGTTCAGCAGCCTCGGCCTGCTGGTCGCCGACACCGACTACCAGGTGGTCACCCCATTCCGCGACGACCTCGCCGACGTGGCCGCCCTACGCGAGACGTTCGCCGACCTCACCGCAGCAGTCACCGATCACCTGCACACTGCCGGTGACGCCGGCGACATCCAGGTCGAGCGCATCCTCGACATGCGTTATCACGGACAGCGATTCGAACTCCGGATCCCGCTACCGGACGGTGACGTCGACGACTCTCTGCTCGCCCGGTCGTACGAGCTGTTCCACACCGAGCACCACAAGACCTACGGGCGCTCCGGCAGCGACGACCTCGTCGAACTGGTCAACCTCCGGGTGCGCGGGTTCGTAGCCAACCCAGTGACCATCGACCAGGCCCTCGCCTTACCATCGGACGATCCGGGCGAGCGCCGCACCCGCACGTGCCGATTCGACACCGACGTGGCCACCCCGGTCATCTCCCGCGGCCATCTGAGTACCACCCCCGAACCGGGTCCCCTGGTCATCGAAGACATGGACTCGACCACCCTCGTGCCCCCTGGCGCCACCGCATGCATCGATCACTACAACAACATCATCATCAGCTGGACGAATACCGAGGCCACCGCATGAGCACCAACGTCATCCGCGACGCAGCCACCTTCGAAGTCTTCCGCAACGCCGTCACCGGCCTCGCCGACGAGATGGCAATCACCATCCTGCGGACCGCGCATTCCCAGATCGTCGCCTCCAGCATGGACTTCTCCGCAGCACTGTGC
This sequence comes from Rhodococcus sp. (in: high G+C Gram-positive bacteria), assembly GCA_004211695.1. GTDB lineage: Bacteria > Actinomycetota > Actinomycetes > Mycobacteriales > Mycobacteriaceae > Rhodococcus_F. The sequence continues at coordinate 18,445 of SEEV01000056.1, forward strand.
GACGCCGACGGCCGGATCATCGCCCAGGCCAACACCTGCCCGGTACACCTCGGATCTATCCCCGATGCCATGACGGCGGTCCTGGACGAGTTCGGCGACACCATCACCGACGGCGACGTCTACCTCCTCAACGACCCCGACCGCGGCGGCATGCACCTGCCCGACATCTTCGCCGTCGCTCCGGTCTTCACTGGCGACGAGCTTCTCGGGTTCGCCGTCACCGTCGTCAACCACACCGACGTCGGCGGATGGGCCGCCGGCTCCATGGCCGTGCAGTCCACCAGCATCTTCGGTGAAGGAGTCCAGATTCCGCCGTCCCGGTTCGTCACCGCCGGAACCGTCAACGACACCTTCTTCAACCTGATTCTCCGCAACGTCCGCGAACCAGAGATGCTGCGCGGTGATCTCGAATCCCAGCTCGCCGCCTGTCACGCCGCCAGCGAAGGCATCCGGGAACTCGCCGGAAAGTACGGGATCGACGAGTATCGGCGGCTGACGGACGAACTCCTCAACTACTCCGAAGCCCTCGTCCGGGCAGCCCTCGAGCAGGCCCCCGACGGCGTCTACCGGTTCGACGACGTCATCGACGACGACGGACTCGGATCCGGTTCCATCCCGTTCAAGGTCGAGGTCACGATCGACCGCAGCAACATCACCTTCGACTTCACCGGCTCGTCGCCACAGGTACCGTCGGCGCTCAACGCCACCGCATCCTTCACCCGGTCCGCGTCCTACGCCTCCCTGCAGGGGGCTCTGGGCTCCGACATCCCCGCCAACAGCGGCTTCTACCGGCCCTTCACCTTCGTCATTCCCGAGGCGTCCATCCTCAACGCCCAGCGTCCCGCCGCCCGCGGCGCCCGCGGTCTGGTCGCCTACCGCATCATCGACACCGTCCTCGGCGCTCTCGCCCCCGCATTCCCCCGAGGAGTCCCCGCCGCGGGAGACGGCGGCCCGAACTCCGTCGCGGTCGGCGTCACCGAACCCGACGGGTCCTCGATCATCCTCTGGGACATTCTCTGCGGATCCTGGGGAGCCACCGCACACGGAGACGGCAACGACGGCATCAGCCCCCTCGGAGCCAATCTCGCCAACACGCCGATCGAAGAACTCGAAAAGTCCGGGCACATCCGCATCGATGGATACGGCTACCTCCCCGACACGGGCGGCGCCGGCCGATACCGCGGAGGAGTGTCGACCTACCGCGACATGACCGTGCTCAGCGACTCCGCCACCGTGCAGATCCGCTCTGACCGCCGCACAGCCCTGCCCTACGGACTCCGCGGCGGCCGACCCGGATCGCCCTCGGCGAACATCCTCGGACACGGCGGGCCCGACGAGAAACTCCTGCCCGCCAAACCGCATCTGACGGTCACCGCCGGCAGCCGGCACCGCCAGATCACCGCCGGTGGAGGCGGATACGGCAACCCGCTTCACCGCGACCCGCAGCGCGTCCTCGACGATGTCCTCGACGGCAAAGTCACCATCGGCGGCGCCCTACGCGACTACGGCGTCGTCCTCGACCCCACCGGAACCCGCGTCCTCGAGCAAGAGACCACGGACGCCCGAACAGCGCGTCCCTAGCTGGTCCCCACGCGGTCGGCGGCGGCGCGACGCCCACGACGGCGCCGCCTCCGACCGCCCCAGACTTCCCCACCTGATCTCTTTCACCAACACACCTGACCCCGTCCCTTCCTCTCGAAAGGCCACCGCCATGACCAATGGCAGTGCAGCACCCGCCCTCGACGCCGCCGCCGAGCACCGCATGTGGCGCAAGATCGGCATCCGCATCCTGCCCCTGGTGGGTATCGCGTACGTCATCAGCTACATCGACCGGGCCAACCTCGGCTACATCGCCAAACCGATGTCCGCCGACCTGTCGATGACCTCTGCCCAGCTCGGTTTGGCCGCGGGCTTGTTCTTCCTCGGCTACATCCTCGTCGAAGTCCCCAGCAACATGGCGTTGCGCCGCTTCGGTGCCCGGCTGTGGATCTCCCGCATCATCATCACCTGGGGCATCGTCACCGCGATCACCGGTGCGGTGCACTCGGCCACCCAGCTCTACATCGCCCGCTTGGCGCTCGGATTCGCCGAAGCAGGACTCGCCGCCGGTATCCTGCTCTATCTGACCTTCTGGTTCCCGAAGAAACAACGCGCATGGGCGATGTCGACCTTCTTCCTCATGATCCCGATCTCCGGCATCATCGGTGCCCCGATCGCCGCGGCACTGCTCAAATGGGGCGGTAGCCTCCTCGGCATCGCCGGATGGCGGTCGCTGTTCGTCGTCGAAGGCCTGCTGACGGTCGTCATCGGGCTGATCATCCTCGCAGCGCTGCCGAACCGGCCCAGTGCCGCGAAATGGCTGACCGCACAGGAGAAAGCCCACATCTCCGCGGTGCTCGATACCGAGGTCGCCCAACAGGTCGAACACGGGGCGGCCACCGGAATGCGAGAGGCGCTGCTCGACAAGAAGGTCTGGGCATTGGCAGTGGCCTTCTTCGGCATCGTCTTCGGGCTCTACCCGATCGCCTTCTTCCTGCCCACCATGATCGACAACTTCCAGGACTCCCTCGGATCGGCCAACGTGTCGAGCGTGCTGCTCGCCGCGATTCCCTCCGCCTTCGCCATCGTCACCATGGTGATCTGGTCGAAGATCGCCATCCGGAAGTCGGCGGTCTTCTCCACCACCGTCCCGATGGCCGTCGGCGCTGTCGGCCTGCTCACCGCCACCTTCACCCACAACGGGGTCCTGTTCATCGTCGCGGTGTGCCTGAGCGTCGCCGGCATCTACACCGCCATGCCCCAGTTCTGGCGCATCCCCGCCCTCAGCCTGACCGGTGCCGCCGCGGCGGCCGGAATCGCCCTGATCAATTCCGTCAGCAACCTCAGCGGATTCATCGGCCCGTACATGACCGGGTACATCGAAACCCGCACCGGCAGTTACACCTACGCACTCCTCACGATCGCGGTCATCATGATCGTCGGTATGATCATCTTGCTGACCGTCGGGCGCCGAGCCGAGCAGGTCGGAGCCGCCGACGCCACCCACAACCAGCCCGATGTGACCACGGGGGTGAAATGACCACCGCACAGCGCACCGCGCTGATCATCGGCGACATGCAAACCGGGATCCTCGCGAACTTTCCCTTCGCCGAACGAGTGCTTCCCGGCATCGCCGCCACCCTCCCGGCCGCGCGCCGGCGAGGAGTGGACATCATCTACCTGCGAGCCGGACTGCGGCCGACCCCCGACGACATCGGAGACGGCAACACCCTCTTCCGCAAGTTCTTCGACCTCGGCGACCTTTTCCACGAAACCTCCCCCCACACCGACGTCGACCCCCGCATCGCCCCGGCACCCACAGACACCGTCGTACTCAAACGCCGCACCAGCGGTTTCGCGCACACCGACCTCGACCTGGTGTTGCGCACCCGCGGCATCACCGAGTTCGCCATCTGCGGAGTCGCCACCGGCGCCATGATCGCCGCCACCGCATACGCTGCGGCCGATCTCGACTACGGTGTCACCGTCCTGCGTGACCTCTGCGCCGACGACAACGACGACATCCATACCTTCCTCTGCGACCACCTCTTCCCCAGCCGTGGCATGACCGTCACCACCGCCGCCGCCTGGCTCGACAACCCCACCGCGCAACAGCACTGACCCTGATGACACCGAACACAGCCCCCGCCCCCAACACCGCCGTCACGACGTCGGTCACCCGCCGAATCCCACACGGATCCGAACATGACTTCCTCACCTGGACAGAGCGGGGAATCGCTCTTGCACAACGATATCCGGGATTCCTGGGCGGGGGCTGGCTCCGCTCGCCGACCGACCCCGACCACTACCACATCGTCTACCGATTCCGATCCCACCATGACCTCGACCGTTGGCTCACCAGCGGCGACCGCCGCAGCTGGGCAGAGGGCGCGCCGCACACGGCAACAGACACCACCACCACCCGGCTGACGGGAGTGGAAGGGTGGTTCGACCACCGGCCCGCTCACGCACCGGTACCCCGGTGGAAACAGACGACCACCATCTGGCTGGGCTTCTGCCCACTCAGCCTGCTGCTGAACTACCTCCTGGTGCCACACCTCGCAGCGTGGCACGTCATCCCCCGAACCATTGTCGTCAGCACGCTGTGCACGCCGGCCATGACCTATCTGGTGCTGCCCGTTCTGACGAGACGGCTCAAGCCGTGGTTGACCGCCACCCCGAAAAGCTGAACGCTACGGCCAGCGCACCATTCGAGCCCGCACCGGATACCCGAAGCCCACCATGAACTCAGACCACACCACGACAACCCCCGCCCCAGGAAACCGTGAGCTCCCCGTCACCGACCAGGTGCGAAGCTACCGAGACCTGCGACTACGACGACAACGAGACAAGAAAGCACGCTCGAAACACCGCCGCCAACTGAGCGAGCACGACATCATCATCGGCTTCGCGCAGAAATGGTTGCCCTTCGGTGGTGCACCCGACGACGAAATCTTCCAGCAGTTCGGCATGAACAGACACCGATACATCGACCTGCTCTGGGCCACCGTGCACGAAACCTGCTGTGAACCACACCTCGCTGCACAACTCGCCGACACCTACCCTCCCAATACACGCCCATGACCGACCGAACCGCAATGGCGGCGACACCCACCGACTACGACGCCCCACTCACCCATGCTCGTACCACGGCGGCCTTCGAAGTCACGGCGCTGACCCCTCTCCTGCAGGAGGAATCAACCCCGAGGCGCCGCACGTACCTCAGCAGGCTCCGCGAACTCACCCACACCACGCTCGTGCAACTCGACACGATGGCGCCCCACGAATCCTCGGCAGCACATCGGCATGCGCTATGGAGAAGGCTGCCCGGGAAAACGTTACCTGCATCGCTTTCTCGGATGAGAGGAAACTGATACTGCAACAACGGTCTTCGCAGAATCTGACCTCAACAGGTTCCGGGTGCTTCGCACATTGGCGCCCCCTCGACGCAGCCCACCATTCGAACCCTTGTCGGACACCAGCGCCAGCCTGCTCCTCAGCCCCAGCTGGCGACACGATTTTGCCATGCATACCTTCGGGTTCGCACCGCACGTGGAGAGGCTGTGCGCCGAAGGCACACGCTCACAGATGAATCCGTCAAGTCTGAGGCTTGTGCAGCGGATTCGCGGGCAGGTGCACGTCGCCGGTAGGTGACCGCCACGCTATGACATTGCTCATTTCTCGCAGCGTGTTCCTTGGTCGACGGCCTCAACTGACCCCACTGATCAGTTGAGGCGACGACTGTTGACCTAGGTGTAATCCATAGACAGGGTCCTGGTCGCGCTGGCGGAGACGCCGGCAGCACCAGGCCAGATCCTGCCATTACCGAACCCGCGAACACGTCTCATAAGTGCCGTTGCAGTACTACCGGGGCTGCGCCCCAGCCCGACGAGTCGTGTGGCGGCGGGCTGCGGTCGGGGGCCCCGGCCGGTCGGGGTGATGACCCTGGTCGACGTCGTCGATCGGGTGTATGAACCGTCGTAGCGGTTGGTTGGCCTGCTGGCCGCCCGATCGTCCGGAGCTCATCATGACCATACCGCGCAGCGTCGCCGATGTGCTGACCACGCGCACGCTCTTCGATGTGGAGTGCATCGACCGGATGTACCTCAACGTCGACGTTCCGGGGCTGCAATACGCGCCGAGTCTGGTCGCCTACGTGCACCGACAACTCGGGTTGCCGGTCGCCTCGACCGCCCCGTTGGCGAGGATCACCGACCGCTTCTCGGCGGCGGTGCACCGCTTCGCCGACACCCGACACATCCCGTGGGTCGACTTCGTCAAGGGTCAGCGCAAGGACGACGTCATGCACGAGCACCTGCAGCACTTCACCGCGGCCGAGGGAGTGGTGTTCGTCGGACGGGCGCAGGAGAAGACCCCGTTGTTCCGCACCGAGAAACGCCGCGACGCCCTCGCCGTCGTCACCGGCCCCGTCACCACCGCCACCGGCACCCGCGTCCCGGGCTTGCGGTTCGCCGACCAGCGCAGCCACGCCCTGCTCTCCGCACTGCTGGTCTTCCGGCTGCACCCGAACGGCTTCACCAACAAGGACCTGCGCACCCTCACCGGCGAGCCGCAACCTCATCGTCCGCATCGAGGGCACCCATCGTTACCGCGTCACCAACCACGGACTCGACACCGCGAAGTTCCTCACCTGTGTCCACGGCCGGGTCCTGCGCACCGGCCTGGCCGAACTCGCCACCCCGACAACCACTCCCGGTCGCCTGCGATCGGCCGCCACCACGTATTGCAACGCTGTCGATACCCTCACCGGGACAGCGCAACTCGCAGCCTGAAACACCAAGCCGTCGAACGTGACCCGAACACCACAAACTTGACCCCAAAATCCGGCTACGCCATCTTTAGCTACCTAGACGGTATGGGGTGGCTGGGGCCTCGCTCACATGTGAACGTGGGTTGCCGACAGGAATGTGGTCCTGGCCGGATCCGGAACCGGTGGGGCCGATTTGTCCGCGATCGTGGTGCGCTTGCTGCGTCGCAGGTGCCGGCCCACGACGTGGTGGATCCGCATCAGCCGGGTCACCCGTTTGCGGTTGATCTTGCGCCCGCGGGACTGGAGTTCGGCATGCACCCGCGGGGCGCCGTAGGCGCTGCGGTGCTCGGCATGGATGGCGCGGATCTCGGCCACAGTCATGGCCTCCTCTGTCTCGCGCTCGACTCGGGACGGCTCGGTGGCCAGGTGCTTGTAGTAACCGGACCGGGAGGTCCCGAGCACCCGGCACAGTCGCTGCACGGAAGAACTCGGCACGATGAGCGGAGATGAAGTCCCAGCGGCGGGTCTTCACTTCACCTCCTTCGCGAAATACGCGGCTGCCCGGTGCAGAATCTCCGTTCGAGCTGCCATTCCTTCTCCGCACCGCGTAGCCGAGCATTCTCTGCCCACAGACGCGCGAGCTCGTCCGTTTCGGTCTCACCACCGGCGGTGCCGTGGTCCTCCGAGCGTGCATTGCGGGCGGTGTCCTTGCGGACCCACGTTCGCAGTGTCTTCCCACTGATCCCCAGAGCCGCGGCGACGGCCGCGTATGTGCGTTTCCCTTCGGCTGCTCGGTACAGCGCGACAGCATCCGTCCGGAACTCCTCCGGATACAGCGACTGACGTCCCACCTCGACATCCCCTCGGCACAGCCCCGCGACGAGGGGCGAAGTGTCGGTGGCTCGGGTGCACAGTGTGAGCGGACATGGATCAATGCCGGGCAGTTTCCACCAGCTGGACGGACACGCCGGGCACCTTGCGGCGCAGCTGTCCCACACGTGCCGGACGCGCGGACCGGCCGAGGCGGTCATGAAGCCGATCCGGAGCGTGGAGGCCACTTCGCGGCGATAGGCCTCCACGGCGGCGATCGCCCGGTCGGCCGCGGCGATCGCCTCGCGCCTCGGCTAGAAATCGTTCACCGGCCGGGGTGGGACGCACCGGTTGGGCGGAGCGGTCAATCAATTGGGTGCCGAGGGTTCGCTCCAGCTTGCGCACTTGCCGGCTCAGCGAGGGCGTGCTGATGTAGAGACTCTGAACTGCGCGGCCGAACGACCTTCGTCGACGACCTCGATGAGGTAGCCCACGAGATGCAGATCGAGTCCCACTTCGCTTCCTTCCTCGTCCAGTTGGTGGCGTGGATCACTCCGGCATAGCCTTCTGGGCAGCTGTGTCAGCCGATCGGTTTACGGGACGCACGAGGTTTGTCATGGACCTGCGCAGGTAGCGCGATTGAAGATTGAGCTCCGGACCGACTCGGAATGGAGCACGTACAATCTCCGCGTGGTCCCGGCGTCGTTTGACCGGGCACGCCGGTCACGGAGCAGCGACCGGCGTACCCGAGCCGGCAGCTCAGTTTCGCGACTCCCGTCATACGTCTGGATAAGGCTCGTGCGTCGATCAGAAACAGGACGCAGTGGAACAACGTCGGGTGCCCTCATGGGGCGTCGTCAACGGTTTGGGCTGTTCAGCCCGGAAATTATTGGCTGGGTGCGTTGTTCAGGCAGCGGTGGCGGTCGCGGTGATTTCGCTCCACACCGCGAAGCGGTCGATCATCTCACGACGGCAGTCGGATGCCGACAACATGTGCCGCCGCAGCTGGAAGTGCCCCGTGATGCCGGAAAACGCGGACAGGAACCGTTGCGCTGTCCGGGTGCGGCGAACCGCTTCATCCGGCGCTCCCGTTGCCCAGTCGGCTGATGCGAGTTCTCGGCATAATGGCTGACGAAACTTCGACCGGCGACGTTCGACCGAGGCCAGCATCTCGCGGTGCGCCACCTGGTAGCTGGCCAGCTTGTCGGTCACGAGCACCCGCGGCACGTACCGCAGACCCTTGAGCAGCTTACGGAAGAACTGCATGGCAACCCTGGCGTTTCGACGCGACTGGCCGAACTTCGCGCACGACTGCCGGATAGTCTCGTGCGAGACCACGACGCCGCGTTCGAACAACTGTTCCTGCACGTCACGCAGGCTCAACGCGAACGGTGATACAGCCACACGGCGTGGCTGATGATCTCCTTCGGGAAGCGGAAGCCCTCGTACGATGAATCTGCGTTGGTCATGGTCGCCCATCCTCCCAGCGGTCACCCGCACAGCCAAGTTGACGACGCCGCCGCGATGTCTCCGGGGGTGAATGGTTGCCAGCCCCGGGGTATCTATCGAGCGACGCGGTGACGCCTCACACTGGTTGAACGCCCGGGAGTCTGGTAGTTCAACCGCTTGAATCAGGGAGTCATCCATGACGCATCCGTCGGCCCGTCGGCCCGTCGGGGCGGGCATTGCAGTATTGCTGTACTCCACTACCTATTCGAAGGCACACAATGTATTTCGATTTCCGTGATAAGCCCGAACGTCTCTGTGTCAAAGAGATGGTTCATGGCTACAACATATCCTGCTGCCTATTCGTAGCCGTCAAGCTAGAGCTCGCCGATCTGCTAGCGGGGGGCCCACTAACACTTGTCGATCTCGCCCAACGAAGCGGAACTGATCCCGATGCGCTCGATCGGATCCTCCGCCTACTGATGAGCGCGGGGATCTTCTCCGTGGACGAGCAGGACAAGTGCGCACTCACGCCGCGAGCCGAGTTTTTGCGCAGGGATAATCCGGAATCGATCGCAAGCGAGGTGGAGCTCTTTGCTGGCGCAGAAACGTACCTGGCCTGGAGCGAACTGCTCCATTGCGCTCGTACGGGACGGACAGGATTCGGCCAGTTCTTCGGCAAACACCTCTTCGAGTACCTTGCGGATCACCCCGACTCCGCTCAGCGCTTCCATCTAGGCTGGCATGAGATCTCGATCCGCGCCGGTCTCGAGGCCGCGGAATCGGTTGATTTCACGGACAATCGGCACGTCATCGATGTCGGCGGTGGCTACGGTGTCGTGACGGCCCAGCTGTTGCACAAATACGATCATCTCCGGGGCACGATCTACGACCTGGAGTTCTCCCTGGCCAGGGCGGGTCACACCTTGCGGGAGTTCGGCGTCGATGAGCGCTGTGGCATTGTGCCCGGCGACGGTCTGATAGAGGTGCCTGGCGGGGGCGACGTCCACCTGCTCAAGAGCGTTTTGCACACGCTGAACGACGATGGCTCGGTACGCATCCTCACCAATTGCGCGAACGCGCTCGAGCCCGGCGGCCGGATCCTGGTCCTGGAGAGGGTGATCAGCGAGGATGGCGGATACGTCTGGGGAAATGTGGTTGACGTCGCCATGCTGGTTATGACGGGCGGCCGGGAGCGAACCCTTCAGGACTACGCGCGCCTGTACCAGCGCGCGGGCCTCGAACTCACCGGCAGTACGCTCCTGCCCTGCGGCTTCAGCGTAATCGAGGGCCGGAAGTGAGACCGGCCAGACGAGCGCGACCTCCTAGCGCCGGAATCGCCCCCGATCCACCGAGCTCCGCCAGGGGTGGACACGAGCCGGTATCTCACTTCAGCGGACCTCGAGGAGCCGGGTCGACATGGCGCACATACTGATTGTCGGTGGACATGACGAGACTTTCCGAATGATCGAAGATCTGCCGGTCGAACTGTCTATTTTTCAGAATTCTGAATCGGTCACCGCGCACCAGGCCAGGCGCGCCCACCGGCTGTGCGTATTCGACTACCGCAACCAGGCAGAGGCGCTCGGCATGGCACGGGCGCTGCACGAGCTCAAACCCGTCGATGCCGTTGTGTCATTCACCGAGCATGGCCTTATGCCAGCCGCCGTGATCAAAGAGGCGCTAGGCATCAAGGGCAACGCGCGGGAAGCCGTCCGGTTGACCCGCGACAAAATCGCCATGCGCGAGCACCTGGCCAGCCGTGATCTCGGAGCTGTGCTGACCCAATGCTGCCATTCGGCCTCCGAGGTAGGGAACTTTCTTCTCGCAGTGGGCGGTCCCATTATTGTCAAGCCAGCTGGAGGCGCCGGCAGCTCCGGCGTTTTTCGCGTCTCGAGCCTTGACCAGGTCGAGTCCGCATTCGCCCAGTCTCGCGGTGAGCACCCCGGGCCGACCCTCGTTGAAGAGTTTATCGACGGCCCCGAATACAGCGTCGAATCCTTCACCACGGATGGTCGGCATGACATCATCGCGGTGACCGAAAAGAGCACGACGGGCCCGCCGCGGTATATCGAAATCGGTCATCTGATGCCGGCCGTGCTCGCAGCGTCGGCCGTTGCCGAGCTCCGCGGTCTGGTCACCGATTTCCTCAGTTCGATCGGTCATTCCTTTGGGCCAGCCCATACCGAAGTGCGTTTCGGCCCGGCCGGGCCCCGGATCATCGAGGGCAATACTCGTCCTGGAGGCGATTTCATTTGGGAGCTAGTGCTCCGTGCTATGGGTCGCGATCTGGTCCGGGAGTCGATCTGTCATCTTGCCGGGCTGCCGCCGCATTCGCGAACACCCGGGCGCGGGGCAGGCTGCATCGCATTCTTTGCCTACGAGAATGTGGTGATCGAACGGGTGCAGGGCATCGAGGCCGCGCGTCAGACCGAGGGGATAATCCGGTTACAGTGTTCTCTCGAACCAGGGCAACGCCTCGGTCCGCTCCGATCCTCTGCGGATCGTCAAGGTGTCATTGTCGCGGTCGGCACTGATCTTGTGGATGCCAAGTGCCGGTTGGCAGGGGCGCAGGCTCAGATTCGGGTGGAGACGAGCCCGCTCCCGCAGTGACAGGGCACATTTACGTACTGCCCGGTCAGCAAGATGTGGGGCATTGCATGGGCTGCTCAATTGGTAATACTTGCACTGTCGTCAAAATTTCGCGAATAAGTGATGCCACTTCAGTGCTCGACCGACCAGCGACGATGCCGCTGACGGGCAATTCAAAATCGAAATAGCTAACGGTTTTCGGAAGAGAAGCGCCTGCATCCAGCTCTTTCCATCGAACAACATCTGGGTGGCCTTGAAATCTTTCGCTGCCCGATATCGCGCAGTGCCGCGACCGAAGCAGGTGACCTGGGAACATGAAATCCCCGTAGACCTTGCTACTCGCCGTCCTTTCGAACCACCGTTTCAGTGGATTAATTTCAAGAGGCGACCAATCGAGGTTGCAGGCCAAACCAGCTGCGACCAAGTCGATGCCCGTGGCAAGCCGGAATGTCTCCTTGATATGTCCGCCGCCGGGGCGGGCACCGACCTCCAGGAAAACCATTCCATCTACGGCCTCGATCATTTCAAGATGAAATGGACCATTGTAGATACCCACCGCCCGAAGATACTCGACCGCTATCTTGCAGCGCCCACCGTCGTCGTCGACTTGAATCGATCCCTGCGGAACCCCTTGGGCGAACTCGAGGCATGTGCCTAAATATTTGCTGGCGACGATCGCCACCGGCGCACCGGCAAGCATTACGCCATCGAAGTGGAAGATCGGCCCCTCCACATATTCTTCGAGCTGGAAGCGCTCCGGATCCCAGCCCTCCAGACCTGTTGGGCAATCGAGAATCGCAGTGCTGGCGTCAGCGTAGGTGGCGAAAACGAAAACATCCTTGCTGGCGGTTCCATCGATTGGTTTAAGCACCGTCTTCCCCGCCCAAGGAGCGACATCGGCGGACGAAGCTGCGAGCGCCTCATCGCACCGAACAAATCTAGGTACGCGAAGTCCGCATCCTGCGACTGCGGCTTTCATCGCTACCTTGTCGTTCACGATGTGGACCTGCTCCGGTAATGCCCCTTCTACTCCGAGGCTCCGCCTTATCTGCGCGGCTTCCATCATCTCGTATTGGGAAACGCTGATGACTCTGTCGAAGGAATCGTCGGGGGAGAACAGGGTGAGAACTTCCTCGGCCAGACCTGCGTGACCTGGCCGTTCAACCCTCCTGCAGGGAAGGTCGGGCGGCACGGTAGCAAGTTGCGCGCTCGTGCCCACGTAGACGGCATCGTGAATTTCATGATCTATTACGCGATGGTATTCGATGAAGGAATAGGGAACGCGATGGAGGATGAGCAGTTTCATTCAGGAGACTCCGCTGTATGGAATACCGATCGGTGCAATGGTCTTTCAGCGCGCTTATCCAAAGGTTTAGTATCGTTAGTTGCGCGCATACAGCTCCTGCGGGGCGGGGGACTCGGTTTGTTTTCTAGTACTATCCCGAGTCGACGGACATGAAGCTAGTAACCCTGAGGGGAAAGATCGCCCACCCCTTGTGGTAGTCCGGGTCGACCACCCACAGAAGACAGCCTTCGAACTGTTATCGAATCGCAAACCGGCCGGTGGTCAAGTGCCGATACTCGGTTGCAAGCGCATCGACCAATGCGGACTTCTCATACCGGATCTCGTCGATGCCGGTAACCCCCATGATTTCGATCGCAGTGCCACACAGAAATGCAGCGTCGAACGATCCGATCTCACCGTAGGCGATGTCGCGTTCCGTTACCGCGAGCTTCAGTCGCGGACACAGCTCATCGATGATCACCCTTCGGGTAATCCCGTCAAGCGCTAATTCGGTGGTGGGCGTGAACAACTCGTCTCCCTTGACAAAGAACACGTTCGAGCCGCTTGACTCGCAAACAGCGTCGGCTATCGAAAGAAAGAGCACATCATCGTAGCCGTCAGCCCTTTGGCGGTGGCTCAAGTAGCTCAACGCGTAGGTAGACGACGTTTTCGCCTGATACGGGTGGCACGAGGCGGGTGGACGCCGCCACGGTGCCGTCGAGAGCCGATAATGCACCGCGGCCGAATTCGAAGGAAAGGGCAGGGCAAACAGGACCACCTTGCTGGAAGAGCCCAGGGCCTTGAAACTGACATCTGTGTCGTCATAGAAAACCAAGCACTTTATGTATGCATCGGCCAGCTCGTTGGCTCTCACCAATTCGCGGCAAGCATCGGCCAAGTCTGCATTCGAATATTGCAAGGTGTGCCCGAACAACTCAGCGGACCGCCGCAACCTGGCTATATGGTCGTCACATTTGAATATGCTTCCGCCGTAGGTGCGGATACCGTCGAATACCGAAGTGGCATATGACAACCCATGAGTGGCAGGTGAAAGGCTAACCTCGCCAAATCGGACGCATCTTCCATCTGTCCAGGCTATTTCGCTGATCATCTAGTCTCCATGTCGCGATCTCGCGTATCCCTGCATCGCCTGCGTACGCCGTGTGTTGACTGGAATCAGCCAGTTGTCCAGGTCGACAATGTGAATTGCGCCTACCCGGACCTTGGCATCAATAGCGCCTCGGCCAAGGCAGACGTCCGCGAAACCCAGCCGATCCGCGAAATGATACATTTGATAGTAGTCGGCGATATACAGATTCAACCCACGCGGAATTCGGTCATGGTCCAGCCCCCGAACGAGCTTCGTAAACACGCCACGGTCATCGTCGGCGTAGCTCAGTGATCCGGCCAACGGAGTATTTGAAGACTTCTCGTAGTCCAGCTTCACGTAGTATTTCGCACCTTCGGACGAGCGAGCCAGCATACGTAGCACATCTCTCGTATAGAGGTTCTTGGCGTGTCCATATTTGGCCACATTCAATGCCTGAAGGTCGGCGAAATCACGCAGGACTCGATTGTTTTCCGCCGCTTCCGAGAGACGGTGTATCTCGGTGATGCACGCTGCCTCAGCCTTTCTTGTGAGCCTGACGATTGATTTGTATTGACTGGCTCCTACCGCTGCTCGCAGGGCGAGATCCACACTTCGGGAAGACCGGAAGAATGCCGCTTTCATGAATGGAACTGTAATAACGTCGGCGCGTCGACAGCGATCGTATCTGCGAAGAGAGGGGACCAACAACCAGTCGGCGGTTGATGCCATGCCCAACAACTCCGCTAGTGTCCGATCGTCGGGCTCGTCGCACACCGGCATGTAGAAGTATCCGGGTGCGACGTACGCTCGCTCGTGATGCAGGGCGTCATCGCTGCTCACGCTGCCCTGGAGCACTGCGTTCCAGTGTGCGATGTTCCTCAGCGGAAGTTGTGGCTGTGGAACGTTGTGGCTGTTACAGAACGCATCGCGTTGAGGCTGCCATTCCATGGACTTCCTCCTTTCCATTCCAGTTCCGATCGGCTGTCGCTTGCTCCTGGCCAGAAATCTCGACGAGACGTCGCTCACCGTTGAAATGGAAGACTCGATTGGCAAGTTTGGTCAGCTCGGGATTGTGCGTGATGATGAAGAAAAGTGTGTCCGGCAAGGCAGAGATCAAGGCCCGCAACATCGACAGCTCTGCTCCTGCACTCAACTCGGAAGTCGCTTCGTCGAGAATTGCAACCGCCGGGGGATTGATCAAAAGGTCCACGAGCGCCAGCCGCTGCAGTTCCGTCTTGCTCAGATTCAACTGACCGGTGGCGGGGACGGGCTCGTCGAATCCGGACGGGAGTCGCCGGACGACGTCTCCCACGTCGAGATAATCGACCACGCGAGCCACTTCGAGCGGTAACGGGATGTTGAAGTGTTCGATCAGTCTTCCTGGCTTGAAGATCGGACTCGACGTCATTAAGAGGACGTCTTCGGCGTGGGAACTCGACACGTATCCCGTCGTCCGGCCCAATGTCGAGAGGACGCCTGTTGTCGGCTGCAGACTGCCGACAACTAGCTTCGCAAATGTCGACTTACCGACCCCGCTCGGTCCCATTATGACTACGACGTCTCGGCTAGCGAACGACTCTGAAAGCTCCTCCAGCAGCACCGCCCCGGTGTGCGGCGCGACGTACCCTACCTCCGAAAACGACACGAGCGCTGTATCTTCAACTGCTGAACCAGTCCAGCACGGCGCCGGGTCGGTCGGAGGTGTGAGGAGACGATCCGCGCTGTCGAGAACCTGCCTGAGGTCGACTAGACAACGGCCCACTCGCGCGAAAACAGCGATGAGGCTGTACGAGAGACTGAGCGCGAGAACACCTTTCAGGCCGGGTCCGCCGCCGACATGGACAAACACGGTCGAACCGACGACGACCGACAGGAAGAGCACACCCATCAAATCGAGCTTGTAATTGAACCAGCGGCGTGCGCCCGCATTGTCCATCGAAGCGAAGGCGCGATTCATCAAACTCTTGTTCAGCCAATTTACGAGGGCCGAGTTGTCGCGTGCCAAGTCGAATCTAGCTGAGCTCCACGTAATTGCCTCGACCCGCTCCAACACTGTCGACGTCGTACCGATCTCTCTATCGTTGAAGTACCGCAGTCGCTTTCCTGATCGCCTCGAACTGTGCCAGTAGGCGAAGCACATCCCAGCAAGGGGCAACAGGACGAAAATGTTCTTGCTCAATACGAACCCGGTGGTCGTGAGCAGCAGCGTGGCCGCACCCAGCGTATTCAGAAGTACTTCTGGCAGAACTTCGTCGATACGTCGTTGATCCCATGTTAGTTTGCTCTGATAGTCCTGATTGACCTCGACAGAGGCCGACCTGGAGAGCTTTGGGTTCATGGCAGTCGAGAAATAACTCTGGCACTTTTGGGATGCCGCCATGATGCTGCGCTTGACGATAAGTAAAGCGGTGAAAATCGACAGGATTGCCCCAGCCGACAGTACAGCGATGAGGGTTATCGCTGCTGTCCGCGCATTCGTGGTCGAAATTCCGCTGGCAGCTATATAGTCACCGGCAATCGTCAGAAGGTCGCGGCACGCAAACAGGACGCATGCAATAACTGCGACCCGCGTGATGCCCAGGCTCATCAGACTGCGACGTGACGAGGTCGAGAGTTCCGGTCGGTCGATGCCCTGGGGTTGGCGAGAGATCGACCGATCCTCGGGAGCGCGCCGCTTTTGGTGGTCTTGAACAGGATTCGCCGCCCGTGGTGTGTGGTTTTGTATCACCTCCACAACCTCGCCTCCGGCCACTACCCATATCTCGTCTGCAGCATCTTTTTCGTCGGGCTTGTCCGTTGCATAAATAACCGTGGTGTCGTGCCATGGCCCGCGCAGAAGCGAGGCCAACAGCCCTCTTGCCAGGTCGTCGTCCAGCCCTGCGGTGGGCTGATCGAGGTAAACGAACATCGGTTCGGCCAATATTGCCCGTGCCAGTTCCAGCCGCTTCCCCTGCCCGCGGGACACGTCCCAGCCCTCGGTCCGGTCACGTGACTTGCTTGCGAGGTAGTCGTCGTAGAAGGTTTCGGGAAGTCGGGAACTTTTCAAGGCTTGACGGGCCTCCGCGTCCGTAAATTCGCTTCGATAGAGACACAGATTTTCGTAGAGCCCGCCAGGGAATATCCACGGTTCATCCGGTACGAAGAACGTCTTGGTGTTCACTTCGCTGCTGCGGCGCGCACCGATTTTCAGAACGGATGTCTTGCCACTACCGGCCCCGCCGACTACAGCGATGTGCTTCGCCGTTGTTGCGGGTAGGTGCGTTGCCGTCGCATCGGTGCCTGCCGGGTGGGGACTGGATAAATACTTCGCAACGTTGGTGTGCCCGACGATGCCCTGGGAAAGGCTCTGAACAATGAAGGGAATATTGTTGGCTACGGATTTCAGACCCCCGATCAGCGCCATTGCGGACAACAGGCCCGCTGGATCGACGTAACCAACGTAGGTCAGCTGGGTGAACACCGCCGCAAGCATGGCAACGATTGGAGTGAGTGTCGATATGAGGTTGATCCGCGCGACAAGGCGCGCCGCTTTCAGGAGCGCGCGCTCCTCGCCATCTCGCTTGTCGGCATAGCGCCGAAACAGTTCGTCGTTCCAGTTCTTGAGCCACGCGAGTAGGCGATTGTTTATCGAAAACAGGCCGACTTCGATGCGATCTGCCGCCGTCGCGGATAGTGCAGCATGCGCGGCATTCAATTGTTTAGCGTTGCAGTAGATCACCACAGAACTAATGAAAATCACCGACAGAGCTGCCAGAGCACTCAGTCCCAACGCCAGGAAGAAGTACGCGGAGGTAAAGGTGATCGTTGCGAGTGCCAGAATGATGAAAACGAGGCCTGACCAGGCGGTTTCGACGCGCGCCGCCTCCCGGTCCAGCAGTGTGACGAGGTCCACCGGTTGGTCGGAAGGTGCAACGCTGCGCTTCTTGTGCAGCAACCTTTGTTCTATGTACGTCCGGGCTCCGATGCCTACCACGTCGGCTTGCATAAAGGTGTGATTCAACGCAAGCCACGCCAGGTACGTCAGCGCGATGCAGGTGATACCCAGCGTGAGGTTCGCCGTGAGCGCTGAACCGCCGGCGGCGAGGTGCTGGATCAGTGATTTCAGCGTGATCGCAGCACCGAAGGCGCATCCTGCATTGATCGCGATGGCCACGAGCCCGAGCATCATGTCACGACGGAGTCCGCCGAGGACGGATCTGCTGAGTCGCTCGCCTCGGGGCGCGTTCACGTTGTCCCGCTGCGCCGCGTCACACCACCGCTGCCATCTGGAGAGGTGCGAGGAGTTGGACAGTGGGTCGAACCGAGCTTGGGGTTTGGGAACCTCGAACCAGACGACCTTCCTGAGGGCGCTCAGCATGTGGAGTACGTGGGGACCACCGTGTCGGCCAGGGCGACCGACGCGATTCTGTCGCACAATTGCGTGATCATCTTCCATCCCTCAGCGAGTGCTTCGCGGAGTTCTCGGATCTCAGCCGGCGTTGCTCGATTGAGCAGATCGATCCCCATGCTCACGTGCTGGCCGTCGTCCTCCCCGTGTTCTTGGAAGTGTGGAATTGTTGGAAACGCTCGCGCCGCTTCCCGGTGCCAGATTTCGCCGCTACCTTCCAGCACCACATGCATCAGCAGAGTGCGCACCATGTCGCTCCGGTAAAGCATTTGATGCCTGAACCAATCCATTGTCGATTCGAACGTCGCATCGGTGACCTGAGCCTGCGCTGATTCCCGTTGGTTGCGCAGGTTGTTGTTATGGCCCAGTTCCTCGACTAAATGATCGAGCGCTACCTGCTTGTGCGCCGGATCGGTTGTCATCGCGACACGCAGGTGCAGGAGGTCCTGAAACACGTCCGACCAGGTTTGCTGGCAGTCGAGCAGCCGTTCCCGCACGTGTGGGTTGTCAAACGAGGGGTCGTCGATCAGGCGCAATAGGTTACTGGTTCCGAATTGCTGCAGGTACTTCTCGTTGTCCGCCAGGAGCACAGCCGCCCGATTCGGTACATCGCTTGCAAACACCGCGTTTGGCTTCTCGGCGTCCTCGTAGAGTGCCTTGCCGTTGAACTGGATCGAGAGCGCCCAGAAACCGTCCTGGGTTCCTTCGAAGCCATGCCAGGAGTCGCCGGGTACGAGGATCATGTCTCCCGCAGTGACCTCCTGCTCTGCACTGCCCATTGTTCGTCCGGAACCCTCGCAGATCAGGATCAGGCTGGACTCCGGGTGCTTGTGCACCGCCAGAACCTCACCGCACTCCAACCTGACCCAGCTGATTGCCAAATTGCTGGAAGTAGGAATGAATTGCGCCAACTGAGGGTGTTGGTTGAACATCTTGACGACACCCAGGTTGTGGATGCTCCCGCCGACAACGGCTTCGTTGATCGTCTCGAGTGCGCTTCTGGCGATTACGCGCATGGATTTCTTCCTTCTGTGGGACATCTGCGACTTCATTAGATTTGCGTCACGAAAAGGTGACGTCGATCTGGTCGATGCGGTGGCTCGCGCACGCTGCGAGTAGCCCGCTCCCGAGAAAGCAAAAGCCGCGATCGACCTGCCTCGAGCTCTCTATTCGGGACGTTGCAGTGACGGCTGTCTCGGTTATTGGATTAGTCACCGGCCATATTTGGTTGCGGCCAGCACCGATCCGGCCATCGGCTATTCACGAGCGCTTTGGCGGCGTATGACCCCGTGGTCGGGGCGACACAACTGAAGTTGCACGTCATCGATGGTCAATGGTCCTCACTATCGAAGCCTGGAATCTGTGTCGCACCCAATCTTGGGCGCGTGGCTGCCCGCTGAATAGGCACCCCAGGGTGAAAACTTCACCCCCCAGCGGAAAGGGTGTCGAGAAATCTCCCTAGGGTGTCTATCCGAATTCGCCGCGCTACGTCGAAGATAGCTGAACACCGCATTATGGATGAAAGGCGAGTTTCGCGTTGATTTCCGAAACGTTACTCGAAGCCGAGGAGAAATTTGTTCGTTCCGGCGTGATCGGCGTCGGGGGAACATGTCTTCAGGCTGCTGACGCGACGACCGATGAATTATCTTGCCGCAATATTGAGAATGCGCTTCGACAATGGGAAGCGGGGCAATCGGAGTTTCCCCTTGCCGCTGTCGCGGCCCATTATCAAACAGTCGGGCGTACCGGGGTCCGGCCTCACCTGGTCGCCATGCTGCGAAACTTCCATAGCAATAACCGAGCGAATCATGTTCTCGGTGCCTGGCTACCGATGACGTTCGATGCGCAGAACGGCGACTATTTGTCATACGTCGGGCTCGACTATTTCGACCAGGTCGTCCGGTCCGATGACGCCCAGCGCGTGGACGCATTCGTAGCTGCCGCGGCCATGGACCTCGCATTGCTGGAGGCACGAGCCCTCGGGAGGTCGGCACACGCACCCCAGGTGGTCCGGGCGCGCGCAGCGACACGAGTCGTAACACAACTCGCGAGGCTCGCACCCGATTTCTCGCTCGATCCTTCCGTAGCCGCGGCTGGCCTTGCGGCGCTGGCTCAGCCAGGCGCCAACTACAGTTCGTTTGCTTCAGTCGCCGCGCTGGCGCTGAACGGTATCCCCGAAGAGATCGGAATTGCAGTTCGGCTGACGTTGTTGCCGACGACTCGCCTGCACGACGAGCAGATGTTCATCCGCTGCATCCAAATCTTCGAAGGTCTGTATCGGCAGGTTGCGACAGCGATTTCGATGGCGATCTTGGACCTGCACCACGGTCAGGCCGCAGCGGCAAAGGATCGCCTCGACCAGGCATCGATCCGTCTCGAAGCGGTGCCTGCGCTATTTCGGGTTCTCACGACAATGCCGGTTGACGCCTTCTCGATTATTCGCGGCTTCACCGATGGGCGGAGCGCGGTGCAGTCGCGCGCGTTTCGTGAGGTCGAGTTCGCCTGCGCTCCAACCGATCCTCGCAACTTCGAGCGCAGTGCGAAAATCGATATCGGGGAGGATACGTTGCAGGACGTCTATCTGGCGATGCGGAAAACGCATCCGGATGCAAGCGTTCTCGAGGAGTCGATGCGGCGCCTGGACCGTGCGTGGGGTGCGATGAAGCGAGGCCACTGGGGCATCACCCTGAAAGTCATCGGAACGGTACGTGGCACCGGCGGGACGGCAGGCGCGTCGTATTTGCAGAATGCTGCCAGGAAGTCACTCTTCCCGCGGCTGTCCGAGGTGGCGTGAACATGAGCGACATCAACCACCGAGTGAGAAAACAAATCATGGGATACATTGTGTCCCAGTCTATTACAGCCGTCTGCGAACTGGGTGTGCCCGACCGATTGGCGGACGGCGCGTGCTTGCTCGGCGATCTCGCGGCGAGCGTGGGCGCCGACGCCGACGCACTTGGTCGATTCTTGCGGGTACTCGTCGCGGAAGGCTTGCTTGCGGAAGACGGTGGAGGACGATTTGCGTTGACGGAGGCCGGTGAGCTTTTGCGGGCAGACACTCCGGGCTCGCTTCGTCACTTGGTCGGCTTGATGTCAAACGAGGCCTACCACGTGTGGGGGCACGCAGCCCATTCGATCCGAACGGGGAAGGAGTCGTTTTCAGCGGCGTTTGGCAAGCCCTACTTCGAATGGTTGTCCGAGAATCCCTCGGCAGCCGATGAGTTCGCACGGGGCCAAGCAGGGCTGGTCGAGCTGCGTTTGTTGCCTTTGCTCAACCACGACTGGTCTGACGCGGGAACCGTCGTCGACGTCGGAGGCGGGACCGGCGCGCTGATCACCCGGTTGCTTGATCGGCACGCGCATCTCCGCGGAATTCTGCTCGATCTGCCTCATGTGGTCGCGGAAGCGGCGTCGAAGTTTTGTTCGGCTGGCATCGGTGAACGAACGACAGTAGTGGGCGGAAGTTTCTTTGACGACGTCCCAGGAAATGGTGATGTTTACGTGCTGTCTCAGATTCTGCACGACTGGGATGACGTGTCGGCTGGCAAGATCCTCAGCAGTTGTCGGCGAGCGATCCCGAAAAGCGGACGATTGATGATTGTCGAGCAGGTCTTGCCGGAAGCAGCGACAACCCACCCCATGGCTCTGCTGGATCTTCACATGCTGGTTCTCCTGGGAGGTCGCGAGCGCACGTTCACCGAATGGCGCCGACTATTGACTGACCACGGATTTATGCTGGATTCGATCACACAAGGTCCCCGATCATCCGTCATCGAAGCGGTTCCGGTGTGAGCTTGCCAGCTCGACAACTGTCAAGGTCCCGTAACCGCTTGACGAAATCGTGCCGCTTCACGCAACGTTTGCCCGGTAGACGATCTCTTGTAGTTTCTCGTCGGCGCCGTGCTTGTTCCGCCAGCTGATGTAGCGGCGGATCATGCTGGCCTCTTCCTTGTGGGAGCCGTGGTCGGTGCCGTCAGCGCGAAGTATCGCAGGGCGGTGAACTGCGCCTCGATCGGCCCCGCCAGGAACTTTTCGCTGGGGTGTAGGCGATCTCGACATTGTTCGCCTCCGCCGGTCCGCGACCCGGCGGCACTTCTTGGTGGTCAGGTGCGGGGAGACGTTGGCAGCCAATGGTTCGAACGCTATGCCGGGATACTGTCGTGCATTCGGCCACCGAGTACCAGGCAGGCGTATGGTGTCGGTGATCGCGATGAGATTGGGCGAGGTCGGTCTGGAAGTGCATCCCGACAAGACGTCCATTTCGTATTGCCGGGGAGGGTTTCATCGTGGCCATTTCGAAAAGGTCTCGTTTGATTTTCTCGGTTGTACGTTCGCTCCGCGTCCGGTGCGGGTCAAGGGCGGTGGCTTGTTGACTGTCTTTGCTCCGGCGGTATCACGGAGTGCTCTGAAGGTGATGGGGCAGAGGGTCCGGCGGTGGAAACTGCACCGCCGGGTCGACCTCGAGCTCAGGGAGATCGCACGATGGATCAATCCGATCGTGCGGGGCTGGATGCAGTACTACGGCAAGCACAATCGCTCAGCGCTGTTTCCTTTGCTATGCCGCATCAATGCCTACCTGATGCGGTGGGCCCGTAACAAGTACCGGCGGATTGCGAGGTTCTCCAAAGCGTTCGCGTGGTGGAAGAGTCTGGTTCAGGCGTATCCACGCGCCTTCGTGCATTGGGGGATGACCACGCAGGTCTCCGCGGCAGGAATGGGACGAGCCGTGTGACGGGAGACTGTCACGCACGGTTCCGTGTGTGCCGGAGGCCTACGGGCCTCCGACCATCCGACCCATTGTGGGTTGACGTTCCTCGATAGGTAGGCCACCGATCCCTCCCAGGTCAGGTGTCAACCAGAGTATGTCGGCGGCGACGGGCTGGTGCCGGGTAGGGGTGCTGACGGCGCGCGCCCGGGTCGCGATCGCCGACGGCGAGCCCGAACAGGCCGAACGCGACGCCCACGACGCGCTGGCCTGCGCAGCCGGTATGGGGGCGTACCTGATTGTGCCCGATATCCTCGAATGCCTCGCCGAGCTGGCCACCGACGCCGGCAGTCGTCACCACGAGGGCGCGCGCCTCTTCGGCGCGGCGGAGGCGATCCGGCACCGCATCGGCGGGGTCCGGTTCAAGATCCACCAAGCCCGCTACGAGGCCTCCGTGGCAGAGTTGTGTGACGTGATGGGCGACAACGAGTGTGACGGTGCGTGGGCTGAGGGTGCTGCTCTGTCTACCGATGCAGCGATCGCGTATGCCCGGCGCGGTCACGGCGAACGCAAACGGCCGACGAGTGGCTGGGCAGCACTGACACCGACCGAGCGTGACGTCGTCTCCCTGGTCAGCGAAGGGCTCGGCAACAAGGAGATCGCCGCGCGGCTCTTTGTTTCACCTCGCACCGTCCAGAGCCACCTCACTCACGTCTTCACCAAACTCGGCCTCACCTCCTGCGTACAACTCGTCCAAGAAGTCGCCCGCCACCCCTGACCGGCATCGCCGGCAGTCAACGAGAAAGCCCAGGCCAGTTACTTGAGATGACGCAGCAAACCCGGCCCGGCGCCGATGCTGTCGCAGGGCGGAACAGGCCCGCGCCCGCGGAACCCATTACATAGAAGAATCAATCTGGGTGTACCTGATGCGTGACTGGGTGGCGAGGACAAGTGGGTGCTCGACCCGTCATCGTCGACCAACAAAAACGACCATGCGGTATTTCGTGCTGGGGTTGGACACCGGATTACCACGGTGGCACTTCTGCCGCGCAGACGACGAAACTGAAATGAGTGACACCGATCCGATGACTTCTCTACCTGCTCGTGCGGCGAGCACGGGTGTCTGTTTCCCGCCGTGAGGCTTTGCCGCGGACCGGAATGCTCACCGACCGCGATCGCGGAGAGTGGCGCATCCTGGGGTCGTGCCGGAAGGTCGAGTCGTCGGTCTTCTTCTCCCCCGAGGGGGAGCGGGGCCGGGTCCGGGCGCGGCGGGAGGCGCACGCCAAACGTGTCTGCCAGGACTGCCGGGTGCTCGCCGAATGCCGCGAGTACGCCCTGTCCGTTGCCGAACCGTACGGAACGTGGGGTGGGATGTCCGAGGCCGACCGCAGACGGCACACCCGGCGCCGGCAACGAGATGCGCGGGCCGCCGCTCGCCCTGCCGGGGAACCGGTGCGCTGACAGACGATGCGGCGACCCGGGGGCGGGCACACCACACGCACCGGATCCACGACACCGCGACGTCCGGACAAGTCGTTGACTCCGGTCGTCCCAGCCCACCCCGTGGACAGTGGTGGATTTGCCCCGTCCCGGGGCGGTGGTTCTTCCGCTCGAGAGGGAACTGGCGACGTGCGCAAGATCGAGGCTTGTCAGTGGTGGTCGTCGGTCGGGACGAACCCGGGATCGTCCGGGGTTCTGGATGCGCCGGGTGGTGCCTCGGTGTGGGTGAGTTCCGCTGCCCGGTGGGCCAGTTCGGGTGTGAGGCCGGTGTCCGGCGGCGTGGTGGCCGCGTCGGTGAATTGGGTCAGGACGGCAGGAGTCGTCGGGTGGGAAGCGTCGATGTTCTCGAGTTGGCTGGCGAGCAGGTCGCGGTCGAGTGTTCTGGCGGCGTTTTCGTTCAGGTCGGCATTCTCTTTGTGATCGGAATCCGTGGAAACTGTGTGGTTCTCGGCGCCGTCGCCGGCGGGGGTGTGCTTCGCGTCGGCGATGCCGGGTTCGTGTTCGGGGGCATTGTCGTGCCGGTCGGGGTGGGTCTCGGCGGCGGTGGTGGTGGCGGTGGGCACGCTCGCAGCGGTCGCGGTCGCGCCGAGGACGAGGCGGTCGAGCAGGGTGAGGCTGCGCTGATAGAGCAGCCGGGCCGGTCCGTGAGGGGTCAGGCGGGAGAGGAGTTGGTCGTCGATCACCTCCAGCGGTATCCGGACGATGGTGTACTGGAGGCGCAGCACGGCGATGGGCAGCGCGGTGACGATGGTCATGGGTGCTCCGGGGTTACGAGGGTGGTCAGGGCTTTGTGGGTCTCGCGCGCTTCGACGGCGCGGGACGTGTTCGGCTTCGGTTCGAGCGTTCTTTCGCGGTACGCATCGCACGGAGATCGATGACGTTCGCCTCCGTGGCCAAGGTGACACATCGACGGCAACTGGTCGGTCAGTGCATCGAGTTGTTCCTGAAGCTTCATTCGCATCACCATCGCCTTCGTGTACCCACAATTTCCTCGGATCAGCAAGGCGATCCGCCCGGGGACCGCCTTTCGGGGCGGGCGCTGACTCACTGTCGGTGCGCGCCGAATGCTCCGGTGGGTCATCACGCCCTGGTCAGCACCGATCTTGTCCCGGTCGTGTTGGCGAGTCGAAGGGCCGACCACATCTGGTCCAACGTCCCTGCGGCCGGCGCCACCCCGCGGGCCCCTCTCGCGGTCGACGGATGGCGAGGGGCAGCTTCGCGCCAAGGCCGCGCGTGGCCCGAGGGGCTGAGCCAAGCGCTTGTCCTCGGTCCGCGCGCGGCGGGTGGGCGCCCTCGGCCGAAGGGGTCAGCGGCCGAGGGTCTCGCCGCTCGCGGACTGCCGTCGAGCCCTGGGCAGCGTACGGGTGGGATACCCCCGAGCCGCACAGACTATGCGCCCTCACAGGCACCTAATACTACAGGGCTAATGCCTGGATCTTGAGTCGGCGCCTGAAGTGGTGTCTGCGGGCATCGGCTTGGTGCTCGCGTCGGAAGCATGACCAGTGCAGTGCGTGCTCGATCGCGTCTTTGGC